>JAAXZS010000099.1 GCA_012719745.1 Clostridiales bacterium | reverse complement strand
TCCCGAGCCTGTTACGCCGCCCGAGCCGATAGACGCTACCCGACCCGGCGAGGTGGAGCAAATTGTCTATCTCAACCTGTCGGAGCTGCACCCATTCAAAGACCACCCTTTTCAAGTCAAAACGGACGAGGAAATGCGGGCGTTGGTTTCCAGCGTACAAGATAAGGGCGTAACCCAGCCCGCCATTGTGCGCCCCCGAGAGGATGGCGGCTATGAGCTGGTTTCCGGCCACCGCCGCCATCGGGCCAGTGAATTGGCCGGGATGTTCAATATGCCCTGTATCGTCCGCAATCTCACCGATGAACAGGCCATCACCCAAATGGTGGAGGACAACACCAACCAGCGTGAGCAGATTTTGCCCAGTGAACGGGCCAAGGCTCTGAAAATGCAGTTGGAGGCCATCAAGCGGCAGGGCGCAAGAGGCCCGGTAGAGGGCATCGACCCCGGCAAACGCTCCAACGAGGTTGTGGCCGAGCGCAATAAAATGACCGTCAAGCAGGTTCAGCGGTTTATCAAGCTCAACGACCTTGTTCCCGAACTGCTGGATATGCTGGACAAAAAGGCCATTGGCTTTACCCCGGCGGTGGAGATTTCCTGCATCAAGCCAAAAAATCAGCGGTACATTGCCGTTGCCATTGAGGGCCAGCAGTCCGGCCCATCCCTCTCCCAAGCCCAGCGTATGCGGGAGCTTGACCAAAAAAAGATGTTAAACCCCGATGTCATTGACGGCATTATGCTTGAAGAAAAAAAGGAGGCAGACAAAGTGATTATTTCCAGCCAAGAGTTAGCCGAATATTTCGGCAAGGACAAGACCCCTCGGGAAATGAAAGGCCAGATTTTGCAGCTTTTGGGCGATTGGAAGTCCAAGCAACCCGAGCTGCCCAAGCCCGAGAAAAAGGCCGAGCAGGAGAAGTAAGAGACTTCGGGTCAAATTGGCCCGAAGTCGTAACAAGGCAAGTGGTGGAATATTCCCCCGAGCCACCCCCTTTCCATGATTGGAAAGGGATGGGGATAGGTTGACTACCTTGCAGAAACTTGAAAGGAGTGATTTCTATGAAAAGACCTATTGCATACATAACCGCCGCATGGAGCGGTGACGGTAGGGCCGATACACAGCTTGCCGCCGGGTATTGCCGTGCGGTATATGAGGCTGGATTTTCCCCGGTCTGCCCAATGCTTTACCTGTCCCTGTTTCTCAATGACGCTGTACCCGAGGAGCATAAAAGCGGCATTGACATCTGCCGGGATATGCTGCGGCGTTCCCATGTGCTGGTAGTCTGCGGCGGCGAAGTGGCCGAGGCGGTGAAAAACGATATTGCCACCGCCCAGCGGCTTAATATCACCGCAACCACGCTGGACGGTATTCTCACCGTAAAGCGACAGGGCCAGCGGGAGACAGACCGTGAGTGAGGCGGTATGGACGGAAAAGGAGCAAAGCGACGCAACAGCACCGCAGCACTTCGGGCCAATTTGGCCCGAAGTGTGAGCGGGGCGATAAGGGGTTTGGGGGCTACCCCAACAAGCTGATTTTCGCAGAAAATCGCAACTGTCGCCACAGTTGCCCTGCTTGCCGTTTAGCGGCGGCCCACAAAACACATCAAAAAGTGAGGACTCCCGTTGTGGAATGGCTGGTTTTGCGATACACTTACCTTAACACTTTTGCTTTATTTGCTTTATTAAATGGTGACATACTGTCGTCACCTTAGAAATGTTATGATAGACACAAACAAAAACCAAAGATAGGGGTGACAATATGCGAATAGACCGATTGGTGAACATATTGTATATTTTAATCAATAAAGAGCGTGTAACAATCAAAGAATTATCCGAGAAATTAGAGGTATCCCGGCGTACTATATTTCGGGATTTAGATACACTAAATCTGGCGGGCATTCCCATTATTTCGTATCCTGGCTTGGGTGGTGGCGTTGGAATTATGGACGGGTTTAAGATAGATAAATCCGTTTTGTCCGAACAGGATTTTTCAACCATATTGT
Organism: Clostridiales bacterium; assembly: GCA_012719745.1. GTDB lineage: Bacteria > Bacillota > Clostridia > Oscillospirales > Oscillospiraceae > Vescimonas. The sequence continues at coordinate 23,795 of JAAXZS010000099.1, read as the reverse complement.
CTGGCTTAAACAGCATAAAAAGCCTTGGCGATGATAAAAAGATTGAATATATCATTGAGAAGTTAATACCTCAATCTAAAATCACTCATATACATGACACAGACATTATCATTGACCTTTCCTCATGGTTTTCAAATAGCGATACACATGAAATCATTTATGACTTGAGGAGGGCAATATCTGCTTTTTCTTGTATTAGAATTGCATACCACTCTAACAAAGGATTCAGTCGGCGTATCATAGAGCCATACAAACTGATTTTCAAGTGTGAAGATTGGTATTTATACGCTTATTGCACGACAAAAAAGGATTTTCGTTTGTTCAAACTAAATCGAATATCATCCTACGAAATCCTTGATAAAGAGTTTGCGCCTCGTGAATTAGATGAAGCGGCAATGAAGTTTCAAATGCCGATGCAGCACCATCAAGTTTTGGATACATGTATCACCGTTGTTTTAGAATATGAATTATGTGATAAGGAATTTCTTATTGATAAGTTGGGCGCCCAAAATTTTGTGGACGATAATGGAAAAGGAACGATTGAAGTTTCAGTTAGTGATTTGGAGTGGGCCACTAATTTAGTCTTGTCGTTACAGAATAAAGTAAAGGTTATTTCACCTTTAGAATTACAGAACGAGGTGATTTCACGGATAGCGACAATGATGGGACGCTATGACAACCATCTTGGAAAAGGAGAAAATTAAATGGATATGCCATTAACGATTAGCGATGTTATGTTCGCCCCTTGTGGGATGAATTGCATGGTCTGCTATAAGCATTGTCTTACAAAAAAAGTGAAAAAACCATGCGGCGGATGTTTGACGAGCGATATAGGCAAACCAAAACATTGTCAAACGTGTGAAATTAAAAATTGCTTAAAGGGAAAAGCGTTTACTTATTGCTACAAATGTGAGGAATTTCCTTGCGGTCAAATCAAACGTCTTGAAAAGAGTTATCAAAAAAATTACAGCGTAAGCCTTATAGAAAACAGTTTGTACGTTAAGCAATATGGGATTGCAGCTTTTATGAATAACCAAAGAAGCAAGTATTTATGTGATAGGTGCGGTGGGATAATTTCTTTACATGACAAGGTATGTTCAGAGTGCGGCGTATAGCTTTCTGATAACAAAGGTGACAAATAAATAAACTTTTCTTTCAAACGGTGCCATACAGTTGGCACCGTTTGTTTCGTATTATGTGAATTAGAAAGATGCAAAGTTGTTTTGGCTGTCATGCGGCAAATAAAAAAAACCGCTGTAATGACAGATGATTTGTGATGCCTATTTAATTCGGCGGTTTTGATTTGAAAAATCAAGGCCGCCGTTTCCTATTTGGAAAAGCAGTTGGAGCTTTTAATGGCGGTACAAGGAGGATGCCGCCATGTTGATTTGTAAACACCCAATAATTATAAACAGTAGTTCATTAAAAAAAGTTTTGCTGCTCATCAGGATAGTTATGCTCTTTTATTAGTCGAACATTGTCGATTTTCCCCTCGCCGGACTATATTACACCCCAGAGATTTTCTTTTTCAACAGACTAACTTCGGGCCAAGTTGGCCCGAAGTCCGGCCCCGCTGCCGATCTCCACCAACTCCGTTTCGGTCAATCCCCAAAACCGAAACGGAGGTATCATCATGCCAAAAATCAATCTGCGGGACTTGTACCCCGATTTTTATAAAGCCGACTGTATCATCGACATTCCCGAGGAGGTGCTAAGTGTATTTGTGGAGCATGAGCGCCGGGAGGCCGCCTATGCTCGAAAAATGTACCGATATAAAGCACAATACTCCCTTGACCGTGCGGACGGAATAGAAAACGCCATTCAGTTTGTTTCCTACTCTCCCGATGAAATCTATGAGCGCAAGCTGACCACCCAGCAGCTCCACGCTGCCATTGCTGCCCTATAATATAAGTACAATATTTGTCTGTTTGACTGCTGGAAAGGAGGATTTATGAACAGTCAGTCAAACATTGTAACAGCCCTTTACTGCCGCCTTTCCCGTGACGATGATGTGCAGGGAGATAGCAACAGTATTTCCAATCAGAAAAAGCTCCTTGCCAAGTACGCCAAGGAGTATGGTTTTAGCAACACAAAGTATTTTGTGGATGATGGCTACACAGGCACGAACTTCAACCGCCCCGGTTTTACGGAAATGGTGGAGGCTATCGAGGCCGGATATATCGGGGCTGTAATGGTCAAGGATATGTCACGGCTGGGCCGAGACTATTTGCAAGTGGGAATGTTCACAGACAAGTTTTTTCCCGAACACGATATACGGTTTATCGCCGTCAATGACGGCGTGGACAGTGCCGAGGGGGATAACGAGTTTGCGCCATTCCGCAACATTATGAACGAGTGGTACGCTCGTGACATATCCCGCAAAATCCGCAGCGCCCACCGATTGCGGGGCAATGCTGGTGTTCCTCTCTCCAAACCACCCTATGGGTACACCAAAGACCCGGAGAACCCCCGGTACTGGATTGTAGACGAGGAGGCCGCCCAAGTAGTGCGGTATATCTACAAGCTGTGTATAGACGGCGTGAGCGAGTACCGCATTGCCGACCATCTGGAAAAGCAGAAAATCCTAACCCCCACCGAGTATTGGAGGAGCAAGGGTATTCGTAGGAGCGGGAAAAAGGGCGGCGCATACAAGGACAGCCCCTACTATTGGTGTAAGACCACTATCAACAAAATTCTCAACGCCCGGGAGTATATGGGCGATGTGGTGAATTTTAAGACCTTTTCTAAGTCCTTTAAGGACAAACGGCGGTTTGAAAATCCCGAGGAAAATCAACTCATTTTCGAGGACGTTCACGAGCCAATCATTGACCGCCAAACGTGGGAAATGGTGCAGCGCACCCGCCAAGGCAACAAGCGGCGGCAACCCAAGAAAGTAGACAAGAATATGTTTTCGGGGCTGCTATTCTGCGCTGGCTGCGGGCGCAAGCTACACTTTAACGTCAACCACCCGCACACAGAAATCCAATACTTTAACTGCTCCAACTATCGGGGCAACCGGGGAACCTGCAACGACACCCACTATATCCGGGCCGATGCTCTGGAACAGGTCATGCTTTTGGAACTGCGCCGCATGACTGCCTTTTTGCAGGACAAGGAGGAGGACTTTGTAAAGCTGTTGATGTCCAAATCCATGCAGGAGGCCGTCAAGGAGAGCAAACGCCGAGAGCAGGAGCTTCGGGCCATGTTGGCCCGAAGTAACGAACTGGATGCCCTGTTCTCCAAGACCTACGAGGACAACGCCAGCGGCAAGCTCTCGGACGAGCGGTACATGATGATTACCAAGCGGTGTGACGATGAACAGCTTGCCCTTAAAAAGAAAATCGCCGCTGTGCAAGCGGCGATTGACGAGGAGCAGCGGAGCAAGGAAAGCGCAGCCACCTTTTTACGGACGGTCAAGAAGTACACCAACATTGAGGAATTGACCCCAACAATCCTAAACGAGCTGGTAGAAAAAATCGTTGTTCACCAAGCCGAAGGCGTAGGAAAAGGCCGCACCCAGCAGCTCGACATCTACTATAATTTTATCGGCATCCTTGACACGCCAGAGGTTGCCGCCCTACCCGCCAGCGTCACCCTTGACACCAGACAGGGGGTAGCGGTTGAATACATCACCCGCAAAGCTGGTTAAAAAAGAAGATAGGAGTAATCTTTCGATTACTCCTATCTCCCGAATGTTCAGTGTCGTTATGAACATTCGACATGGTGCGCGAGGCGGGACTTGAACCCGCACGTCCGTAGGGGACACTAGAACCTGAATCTAGCGCGTCTGTCAATTCCACCACTCGCGCGTGTCACTATTCTTCTTGCTTCTCTTTGGGGGGAATGGTGCGAGTGATGGGACTTGAACCCACACGTCCAATCGAACACAAGCACCTCAAGCTTGCCTGTCTGCCTATTCCAGCACACTCGCATAGAACCCCTCAAATCGAATGCTTGCTTATTATAACATTCCTCGGCAATTTGTCAAGAGGGATACGACGATTTTTTTCAAATACCGCCGTGCCGGAAGCGCTTCCCGGCACGGCGGCAAAACAGTCTATTCTCTTATCTCTGCGCGATGGGCACATAGGGACGGCGTTTTTCAATACACTTGCAGGCCGGGCGGATGATCTTGGTTCCCACAGACAATTCTTCCATCCGGTGGGCGCTCCAGCCCGCCATACGGGCAATGGCAAACATAGGTGTGAACAGTTCCGTGGGCAGTTTCAGCATATCATAGAGGAAACCGCTGTAAAAATCCACATTTACGGCCACCGGACGGCTGGTACGGCCGGTGAGAAGCTCCTTGGCCAGCTTCTCCACCAACAGATAAAGATCCATTTCATCGCCCCGTCCCTTTTCCCGGGACACCGCATCCACATAGCTGCGCAGCACCTCCGCCCGGGGATCGGACAAGGAGTACACCGCATGGCCCATACCATAGATTAAACCACTGCCGTCAAAGGCTTTTTTATCCAATATGTCGCCGAGATACGCCCGCACCGCATCCTCGTCCTTCCAGTCACCGACGCGCTCCTTGAGCTCGTTCATCATCTGCATGGCCTTGATATTGGCGCCGCCATGCCGTGGGCCTTTCAAAGAGCACAGCGAGGCCGCCATCACCGAATACGTATCGGTTCCGGAGGACGACACCACATGGTTTGTAAAGGTGGAGTTGTTGCTGCCGTGATCGGCATGGAGAATCAGCGCCACATCCAGCGCCTGAGCCTCCGCCATGGTATACTTTCTGTCCTCCCGCAGGAGATACAGAATGTTCTCCGCCATGGACAGCTCCGGCTGCGGCTCGTGGAGATAAAGACCATCTCCCTCAGAGTTACGGTAGGCCAGATAACTGTAAATCGCCAGTTGAGGCGTGTTGACCGTCAGTTGCAGACATTGACGCAAGACGTTGGCAGGGCTTGTGTCATTGGCCTTGTTATCGTAGCAGTAGAGCGTCAATATGCTGCGGGCCAGTGTATTCATCATATCCTTGGTGGGCGCTTTCATCACCACATCCCGAACAAAGTTTTTGGGCAGTGTCCGGTACTCCGCCAGCATTTTGCAGAAATCATCCAGCTGAGCCCCAGTAGGCAGATCACCGAAAAGCAGCAGGTAGAAGGTCTCTTCAAAGCCAAAGCGCTGATCCTTCATGGCCCCTGCCACCAGATCCCGCACATCAAGACCGCGATAATAGAGCACGCCTTCACAGGGAATGGTATCGTTGTCATCCACTGTGTAGCCCTTCACCTCGGAGATGCGGGTCAGGCTGGCCAGCACACCGCGGCCGTTGGCATCACGCAGGCCGCGCTTAACATCATACTTTTCGTAGAGATCGGCGTCAATATGGCTGTGATCGTTCCAGCGATCAAGCAGCTTTTCGATCTGGGGAGTAATACGGCAGTAATCCTCTTTAGAAATCTGATTGAGCGGCATAATAATGATCCTCCTTTTCCTTTCATCCTCTAATTTGCAAGTATAACATATCAATCTTGCAAAAGCAAGGGGGTATTTTCACTGTTAAAGCCTCGTTATGAAAGTATAAATATTTTATCCTGCATATAAGAATCTTGTCTGTCTATATGCCGCAAGTTGCTTTTCACCCGTTTCTGTGGTAAACTGCTCTCATTAAAGCTGGGAGAACACCTTGCCGATAGGCTCCGTAATGACAAGGTCGGCTCCTATGTTTTCCACCTCCGTCCGATTGATGACCACCAGCTTATGGCCGCCGTAATACCGGATGAGCCCCGCCGCCGGATAGACCACCAGAGATGTACCCCCGACAATTAGCACCTCCGCCCGACCGATATAGGCGGCGGCTTTTTCCATGACGGCTTCATTGAGGCTTTCCTCGTATAGCACCACATCCGGTTTGATGGCGCCGCCGCAGTCGCAGCGGGGAATTCCGGTGCTGTGGGCGATTTTTTCCACGGGCCACTCCCGGTGACAACGCTCACAGTAATTACGGCGTACACCGCCGTGAAGCTCCAGCACCTCCCGGCTGCCTGCCGCCTGATGGAGGCCATCGATGTTCTGGGTAACAACTGCCTTGAGCCGTCCCTCCCTCTCCCACTGGGCAAGCTTTTGATGGGCGGCGTTGGGTTTAGCCGTCAGGCAGAGCATCTTGACACGGTAAAAATCAAAGAATTCTTCTTTATGATCCACATAAAAAGAGTGACTGAGCATCTCCTCCGGCGGATAGGCAAACTTCTGATGGTACAGGCCGTCCACGCTGCGGAAATCTGGGATGCCGCTTTCGGTGGAGACACCGGCACCGCCGAAAAAGACGATATTATGGCTGCCATCCACCCATTCCTTCAGTTTTTGAATTGACTCTGTCATTTGAAATCCCTCCATTCTATGAAATAAGGGGCTGTGCTTATGAACATTCAGATCTTTGGTTCCTCCAAATCCTTTGACTCCAAAAAAGCCGAACGCTGGTTCAAGGAACGACGCATCAAATATCAATATATCGACATGGCATCCAAGGGGCTCTCCCCCGGTGAATACCGCAGCGTGAAAGCACGGGTGGGGTACGAGGCGCTGGTGAACAGGAAATGCCGTGCCTATGAAGAACTGTATATGGCCTATATCACACCGGAGGCCGCCGAGGAAAAGCTGCTGGAATATCCGGAGCTGTTCAACACGCCGGTAGTACGCAATGGGAAAGAGGCCACAGTGGGTTATCACCCGGAAATCTGGGAAACCTGGCAGTAATATAAGCAGCATTGCCTGCGCCCCCATGGGGCGCAGGCAATTTTTATGGCATTTTAATATAGGAATTTTCCGCCTTCACAACGGCATAGTAATTGCCATCCATGGCACGCACCGCCGCCCGGATCTTCTCCTCCACCTCCTGATTTGTAAGCGGCAGGGCAATTGGAACCACCACGTCAAAGATCAGGTTGGTGTGGGTGGGCCCCGCCACCATCCGGAAGTCATGAATGGTCAGGCGCTGGTCAACAGTATGTACCAGCGCAATCACCTGCTGTCTTATGGCGGCAGTGGTGCCGTCATCATCGGTGACCACCGGGTCCATATGGATCACCGCCTGGCAGTGGAGCTTCTCCGTCAGTTCCATTTCGGCGTTGTCGATCTCATCGTGGAGATCCATGATGTTGCCCTCCGCGGGCACCTCAGCGTGCAGCGAAATCATCAGGCGGCCCGGGCCGTAATCGTGGACCACCATATCATGGATCCCGATAATTTTCTTGTGGGACATGACGATGGAGACGATTTTGCGGACAAACTCCTCCTCCGGCGGCTGTCCCAGCAGGGGGTCCAGCGTCTCCTTTGCCGCCTTATAGCCGGCAAAAAGGATGAACAGCGCCACCAGGATGCCCACCCAGCCGTCAATCAGCAGACCCGTCCACTTGCCCACCAGCGTGGCAATCAGCACTGCCGTGGTAGCGGCGGTATCGCTGAGGCTGTCGGTGGCTGTGGCGGCCATGGCGGCGGAGTTGATCTTCTTTCCGATGTTCCTGTTATAAAAGCTCATATACACCTTCACACAGATGGAGGCGGCCAGAATGGCCACCGACAGCAGGGAAAATTCCACCGCGGCGGGGTGCAGGATTTTATCAAAGGAGGATTTGGCAAGTTCAATACCCATCAGCAAAATCAAAGCCGACACGATAAGGCCGGAAACATACTCCAGCCGTCCGTGACCAAAGGGGTGGCCGAGGTCCGGCTTACGGCCGGAGAGCTTAAAGCCGATCAGCGTCACCAGAGAGGAGCCAGCGTCCGAGAGGTTGTTGAAGGCATCCGCCGTGATGGCAATGGAGCCGCTGATGGTGCCGGCAAAAAATTTGCCTGCGAAGAGCAGCAGATTCAGCACGATGCCCACCACACCGCACAGCGTACCGTAGCCGTCCCGGACAGCGGGATCGGTGACATTTTCCCGATTGGGTATCAACCATTTTGACAAAAGCGCAATCATGCAACTCTCTCCTTTTCAACAGCTTTGCCCGGCCGGTAAAACCGTTTTTTTGTCAGGCCGTAGCAAAGCGGAATCATATACAGCAGTATGGCGTAGGGAATGGCACCGGCGTTTACCCCCAGCATGGCCAGCGGAATGCTGCAGGCAATATTCCAGGGAATGGCTGCCGAGAGTACGATGCCGGAATTTTCAATGTCCACGGCTTCCTCTTCCCGGCTTCTGCCCTCCGTCTTATAAACGCCGCCCAGCATCTGCTGCGCCATCATCACCACGATGCTCTGGTTGCAAAGGGTCATGCCGCAGCCCAGGCTCACCGTGACCATGGCGCCGCAGAGGCCGCTTTTCCCCGCCAGCTTTTCAAGCTGGTGCTGCAGCGGCGTCAATACGCCCGTTCCGTCCAGAACACCGGACAAGAGGCCTGTGGCAAAAACGATCACCGCCGACTTCCACATGGACAGGATACCGCCGCCGGAAATGATGGCAGAGAGCTGTCCGTCTGACGGGTAATAACCCACAACAGCGGCTTTCAACGTTTCAAAAAGTTGCATATGCTGCACAAAAAGAGTTATAAAGAAAGCAGAAAGCACACTTAATCCCATAGAAAGGCGAATGGGCACCTTAAAAAGAGGCAGTACCAGCATCAGTACCGCCGGCACAAGCGCCCACAGGGAAATCCGAAAGCTGGACTGCAGAGCGTCCAGCATCGCCTCATCCACCGTGACGATGGGATGGCGGGCAGACAAAACGGCATAGGCCGCCAGAGTGACCGCAAGCGGAAGCACACCGGTTTTCAACATGGCCCGGAGATTGTCATAGAGCTTTGTCCCCGTCACCGCCGCCACAAGGCTGGCGCTGGAGGAGGCGGGAGAACAGCGATCCCCGAAGTAAGCGCCGGAGAGAATGGCTCCCGCCGTTACCGCCTCACTGACACCGCCGGAGCGGGCCAGCGTCATCAATATGATCCCCACCGTTCCGATGACACCAAAGGAGGTACCCAGAGCGAAGGAGATCAGCGACGTAAGCAGGAAGGCGACCAAGACAAACAGTGACGGCGTGATGACGCGGATACCGTAATAGGTGAAAAGAGCAATGGTACCGCAGGAGCGCCACAGAGCGGTAATGGCCCCAATAAAGATAAAAATACGCAGCACGATCAGCACTTTTTTTCCTTTTTCCCAGGCCATCGCACCCATTTGGCGCAGGGTAAACCCCTGTTTGTGTCCCAGAAGGCCGAAAAGCACCAGACCCAGTAAAATGGCAAAAGCAAGATTTAGGCCTGAAATCAAGCAGAAAAGCATAGCGCAGGCAAAGAGGGCAACGGCTGCGATCATACTCACTGCCCCTTGATCTGCAGCTTCATCTGGCAGCACAGGCTGTCCAGATCCTCATCCGTGGCTGCCGGAACACGCAGCTTGCCGCCGCACTTTTTGCACACCAGATCCACCGCCGCGTGACGTACTTCGATGGCATAGTCCCGACTGCCGCAGGAACAGGAGATTCCCTGTCGGGCAGCAATATCCCGGATCTCCGAGAGGACCTCGTACATCACCAGATTATCGGCAAAGGCGTCGTCCCCCTGCTCCTTTTCCTTTTCCGTCAGGATTTCCAGCTCCTTTATGGCGCTCTCCACCCGGCGGTTATCCCCCACATAGGCACAGAACTGCTTTGTTTTAGGGCAGGAGAGGCCGATGCCGGCTCCCTCGAAAACCGAGGCGGCGTCACACTCTCCCTGATGGGCATCCCCGCAAAAGCCACAGGGCACCCAGAAGCGAAACTTTTCACCGTCCGTTTCCACCTGCATGGCGCTTTTTCCACACTCACATTCAATATTGGCGGCCGCCGCCAAAAGAGCGAACCGGCTGCGCCGACCCACCACGCTTTTGCCGCAGTGAGGGCAGATATAGCCAAAGCTCCGTGTTTCTTCCATAGGATATTCCTCCCGATCAAACAATTATTGTCATTATACCGCCTGCCGCCGTTTTTTTCCAGTGTTGTGTCGCGTCTTTTCGTTTTTTTCATATTTTACCTTTGGTGCGGCAAACTATCAGGGACGAATTTAACGCGAGGTGAATTTTTCATGGAAAATAAACGTCTGGGCCGTCAGACCGTGCGTCTGGCGCATCCCCCCGCCGTCCACTCCTTTTCCAATATCGGCGGCAAAATGGAGTCGCAGGGGCCGCTGTCCGACTATTTTGACGAGCTGTGCCCTGATTCCTTTTTCGGCGCCAAAACCTGGGAACAGGGCGAATCCGCCATGCAGCAGCGGGTTTTGAACAAGGCCCTCGCCAAGGGCAATCTCAACCCCCGGGACATCGACTGCATCTTTGCCGGCGATCTTTTGAACCAGTGCATCGGCACCTCCTTTGGCTTGCGGGACTTCGGCATTCCTCTCTACGGCGTGTACGGCGCCTGCTCCACCATGGGAGAGAGCCTGTCTCTGGCGGCGCTGCTGCTGGGCGGCGGCTATGCCCACACGGCGGCGGCGCTAACCTCCTCTCACTTCTGCACCGCCGAACGGCAGTACCGGATGCCCATGCCCTATGGCAACCAGCGCACCCCCACCGCCCAGTGGACGGCTACCGCCGCCGGCTGCTGCATTCTTTCCACCGAAGGGCAGGGGCCTTTTGTCACCCATGTGACCTGCGGCAAAATCGTGGATAAGGGCATCACCGACGCCAACAACATGGGCGCGGCCATGGCTCCCGCCGCCTACGACACCCTTGCCGCTCTTTTCCGGGAGACAAAAACCGCCCCCAGTGACTATGACCTGATTTGTACGGGAGATCTGGGCAAGCTGGGTCACGAGATCGTGGTGGATTTCTTCCGGCGGGACGGCATCGACATGAGCCGCAATTACCGGGACTGTGGTCTGATGCTCTACGATCTGGAAAAGCAGGACATGCACGCCGGCGGCTCCGGCTGCGGGTGCTCGGCCTGTGTTTTAAATGGCTATCTGCTGCGGGGCATGCGGGCGGGAAAATGGAAGCGCATCATCATCGCGCCCACGGGAGCGCTGCTCTCCCCCACCTCTTCCTTTCAAAAAGAGAGTATTCCCTCCATCTGCCACGCCGTGGTACTTTCCAACTCGAAGGAGGATTTTTAAATCGATTACCTGAACGCGTTTATCTGCGGCGGCATCCTCTGCGCCATCGGTCAACTGCTCATTGACAAACCGCCCCTGACCCCCGCCCGTATCCTCACCGGCTACGTGGTGGCCGGTGTCTTGCTGCAGGCCGTGGGCATCTATCAGTATGTGGTGGACTGGGGCGGGGCGGGGGCCACGGTGCCTCTTACCGGCTTCGGGTATTCTTTGGCCAAGGGCGTCGCCGAGGCCGTGGCGGAAAAGGGCTGGCTGGGCGTCATTACCGGCGGTCTGACCGCTACCGCCGGCGGCATTGCCGCCGCCGTTCTCTTCGGCTTTCTGGCCGCCATGCTCTTCAAGCCCGGCGACAAACGATAACCGCAAAGGAGGGCTTGACAGATACCCTCACAGGGTATACAATGCAGGCAATTAACGTATACCCCCAGGAGGTATCTATATGGAACACTGCTGTGAATGCCACAAGACAAGAAAGCGGTCGGAGGAAGAGGTCAAGTGCCTTTCCAACCGTCTCAGCCGCATTGAAGGACAAGTGCGGGGACTGCGGGAAATGGTGCAAAAGGACGCCTACTGCCCCGATATTCTCATTCAGGTCTCCGCCGTCAATGCGGCACTAAACAGCTTCGGTAAGGAGCTGCTCTCCACCCACATCCGCACCTGCGTGGCCGACGGCATCCGCAAGGGCGACGACGAGGTAATCGACGAGCTGGTAGGCGTGCTGCAAAAGATGATGAAATGAGAAAGTCTGGTGAATCCCTATGAAGCAAACCTTTTCCGTCACCGGCATGACCTGTGCGGCCTGTTCGGCTCATGTGGAGAAAACGGTCTCCCGCCTGCCGGGTATGAGCAGCGCCGCCGTGAACCTGATGACCGGCAGCATGACGGCGGATTATGACGAAGAGCAGTTGACTTCCGACGCCATTATTGCCGCCGTGATGCAGGAGGGCTATGGTGCCGCCGTGGCCGACGCGTCAAGCCGGAGCAAACATGGCTCAGAGGAGCAAAAGGCGGCGCAGAAGATGACCCGCCGGCTTTTGTGGTCGGTAATACTTCTCATTCCCCTCTTTTATCTGGGAATGGGACATATGGGACTGCCGCTGCCGGACTTTTTGCTGCACAATCACCTGCTGTACGCCCTTTTGCAGCTGTTGCTGCTGATTCCCATTGTGATTTTGAACCGGGCCTATTTTACGGTGGGCTTTTCCCGGCTGCTGCGAGGCAGTCCCAACATGGATTCGCTGGTGGCGCTGGGGGCGGCCGCCGGCATCGTTTACAGCCTCATCGAAACAGCCGCCTTGTTGAACCCCCAGCACACCGGCATGGCGGAGCTGTATTTTGAATCCGCCGGTATGATCCTGACCCTTGTCACGGTGGGCAAATATCTGGAGGAGCGCTCCAAGAGCAAGACCACGGACGCCATTACCTCCCTGCTGGCACTGGCTCCCGACGCGGCGGTGGTGCGCCGGGCGGGCGCCGAGGTCACCGTTCCCGTGGAGGAAGTGGCGGTAGGCGACACCGTGATCGTACGGCAGGGAGGCAAGATACCCGTGGACGGCATTGTCACGGAGGGACGGGGCGCAGTGGACGAATCCGCCATCACAGGCGAGAGCCTGCCGGTGGAAAAAGGCCCCGGTGACGCCGTTACCTCGGCTACCGTGAGTCGCTCGGGCTATCTGGAGATGCAAGCCACCCGCGTGGGGGCAGATACCACCCTTTCCCAGATCGTGCATCTCATGGAGGAGGCCGCCTCCTCCAAAGCACCCATCTCCCGTCTGGCGGACAAGATCAGCGGCGTTTTTGTGCCGGTGGTCATCGGTATTGCCCTTGTAGCCGCCCTTCTATGGTATTTTGCAGGGAACATAGGTATCAGCTTCTCCCTTTCCATCGGCATCGCAGTGCTGGTGATTTCCTGCCCCTGCGCTCTGGGACTTGCCACACCTGTGGCCATCATGGTGGGCACAGGTAAGGCGGCGGAACATGGTATTTTGATTAAATCCGCGGAAAGTCTGGAACGGATGCAGAGCGTTTCCACCGTGGTGCTAGACAAGACCGGCACCGTGACAGAAGGTAGACCCGCCGTTACGGATCTTCTCTGCGGAGAGGACATCACCCCGGAGGAGCTTCTATGTCTGGCGGCCTCCATGGAAAAGGCCTCCGAGCATCCTTTGTCTCTGGCCATCGTGGAGGAGGCGGGCAGGCGGAATATCCCCCTATGCCCCGCCAAGAATTTTGCAGCCGTCCCTGGCGGCGTCAGCGCCAGCATCGACGGTGATCTTATCTGCGGCGGCAACGCCGACTTCATGGCGTCCCAACAGGTTCCCGTCTCCTCTTTGCAGACCCAGGCGGAGGTTTTGGCCGGTGACGGCAAAACACCGCTCTACTTTGCAGAGGAGGGAAGGCTTTTAGGCGTCATTGCCGTGGCGGATGTGATGAAAGTGGACAGCGCCGAAGCCGTCAAGGCTCTGCGACGGGAGGGCTGCGATGTGATTCTGCTCACCGGCGACAACCGCCGCACCGCCGAGGCCATTGCAAAACAGGTGGGCATTGACCATGTGATGGCGGAGGTACTGCCTCAGGACAAGGAACAATGCGTGGCGTCTTTGCAGAAGGACGGTAAAGTTGTGGCCATGGTGGGCGACGGCATCAACGACGCCCCTGCTTTGGTGCGGGCGGATGTGGGTCTTGCCATCGGTGCCGGCACGGACATCGCCATCGAATCGGCAGACATCGTTCTGATGAAAAGCAGCCTGACGGACATTGTGTCCGCCCTGCGCCTTTCCCGGGCGGTCATCCGCAACATCAAGGAAAATCTGTTCTGGGCTTTTTTCTACAACACCATCGGCATCCCCATCGCCGCCGGTGTCTTGTATCCCTGGCTGGGGCTGAAGCTCAACCCCATGATTGCCGCGGCCGCCATGAGCGTCAGCTCGGTGTGCGTGGTGTTAAACGCCCTGCGGCTGCGGCGCTTCAAGTCCGCCACCCGGGAGAACATAGGAAAGGAAGTACCTGTTGTGGAAGCAAAAACTATTTTCATTGAAGGCATGATGTGCGCCCACTGCTCCGGCCGTGTGGAAAAGGCTCTCAACGATCTGCCCGGTGTCACCGCCAAGGTGGATCTGGAGGCCAAAAAAGCCCGGGTGGAATGTACCGGGGCCGTCAGCAACGACACCCTCCGCAAAGCGGTGGAGGACGCTGGCTACACCGTCACCGGTATCCAATGAATCGTAAAATGCAGCCATCCCTCCAAGGGACGGCTGCATTTTCACATGACGGGGGGAATATCCACAATGGTCAGACCCCGCCGCATGGCATATTCAATGGTACGCATGGTGCCGCCGGGGAGGCCGTCGTGCACGGCGATGAGCAAGGAAGCGTGATCCACCATATAGCGATTGCGCCGCTGCATACAGGAGGCCGTGTACTGCTCCTGCACCAACGTTTCCTCGTCGCAAAGCGCTATTAAGCCGCGATACCGCTGCTGCTGCGCTGCCTCCCAGCCATTGCTCTGAGAGAGGCAGGGCACGGCCGCCTCCAGCGTGACGTCGGGATGCTTTTTCCGCAGAGTCAGCACCGCCTCGCAAAAATAGAAATCACAGCCCTGTGCCATGCCGCAGATATAGTGCCGCATCCCCTGCTCATAGGCGTCTTCCACGGCGTCGTAGAGTCGCTTTTTAAGCCCTACACACCGGGGGTCCTCCTCATTGCTGCCCCAGGGCAGCTTGGATGGCCGATGTCCCGAGAAACAGCAGCTCTCCTGTCTGGCCCGCATAGCCTCACCTCCGGAAACGGTTTTTCGTTTATTGTAGAACACATATTCTATTTTGTAAAGACCTATCTGTTGGATGGCCATCGCCTCCGCCATGCACCCGAACAAGGCACAGGAACTGGATGCCCTGGCCGCCGCCCTTTTGGATTCCATGAAGAAATAAGCTTTCTCTTCCCCTTAAAGGGGCCGCCGCAAAACGTTTGTTTTGCAGTGGCCTTTTTTTCATCGGCTTTTGTGACAGTTTTGTGACAACTTCAACACAGGATTGTGGGGATTTCTTTTTAGGCCAACTGTTATAATAAGCTCGACAAGAATTGAGTATGACTCGTTGAGGAGGGCTCTGCCAATGACCAATGTACTTGCTTATCTGGAAAATTCCGCAGCCGGATTTCCTCATAAGGCCGCTGTTATTGACACAAACAGCCGCTGGACTTACAGGAGGCTGCTGGATCATGCCAAAAAAGTCGGTAGTTTTCTATCGCCTATCTGCACGCCCCGGCAGCCGGTGGCTGTTTTGATGGAAAAGTCCGTGGAGGCGCTTGGTGCGCTGATGGGCGTCGTATACGCAGGCTGTTTTTATGTGTATATCAGTCCCGAACAGGCCACCCACCGGGTCAATCAGATTTTAGAGGTTACCGGCGCCGCCTGTCTCATTACCGACAGTCCCAAAAAAGTTGCCCAGCTGGATTACAGCGGGCAGGTGTTTTCTTATGATACCGCTGCCGGGACGGATGTGGACGAAAAAGTGCTGGCGGCCATCCGGGCGCAGTCATTGGACATTGATCCCCTTTACTGCAACTTCACCTCCGGTTCAACAGGTGTTCCCAAGGGCGTGCTGGTAAGCCACCGCAGTGTCATCGACTTCATGGCCTGCTTCCCGGAGATGTTCTCCATTGAAGCTGAGGATGTGATTGCCAATCAGGCACCCTTTGACTTCGATGTGTCGGTAAAGGATATTTATTCCGCTTTAAAAGTGGGCGCCACACTGGTGCTGGTGCCCAAAAAAATGTTCTCGGTTGTCACACAGCTGTTGGATTACCTGTGCGACAACCGTGTCACCACCATGATCTGGGCGGTTTCGGCCCTTTGCCTCATTGTGCAGTTCAAGGGGCTTACCTACCGGGTGCCGGAGACGGTGAACAAGATCCTTTTCAGCGGCGAGATGATGCCGGTCAAGTACATGAAGTTGTGGCAAAAGGCGCTGCCCAAGGCCGCCTTCGTCAATCTGTACGGTCCCACCGAGATCACCTGCAACTGCACCTACTACCGGGTGGAGCGAGACTTCGATGTAGAGGAGCAGATCCCCATCGGCCGCCCCTTCCCCAATGAAAAGGTGTTTTTGCTGGACGATCAGGACGCCCTTGTCACACTGCCGGGAAAATCCGGTGAGCTGTGCGTTTCCGGCACTGCGCTGGCTCTGGGCTATTACAACAACCCGGAGCAGACCCGCAAGGCATTTGTGCAGAATCCGCTGAACAAGAGTTATCTGGAGCCTGTTTACCGCACCGGCGACCTGGCCTATTACACCGACGGCGGTGATCTGGTCTTTGCCGGGCGGAAGGATTTCCAGATCAAATATATGGGGCACCGCATCGAACTGGAGGAAATTGAGGCTGTCATGAACAGCTTTACCGATGTAGAGCGGGCCTGCTGCTGCTTTGACAGCGTCAAGAACCGGCTGATAGCCTTCTACTGCGGCGCTATCGAGCCGCGGGCCTTTAAAAAGGCGCTGTATGACATACTGCCGGAATACATGATTCCCTCCCATTTCCGTCAGGTGGACGAACTACCCCTGACACCCAACGGAAAGATTAACCGAAAGCTTTTGCTGGAAACAGAGGGTGCCCATCATGGATAAAGCCGCCATGAGCAAAGCTCTCAAAACCTGCCGGACGCCTTTTTATGTGTTTGATACAGACGCCGCCGCCGCGCAGGTACAGCGGATCAGAACCGCTTTGGGGCCGGAGGTTCGCCTGTGCTATGCCATGAAGGCCAACTCCTTTATCGTTGAGGCGCTGCAGCCCCATGTGGACGGCTTTGAGGTCTGCTCGCCGGGCGAATTCCGCATCTGTCGGCGCGCCCACATCCCGCCGGAGCAAATTATTCTCTCGGGTGTCTACAAAAGGCCCCAGGATCTGCTCTTTGTGATGCAGCAGTACGGCACGGCTGTCACCTATACAGTGGAGTCTTTGCAGCAGTGGGACATCATCCGCTCCTTCGCCGATCAGCACCAGACACCCCTGCGAGTGCTGCTGCGTCTGAGCGTAGGTAATCAGTTCGGCATCAATGAAAGCGACATTGATGCGCTGGTAGCCGGGCGGCAGGATACGAAGGCCGTGATCGAGGGCATCCAGTTTTTTTCAGGCACCCAGAAAAAGAGCGCCGCACGTACCGCCGAGGAGCTGCAAAAGCTGGATGATCTGCTGGAGCGTTTGCATCGGGTATACGGCTACACCGCCAATCGGCTTGAATACGGTCCCGGTCTCCCCGTCAGCTACTTTGAAGCCAAGTCTGATGTGGAGCTGTCCATGCTGAACGCACTGAGCGATCAGATTGCCCATCTCCGTTTTAAAGGTACTGTTGTTCTGGAGCTGGGCCGGTATATCGCGGCCGCGTGCGGCAACTACTTTACCCGTGTGGTAGACACAAAAACCCAAAGCGGGAGCCGTTACTGCATTGTGGACGGTGGTATTCATCAGGTAAATTATTACGGACAGATGATGGCCATGAAAAAGCCGCCTCTCCTTCACTGGGAGGAGCGCGACGGAGAGGCTGTACCCTGGACGGTATGCGGATGTCTGTGCACCGGCAACGATGTGCTGGTCAAAGCATATCCCTTTTCCGATTTGCGGGTGGGGGATGTGTTGATATTCGGAAAGACCGGTGCCTATTCCTCCACGGAAAGTATGGCGCTCTTTTTAAGCCGCGATTTGCCGGAAGTGGCGCTTTATTCCAAAAGCAAGGGACTGCGGCCGGTACGGCGCGCCCTGAGCACGGATGTGTTCAACAGTCCTATGAAACTATAAGAAAGTGTGATATGTATGAATCAATTGCTGGAAATTCTGGAGGATATTAATCCTGATAACGACTATTTGGCGGAGACAAAGCTGATTGACCGCGGTTTGCTGGACTCTCTTTCTCTTTTGACACTGGTGTCTGAAATGGAGGATGCTTTCGATGTGGAAATCACCCCCACCGACCTGATCCCCGCCAATTTCAATTCGGCCGTCGCTATGTGGTCTATGATCCAGCGGCTGCAGGCAGAAAATAAGTAAGGCCCCATGCAGTACAACTCACTTTTATATTTGCTGGTTTTTTTGCCGGTGGTATTGCTGCTTTATCAGCTGTTACCCCAGCGGCACAGGTGGAAGATACTATTGGGAGCCAGTTATGTTTTCTTCTTTCTGCTCAGTCGGAAGCTGATTGTCTATCTGCTGCTCTCTACCGTTTGTATGCACTACATTGGGCTTTGGCTGGAGCGGTGCGACCGGGTGCTGGCAGGACAAAAAGACGCCCAAAACTATCACGCTCTTAAAACAGCTGCGGATCGCAAGCGGCGCCGCATTTTGTGGCTGGGCATTTTGTGGCAGCTGGGCACACTGTTGCTTTTAAAGTATTTTAATTTTTTCAGCCACAATGCAGACGCACTTTTGGCAAAGCTGTCGCTGCCCGCTTTTCTTCCCACGCTGAAGATGGCAGTTCCCGTAGGCATCTCCTTTTTTACCCTGCAGGCTATATCCTATATGGTGGATGTGTACAAAAAGAAAATGCCCACCGACGAAAACCTGGGACGTCTGGCCTTGTACATGGCCTTTTTTCCGGCCATCATGGAAGGGCCCATCTGTCGCTATGGGGAAACCGCCATGTCCCTGTATGAGGGAAAACCGCTGACTTATCAGAACATGTCCTTTGGTATACAGCGTATGATCTGGGGCCTGTTTAAAAAGGTAGTGCTGGCCGACCGCCTCAGCCCGCTGGTGGTCCTTATATTTACGAAATACACGCAGTACAGTGGTGTAACGGTCTTACTGGGCGCCATCTGCTATACGCTGCAGCTTTATGCTGATTTTTCCGGCTGCATCGACATCAGCATCGGTGCCGCGGAAATGTTCGGTGTTCGGCTGCCGGAAAACTTCCGCCAGCCTTTTTTCTCCCGCACCGCTTCCGAATTCTGGCGCCGGTGGCATATTACCCTGGGTGCCTGGTTCAAAGATTATATTTTCTATCCTCTCTCTCTCACCAAGGGGATCAAGCGTCTGGGCAAAAAGGCGCGTTTAAAATTCGGTCGTCATATCGGCCCTGTGGTGCAGACGATTATTCCGCTGCTGGCCGTGTGGCTCAGCAACGGCGTCTGGCACGGTGCCGGATGGAATTACATCTTTTTCGGCCTTTATTATTTTGTGCTAATCCTGACGGGCAATCTGCTGGAACCCCTGCTGGCAAAGACCTATACCACATTGCATGTCAACCGCAACGGGGTTTTTCTGCGCGTTGTGCAGACGCTCAAGATGGCTGTTATCATTGTCACCGGTGAACTCTTTTTCAACGCTCACGGACTGAAGGCCGGTTTTCTCATGCTCCGCTCCATTTTCACGAACTTCTCCCTGACCGTTTTCAGGGATGGTTCCCTGCTGCAGCTGGGACTGTCCGCAAAGGATTTTGCCGTGGTCTTCATAGGCTGTCTGATCATGCTGGCGGTGAGCATCATTCACGAAAAAGGCGTTCATATTCGGCAAAGTGTCGCCCAATGGCACACTGTTCCGCGGTGGTGCTTTTACTATGCCGCCATTTTGCTGGTTCTGATTTTCGGTGCCTACGGAAGCGGGTATACGCCGGTTGACCCGCTCTA
Source organism: Clostridiales bacterium (assembly GCA_012719745.1). Lineage (GTDB taxonomy): Bacteria > Bacillota > Clostridia > Oscillospirales > Oscillospiraceae > Vescimonas. The sequence goes on along the minus strand of JAAXZS010000099.1, from coordinate 4,144 downwards.
TGCCAATTTTTAGGAGGATTCGATTTGAAAGAAAAAAAGCGGCCTGCAGTCCGCATTATTGCTTTTCTGATGATCCTGTCTGTAATCCTGATTGGATTTTCTTTTCTGTTTAAGCCCAAAAGTGCTGCCGGATGTATTGCCGACGAGGAGTCTTCCTCTCTGGATTATGTGGTCATCGGCGACAGTGAGTGCGCTACCGGCTTTTCACCCATGGAGCTGTGGAAAAAATACGGCTACGTGGGATATAACTGCGGTGTTGCCGGGCAGCGTCTTCAGGAGTGTTATTACCTGCTGGAGCAGATTTTTGAATGCCAGTCTCCGCGCGTGGTTCTTCTGGAAACCAACATGTGTTTTCAGTCCCGCAGCGACATTCGTATGGCGCAGCAGGCGGTGGATCATGTGGCAGGCAATATTGTATCTCTTTATGAATACCACGATCAGTGGAAGCAGCTTCTGTTTCCCAACGAAGGAGAAACGGCTGCCCGCAATACAGCCAATGTCAACAAGGGCTTTCGCACCACCTTCCAGGTGACCGCTTATACCGGGGGCAATTATGTGATTCCCAGCAGTGATGTGCAGGAGATTGCCTCGGCACAGCGGGGGTATCTGGACCAGATTGTCTCGCTATGCCGGGAAAAAGGCGCACAGCTGATTTTTTACAGCACGCCTTCCCCCATCAACTGGACCTATCAGAAGCACAATGGTCTTGCAGACTTTGCGGATGATAACAATATTCCTTTTCTTGATCTGAATTTAGCCGCTGATATGGAGGCCATTGACTGGTCCCAGGACACTTTCGACAAGGGCGATCATCTCAATTTCAGAGGCGCGGCAAAAATAACCCAGTATATGGGCGCATATCTCAGTGGAACCGGTCTTCTTCCGGATCACCGAAGTGATGCCGCCTATGCCGGCTGGGATGAAAAATTGCAGGCATATTTGGTAGGGACAAAGCAAAGCAGTTAACAAGCGGGGGAATTGCCTCCCGACAAAATCTGTGCTACAATGGCACCGCCGGCGGTGAGTGTCCGCCCAAAGGGAGTGAGAAACACGAAAAAGCTGATTTATGCGGCGGATGACGAGGAAAATATCCGTGTGCTTTTAAAAACCTATCTGGAGCAGGCGGGATTTGATGTCTGCGTTTTCCCTACCGGTGACCTTCTGCTGGCGGAATTTCAGCGCAGGCGCTGTGATTTTGTGGTGCTGGACATCATGATGCCCGGCACGGACGGTCTGGAGATCTGCCGGCAGATCCGGGAAATTTCCAAGGTTCCCATCATTATTCTCACAGCAAAGGAAAGCGAAGTGGATTATGTGATGGGGCTGACATTGGGCGGCGATGATTATATCATTAAGCCTTTCCGCCCCTCTATTCTGGTTATGCGCATCAAGGCTCTGATGCGGCGCATGGAGATGGAACACGACGATATGGACGAGATGATCGGCTTTGGCGACATTACCTACTCCGGAAACGAGCATGCCGTTCTCTGCCGTGGAAAAAGCATCGGCCTCACCATTACAGAAGTAGCTTTGCTGCGCTATATGATGAAAAACGCCTCCCGTGCCGTACCCCGGGATGAACTGCTCAACGAGATCTGGGGGATCAGCGCCGATGTGGAAACCCGGGTAACAGACGAGACCATCCGGCGTATCCGCAAAAAGCTGAAAATTGCGGGATGCACTGTGGCGATCAACGCTGTGTGGGGTTACGGCTATCGGCTGGAGCAGTGCCCATGAAGCATACGACGCGGATGCTGGTATCGCTCTTATGCGCTATCATGTTGCTGGCTTTCAGCGCCATTTTGGTCACCTTCCACCTGATTATTACCAACTACATTGAATCCACCGCTCACGACGCCATCTATTTTGCCCTGGATCAAAACAACAGCTTTGCCGAAGCAGATGAGTATTTTGCCAGCAGCGACATTGACTACGGCTCCTCTTCCACTGTGGCCTACTGGCTGTGGGTGGACCCGAATTATACGCCTAACGGCATATATCTGGGCAAGGAACGGGATCTGGCCCGGTGGTGCCAGGAAAATCCGGATGTGGGCGGGGGCATTTCCTACACCCAGATCAATGACCGTGAATACTATGTGGCTCAGTCCGCGGATCACATGACGTATGACGGGACACCGGGAATCTGGCTCATCTATGTGGATGTCACCGCCGAAACGGCCATGGTCCACCGTGTGGATCTGTCCATGCTCGTTATCATGGCGCTTTGCGGTATCATCGCCTGTGTGACGGGCATTCGCATCGGCGTCAGCATCGAGCGGGGGCAGGAGCGGCAGAAGAAATTTTTTGAAAACGCCTCTCATGAGCTGAAAACCCCTCTTATGTCCATTCAGGGCTATGCTGAGGGGCTCTATGACGGCATCATTGCCGAACCCAAGCAGGCCATCGCCGTTATTATGAACGAGACGGACAAAATGGCCACGCTGGTGGATGAGATTCTATGTCTGTCCCGTATCGAAAGCGGAGAGACAAAGCTCAATATCGAAAGTGTTTCGGTGGAGGACTCCGTTAACAACTGTCTTATCACGCTGGAATCCGTTATCATGAAAAAGGGTCTTCAGATTGAGACAAAGCTTGCCTCCAGCAGCATCTGTGCCGATTCGGCACAGTTTGAAACCGCTGTCATCAATCTGCTTTCCAACGCTGTGAAGTATGCGACCCATAAAATAGTCATTACCTACGACGGCAAGAAGCTTTCCATCTGGAACGACGGCAGCCTTATTTCCAAAGAGGATGCCACTCATCTCTTTGACCGGTTCTATATCGGCAAAAATGGCAACACCGGTATCGGTCTTGCCCTGACAAAAGAAATTGTGGAGCGCCACGGCTGGACAATCCGCGTGGAAAACAGCGGTGACGGCACACAGTTTATTATTACTTTCTCCCACTGAGCGTTCAACAGCGGGCGGCGGTTTATAGGGGGTTTAAAACCCCTTTTGAAACCGCCGCCCGCTGTTTCGATTTACAATCCGCCAAAGATTTAAGGAATTCTTAATGAGCAGCGTAATTGTTTCTTAAGGCAGATTCCCGTATGCTGATAAAGTAAGCGGGATCGCCGGTTTTCCTTTAAAACCGCATTGTAATACGCTTTATTTTCCGTTATGATAGGAAGACAGGAGGCGATTTTATGTACAACATTTTGATCTGCGACGATGAAAAGGACATTGTTTCGGCGCTGAAAATATATCTGACAACCCAGGGCTACGGTGTTTTTGAGGCCTATAACGGCGCGGAGGCGCTGGCAGTGGTCAACCGGGAGGATATTCATCTGGTGCTGCTGGATGTAATGATGCCCGGCATGGACGGCATCACCACCATGACAAAACTGCGGGAGAGCTCCAATCTGCCGGTGATTCTTCTCACTGCCAAATCCGAGGATACGGATAAAATTCTCGGCCTCACCGTGGGGGCGGACGACTATGTGACAAAGCCCTTTAACCCTGTGGAGCTGATTGCCCGGGTGAAGTCCCAGCTGCGCCGTTATATGCAGCTTGGCAGCGGCGCTGTAAAGCCCACCGTGGTCAGTCTGGGCGGCATTGCCCTGGATGATAACGCCAAGGCTGTAACGGTAGATGGCGAAGCGGTTTCCCTGACCCCCCGGGAGTATGATATTCTCCGGCTGCTGATGCAAAATGCCGGCACGGTCTATTCCCCCAAGGAGATTTACCGAAAAGTCTGGAATGAAGACCCACTGGGCGCCGACAACGCCGTGGCCGTCCACATCCGCCACATCCGCGAAAAAATTGAGATCAATCCCGCCGAGCCCCGGTATCTGAAGGTCGTATGGGGCAAGGGGTACAAAATGGAGAGTGACAAAGCATGAAGAAGCTGATGCCCAAGCTGGGAGCCAAGATCTGCGCAGTTTTCCTGTTTTTAATTATGGCATGTCTGTGCCTGGCCAGCGGCGTGGGCATCTATTTTTTAGCCTCCACCAGTGCCTTTCTTGATGGCGGAACCGGTATACGTGACCGCGTCCTCAGTCAGATCACGGACACACACCTGCAAAAAGCGGCGGATTATTATGAGGCCATCCAGCGCAACTCCGTCAGCAGGAAAAATTTTGATACGTACTTTGACAAAGCAAATTCCAACTTTGCCTTTACTGTGACGGATGAGGACGGGACAG
>JAAXZS010000058.1 GCA_012719745.1 Clostridiales bacterium | reverse complement strand
TGGCGCGGCGATCTAGTCCAACGTACAGAACCTTCTCAGCCGCCCGATGATCGGACATACTCCCCGAAAGTTACCGGCTCTCACCGCAATCTCTCGGTTCATCGCATTTGCAAACGCTTCCGGGTGTGTTGCACCTGTGACGCGCGTACCTTGATATAATAAAAGAAATCCCCTTGAATGTCAAGGGGATTTTCTTTCTTTTTTAAAAATATTTCAGATTTTTTTGGAAATTTTGTTTCTCTTTAGTAGGCCACACCCCAATAGATATCGGTGGTGCATTCCTTGCCGCAGATGGGACACTTTCCGGTGGTACCGCTTTGCTTGAGCGGCATACAGCGAGAGGAGACACCGGCCTTTTCTTTCATGGCCACTTCGCATTCCTCGCTGCCGCACCATTTGGTACGGGCAAAGCCGCCGCCGTTTTCGGTCATGGCCTTGACCTCTTCCCATGTGGTCAGATCAAATGTATTGCTCTCCATATTCTCCTCGGCCATGTGGTAAAGGTTGTCATGGATTGCCGTAAGCATTTCCTCAACGGTTTGCTCCAGCTGTGCCAGAGGCACGAAAACCTTTTCCCCGGTATCCCGGCGGGCAATGCAGCACTGCTCCTTCTCTATATCCCGGGGGCCGATCTCCACCCGCAGAGGAACGCCCTTCATCTCATACTGAGCAAATTTCCAGCCGGCAGACTGATCGCTGTCGTCCATTTTTACCCGTACGCCCGCTTTTGCAAGGCGGTCGCGGATGGCGGAGGCCGCCTCAATGACGCCGGGCTTGTGCTGAGCAATTGGCAGCACCACCGCCTGAATGGGAGCGATGGCCGGAGGCAGGATCAGGCCGTTGTTATCACCGTGGGTCATAATCACCGCGCCGATAAGACGGGTGGTGGTGCCCCAGGAGGTCTGGAAAGGATACTGCAATGTATTGTCGCGGCCGGCAAAGGTCACATCGTAGGCGCGGCTGAATTTGTCGCCGAAATAGTGGGAGGTGCCGCTCTGCAAAGCCTTGTGATCCTTCATCATACTCTCAATGGTGTAGGTAGCTTCCGCACCGGCAAACTTCTCTTTTTCGGTCTTGCGTCCCTTCACCACCGGCATAGCCAGGGCATTTTTGCAGAAATCAGCGTAGCAATTCAGCTGCTGCTCGGTTTCGGCAACAGCCTCCTCGGCTGTTTCGTGGATGGTATGACCCTCTTGCCACCAGAATTCTCGGGAGCGCAGGAAGGGGCGGGTCGTCTTTTCCCAACGGATGACAGAGCACCATTGGTTATACAGCATGGGCAGTTCTCGCCAGGAGTGAAGCACGTGGGACCAATGGTCACAGAACATGGTCTCAGAGGTGGGGCGGAAGGCCAGACGCTCCTCCAGCTTTTCACTGCCGCCCTGAGTAACCCAGGCCACCTCGGGGGCAAAGCCGTTTACCAGCTCGCCTTCTTTTTTCAGCAGACTCTCCGGGATCAATACAGGCATGGCCACGTTTTCATGGCCGGTCTTTTTAAATTCGCCGTCCATAATCCTCTGAATATTTTCCCAGATGGCATAACCGTAGGGGCGCAGAATCATAAAGCCCTTCACGCTGGCGTAGTCAACCAGCTCCGCCTTCAGGCAGATGTCGGTATACCACTTGGCAAAGTCCTCCTCCATGGGCGTAATTGCTTCCACATTTCTCTGATCTTTTGCCATAATCTCTCAATCCTTTATCTATGTCATTATATTGCCGCTTATCGGCAACTTTTTCACTGAATTTCTATTGTATGCGGCGGCGGCGAAATTGTCAAGAGACGGTTCCTGCTGCACTGCCTTTCTCCACCGGTCGGTATAAAATATCATGGGCCACTGGCGTGTAAAACAGCTTTTCCGCGGCGTGAAAATCCCGGGTCTGAGCCAAAATCCACATTAGCTTTGCCACCACCGCCTCCGTGGTCATATCGTAGGCCTCTAAGATGTGCAACGATTTTTTCAGCTGATACCCCACGTGGTAGACCCCCAGATCACTGCCCTCATTGGGCACCTGCGTTGTCATGACAATGAGCTTCCCCGCCTGAATGCCCCGCTCCAGTATCCCGTAGAAGTCGGTACCCTCGTATTCGGGCAGGCCTCCCACGCCGAAGCTCTCGATAATAAGGCCGTCGTAGTGATCCACCATGAATTGCACCAACTCCCGCCGGATACCGGGGATTATCTTTAAAAGGCCCACATTGCTGTTAAGCTTGTGGGAAAAAATTGGCTTTTTCCCACAGTCACAGCGGATATACTGCATCAGGAATTCATCCTGCAAAACAGCAAGACAGGGATAGTTGATGCTGGAAAAAGCCTGAAAGCTTTTGGTGTGTGTCTTCCGGGCCCGGGTGCCCAGGATTACCTTGCCGTTAAAAACAATCTGCACGCCACCGCAGCCGTTTACGGCATACAAAAAGGCGTCCGTCAGATTGCGTTTGGAGTCAGTGCTGTCAAACCAGATGGGTTTCTGAGCGCCGGTCAGGATAATGGGCTTGGAGCTGTCCTGAATCAGATAGCTGAGAGCCGCCGCCGTGTAGGCCATGGTATCGGTACCGTGGCTGATGACGAAGCCGTCATAGTCGTCATACCGCCGGTAGATGGCCTCCGCCACTCCCAACCAGTGCTCCGGCGTCAGGTTGGTGCTGTCAAGAGAGTAGAGCTGCTGGCAGTCCACCTGACAGATTTCCGCAATGCGGGGAATATTTTTCAGCAGCTGTTCACTGGTGATCTCCGGGGTCAGTCCCTCCGGCGTCATTTCGGAGGCAATGGTGCCACCGGTACCGATCATGAGAATCTTCTTCATACCCATCCCTCACATATCGCGGTTGTCCATGGCCGCCAGGCCGAAACGCACCGCCATTTCAATCTGTGCTCGCTGATCCTCCGGTGCCTTTTCATAACGGGCACGCAGATCCTTTAAAAATAAACCCCGCAGGGAATCCTCCTCTGCCCGGGCCCAAATATCTTCCTTCACGCGGGTACGATCCCGCACCTCCAGCATGTAAAAGTTCTCCGCCAGTTCCTTTTGTACAGCAGAACAGGAAAGGCTCTCCTCCGCTTCACCCGTGAGAACAATGCGGTAAATGTCCTGCGCCGTCTGCTCCGGCAGCGCCTCTCTGACAGCCTCCAAAGGCTCCCGGTCGGTAATGTCCACCTCTATAATCTGATAGCGCCGCCGGGCAAAGGGCACAAACCGCAACTGCGTACAGCCGGGCGCCGCGGTCCCCATCAAAAAGCCCTTGTCTCCCAGTTCGTCAAAGCCCCGGCCCTCGATGCAGCCGGAATAGGCACACATTGTATCCCCACAGCGCTGAAGGCCGCTGTACTGGTGAATATGGCCCAGTGCCAAATAGTCAACACCGCTGCCGGCAACCTTTTCCCGAGAAAGGGGACGGTATCGGCTGCCCGGAACGCCCAGCTCTCCGTGGAGCACCATCAGGTGCACCGTGCCGTCATTCTCCGCTTGAAAGCCATCCAGAACAGTTCCGTCTGTCTCCTCCGGTGCCGTGAAGGCCGCACCGTAAACGGTGCAGTTCAATTCCGGAAAAGAAATCTTTTCAATGGCAGCCGAACGGAAGATGTGGACATTTTCCGGCCAGACAAGGCGTGCATAGGCGCTGCGGGCGGAATAAAAGTCGTGGTTGCCGGGGGCGATCACCACCTGACCGTGAAAGCGACCCAGCGCCGCGGACAGCTCCTCTCCCGTTTCGCAGTAGGTCTGGTCACTGTCAAAGAGGTCGCCGGCCAGCAGTAAAAGCTCCACCGCCTGCTCATTGGCAAAGTCCACCAGACGATGCATCGTCTCCCGGCTCTCCTGACGGCGCTGCCGGGCTTTTTCCTCCGGCAGCGCGCCGAAAGCACTGTCCAGATGAAAGTCGGCGGCATGTATCAATTTTACCATTGGCGTCTCCTCTTTTATTCCTCCTGCCAGCCCTTGCAGACATCTACCCAGCTCTGAAAATTAGGGCCACAGCATGTTTGCAGCTCGTCGCAGGTCAGCTCAATGGCGGAGGCGGCGCTGCCTACAGCGGGAAAGACGGTGGTGAAGCGGTGCAGGGATTCGTCCAGATAGGTTTTCACGTTGGCTGGTAGGGCAAATGGGCACACGCCGCCCACAGCATGGCCGATCAGCGTCACGGCCTCCTCCGCCGTCAGCATCTTGGCCTTGGTGTGAAACATTTCTTTATATTTATGGTTGTCCACCTTGGCGTCACCGGCGGCCACAATTAAAATAGGGTCTTCTCCCACTTTAAAGCTGAGGGTCTTGGCAATGCGGGCCGGCTCCACACCCACGGCCCCTGCCGCCAGCTACACCGTGGCGATGGAAACGGTAAACTCCTGCATCCGATCCGCCACCCCATAAGGTTTTAAGT
>JAAXZS010000158.1 GCA_012719745.1 Clostridiales bacterium | reverse complement strand
CGGGCGTGGCCCGATGTGTAGGTGGTTATGTCACCTGTGCAGGTGTGAGAAAGGGCCAACTTTCTTACACTGCCGCTGTTTTATTTTCATTGTTCTTATACCATATTTTCACTTATTTATCAAGTATTGTCCGCATTATTTGGTATATTACTCACTTGCAAAAGTAAACGCAATACCGGAGTTGCATTTACTCATACAAACCTCAGTGACGTTTCCCTCTCCATACTTCCTATGAGTCGGACTGAACAGGTATTATGTCAAAAGCTGAACTCCTCAATGGGGTCAATGTCGTTAGGCTTATTCGCCGTTTACAAATAAAACAAGCAAAGCGCCGCAGCATCCCGGAGAATGTTGCGGTGTAAGCCTCAAATAGACTAACGGCTTGCTCCTTACCCTAAGGTGTGCGAAAATTTCTATGGAACTCTACATCATCTTTCTCTTCTATGGCCTTTTTACCCAGCTTTTCTCGCTCCTCGTTGACCTCTTTGCGAAGCTGCTCATCGTATGCCATGGCGGCCTTCTTCACAAGCTCCTTCTGGTACTTCTTCCTATTGGCACTGGCCTTGATGTGCGTGCCGTCGATTACAAGAACTGCGATTGCAGTTTTTGTAAGCTACTACATTATCCTTTTTTTATTCGATTTCTGGAAGCCGTACGATTATTGAGCGCTTTCCATCTTTAACCCTCCTGTGTCCAACCGACTCGGTTGCATACTATTGGCATAACTCTAACACGGATGCTGCGATCACGGCAGATGCGGCTGGATTTGACGGTTACTTATCTGTCTTCTGCTCTACCATATTTCATCACCATCACTATTATACCCAAAAAGCCGCCATCTGGCGCCTTTTTTTGACAAGCTGAGGCGCCGCAGCATCTCGTAGATCTGCTGGAAAACGTTCGCAAATTAAAATCGCTGGGCATTGAAACGCTGTTTTTAACAGCCAACATGACCAGTATGGGCAGCAGTGAATTTGTCCTGACGATTGTCGGAGCGCTGGCGCAAGAAGAGAGCGCTAACACCTCCAAACGCATTAAGTTTGGTAAGAAGGTCAATGCGGAGCACGGCTGTGTACCCAATATTGTGTTTGGCTATGATAAAACAACGGGCGACTATTTCAATATGACCATCAATCAGCGGGAAGCGGAAGCCGTCCGGCAAATTTATAATTGGTATGTAGGAGAGGGCTACGGTGGTGCAAAAATTGCGTCTATGCTCAACGACAGGGGTATTAAAACCAAGCGTGGCTGCGCCTGGAGTCAGAATGCCGTCTGCCGTTCAAGGCAATCACCTACTGTATAGAGCTGATACTATTTTCAACGTCTGTTACAACAGAATCATAGCATTAGTTATTGTCAAAAACAGCAGATATCTTTCTGACATGTTTTAAAAATTTATAAATTTCACATTGTTTTTGCACAATTTCCTTTTATATTCACTATAAATTCATTAATTTGCGATGCAACCATTGCAGTGCAAAAGGCCAGCAAACGCCTTCGCATCCGCCGACCTTTCACACATTGTTTCTGTCGTTTTATTTCTGATTCAGGTGGTCTGTCTGCCTACCGAAGGTCTGAATTGCCTCCTCCATCTTGCCGATGTTGGCCTGAATCAGGATGGTCAGTATGTAATCAGCAGTGGTCTCCACTGAGTTGGGATCGTGAAAGTGAAACTTTAACGAATGTTTTTCCATCGAGTAAGGCCTCCCATCTGCCATGTGCCGGTTTATTCATGTCTATGTATATATGGATGGAAAATATGCTGAAATATTTTGCTTCCTCCATCTGGGGAGAATACCGGCGCCGGGGTGGTCTTTTACCTCCAAGTTATTGCCTATGCCTATCACATGCAAGAAACGATGCGGCCTCCCTGTTGGGGGATACGCCGGATCTTACATAAACAACAGCACTCCCACACAGCAGGACAAGATTTCCGTGACCAGCGTGGCAAACGGGAAGGATATCGTTTCCCTGTTTGACATCAGCCTGATGCAGGGTGATAAGAAAGTGCAGCCCAACGGCAAGGTGCGGGTGACACTAACGCTGACACAGCAGCAGCTTAAGGAATACAAGGATTTTAAAATTATGTATATTGACGCGAGCGGAAATGCAGCCATTATTGAAAGCACCGTAAGCGGCAATGAGATCACATTTGAAACCGATCACTTCAGCGGATATGGCATTATCGGTACAAAGATTTCGGACAGCAAAACACCAGCCACCGGTGATGGCACTTATCTGGGGTGGATGGCCGCTCTGGTTCTGTCGGGCAGCGCCCTTCTTCTGGTTGGAAGAAAGCGCAAAAAGGAATTCCATCCATAATATCAAAGCCAAAAGTAATGGGTAAATAACCCGTACCTTGACAAAAATGCAAGCCGTCGGATCTGAGTGATCCGGCGGCTTGTGTGGGTGAAGATGGCGCAAATACCAGAGAGATCCGGGATAACCGTCAAGCCTATCCATCTCTTTGCCTAAGTGGTTTTCCCTGTTGGTCTTATCCCAGAGATATGCAGCCGAGTCGGTTGGATATGGGAGGGGTAGTGTTGGAACAGCGATTACAAACGCTGAATGCTCATCAAAGGGCAGGCATTTGGGCAGAGCGGATTTTTCTGTTAGAATACGGATCAGATTTGCAACGATGCTGATAGGGTGCTGTGCGTGAAGGGGACTAAATGCAACTCCTATGCTGGGAAAATCAGTCCAAATGCCATGGCATTCCCAGATATAGCAATTTCCCTATGCAGTCGTCTTTGCTGCATAGGGAAATTACCGATTTGGTTCGGCACCGTGGGGGTTGAAGGCATTTTTCAATAGAGACATCATAAGGCCGTTGCGTTGGCTTAATCCGAATTATATCAGTATTCGCTGATAGCTTTCATATCCTGCTTTAAATCCATGTACAGACGGCGATAGATGGCGTAATACCGATTGTACTTTTCATGTGCCGCCGGATCAGGCCGTACTTCCGGCCGCAGTGTCTGCCACGATACCAGTTCCTTCTCCGTCAATAATCCTGTTCCCAGGGCTGCCAGCATTACATCCCCCAGATTGGCCTCCACATCATTTTTAGGGCAGACAACACTGTGCCCGGTAACATCGGCAAATATCTGCCGCCAAAGCGGGGACTTACTGACACCGCCGGCCAAAAGGATGCGTTCTTTCAACGGTGTCCCGCAGGATTCCATCGTATGGCGAAGGGAATAGGCCACTGCTTCCAGGAAGGCGCGGTAGATATGGGCTTTTGTGTGGATCAGAGACAATCCGAAAATTGTGCCTTTGGCATTTGTATCCCAAATAGGGCTACGCTCTCCCATGAAATAAGGCAAAACAACCAAGCCTTCAGAACCGCAGCGGATTTTTTCCGCCTGGCGATCCAGCACTGCATAGGCATTTTCTCCGCCCTGCTTTTCCGCTGCCAGTTCTTCAGCGGCAAAGGTATTGCGAAACCATTTGACCACCGCGCCCGCCGTAGCGCTGCCACCGAAGGAATAGGCCAGTTCTTTAGGGCGATATACATAGGGCCATTCAATCAGATCTTTGGCGGCAATAGGATCTGCGTGAATCAGTGCGCCGCACATAGAGGTACCGATGGCCGCTGCATATTCACCCGGCTCAAAAACGCCCATACCAAGTGTAGCGGCACCGCAATCCACGCCGCCGTTAAAGACAGGCAGCCCTTCCGGCAACCCTAACATCTTGCCGCTTTCGGCACTCAGCCGGCCAATTATCTCTGTATTTTCACAGAGGCGCTCCGGCATCATCGTATACGGAATGTCCATTGCCGTCAGCAGTTCCTTAGACCATGTGCGCGTGTTCATATCAAAGACACCGCCCAGGTTGCCGGCGGAGGAATAATCAATAGCCGTCTCCCCTGTCAAGCGATAAATAGCATAGGCATTGGGCGGCAAAAACAATCGTATCCTATCCCAATTTTCCGGTTCATTATCGCGAATCCATAAAATTTTGGTATAGCCGTAATAGGGATCCGTTCCATTGTGGGTGATTTGTTTAATGCGCTCTGTACCCACATGGGATACAACCCATTTTTCCTGTTCGCCGGCACGCCGATCCATCCATATAAGGCACGGCCGCACCGGGCGCATGTCTTTATCCAACGGGATTCCAGAACCACCGTAAAGGCCGCTGATGCAAAGTCCGGCCACCGACTCCGGTGCTACGCCCGCTTTTTTCACCGTTTTACGGATAGACGTACACAGTGCCTCATACCACACGTCAGGCCATTGCTCGGCCCACAGCGGTCTGCGCGTTATAACATCATACTCCTCCAGATCCTGAGCGATCAGTTCGCCGGCGGTATTCATCAGAATTGTTTTTGTCCCGGAGGTACCGATGTCCGTACCGATCAAATATTTCATACCTGTTTCTCCCAAAAGGCACTCAATCAAAGCGGAAAGCTACTTTGAAATCGCCATATTTGCCTGTGGCGCGGTCAAAGGCCTCCTCCCACTGATCCAGTGCGTAAATCTTGCTGACCACGCCGTCTGTTTTCAGGTTGCCGTTTTTCAGGTTTTCGATGACATAAGGGAAGCAATAGGGCGACAGGTGAGAACCCAGTATATCCAGTTCTTTTTCATCGCCGATGACGCTCCAATCCACTGTTGTTTCACTTCCAAATACGCCAAATTCCACAAAACGGCCCAGCTTGCGCGTCATGCTAAGCCCTTGCAGAACGCTGGAGGGATGGCCGGTAGCCTCAATGTAAATATCACAGCCGTACCCTTCGGTCAGTTCCCGGACTTTGGCTTCTGCATTCTCTTTACCCGGATTAATGACCAGATCCGCACCAAACTCCCGTGCCTTTTCAAGACGACTTTCAATCATGTCCAGTACAATTAACTTGGACGGATTCTTGCGGCGTGCGTAGGTAATCATGCCAAGTCCCAGCGTACCGGCACCGGAAATCACCACCACGTCATCACAACCAATCTGCGCACGGTCAATACAGTGCTTGGAACAGGCATACGGCTCGATCAGCAATGCCTTTTCCAGCGGCATATCATCGGGCACACGATGCACCACCGCAGTCTTAGGATAGCGGACATATTCCGCCATGCCGCCGTTGTTCTCCTTTTGAAAACCAAAGGTCGCGTGCGGCTGGCACATCCAGTAGCGTCCGGATTTGCAAAATTTGCATTCACCGCAGGGTACAATTTGATCGGCTGTCACCCGGTCACCCACCTTGTACTCCTTCACATTGTCGCCAACCGCCACAATATGGCCCAAAAATTCATGGCCGGGAATAAAAGGTGGTTTGACCCAGGACGGTTTTGTCTCATTTCCCCAGAAGCGCTCGGCTCCGTGCATACATTTCAGGTCGCCGGCACAGATGCCGCAGCCTTCGGTTTTAAGCAAAATATCATCCGGGCCGCACGCCGGTACGGGATAATTATTTTCCAGGCGATAATCGTGATTACCATAGGCCACCAACGCCTTCATTGTTTTAGGGATGCTCATGATTTATTCTCCTTACATGATCTCATTTAATTAAAAAATGCTTCAGCATCATCTGGATGGATTTGTCCCAAAATCCCCATTCATGGATTCCGGGCCATTCTTCATAGCAAAAATCCAGATTTTTTGTCCGCATATAATCGCGCAATTCCACATTGTCGTCATACATGAAATCTTCTGTACCGCAGGTCATGAAAATGCGGGGCTGTTTTGCGCTTTGGGACGCTTTGTCCGCCAGGTAAAACAAGTCTTTATCCGTGGGATAATTCACAGCCTCTCCGAAAATACCGGTGCGATCCTTTATCCAGCCCTGCAGCTCCTTGCGTGAAGCAAATACATCATCACACACAAATTTTCGCAGATTTGCTACACTGGAAAAGGCTCCCACGCCGCTATATCGCTCCGGATATGTGAAGCCGCAGGCCAAAGCGCCATAGCCTCCCATGGAAAGGCCCGCAATCATCAGATCCTCCGCCGCTGTGGAGATTTGGAACATCTCTCCGGCCAGTGCTGTCAGTTCTTCTGTAATATAAGTAAAATAGGCGGGTCCGTTTTTCATATCCATGTAGAAGCTTCTTTGTACCTCGGGAATCAATACCGCCACATCGTAGTCCTCAGCATAGCGCAGGATAGAGGTCCTGTGGGCCCAGGCCATGTAGTTATCCGATAAACCGTGGAGCAAAATCAGCGTTTTAGGTTTGTCTCTGGGGACAATGCCGGGATGAATTTCCTCAATCCCCCGGTGCTTCCGGCTGTCGTGAGGTAATATTACGGCAAAGGATGTATCCATGTTGAGTGCTTTTGAATAAAGCGTGCCGCTGAAAAATGCCATGTGTCTGTCCCTCCTATTTTTTCAGCATTCTCTTAAAGGAATAGTTTTTGGTAAAGCAGTCCACTGCCACTACACCGACCAGAACCAATCCCTTTACCAGCATCTGCATATATTCAGAGAGCCCGGCCACCGCCATGCCATTGGCCAGCACACCCATAACCAACATACCTCCGATCATGCCTGTTGCCTTGCCTTCACCGCCGGTGACGCTGATCCCGCCTACCACACAGGCGATTAGTGCATCCATCTCCATCTGGTTACCGGACAGAGGCTGCCCCGAATTAACGCGGGACATCATCACAATACCGGAAATGGCTGCCAAAAATCCGGCAATAACATAGGTCAGCACACGGACACGCTGCACCTTCAGTCCGGACAGGCGCGCTGCTTCTTCGTTGCTGCCGATTGCGTAAAACTGCCGACCAATATGGGTTCGATTCATAGTAAACGCGCCTATAATAATGATGACTACCATAATAAGCACGCAAACGGGAATCACACCGAAAAGGTAGCCCTGTCCCAGCACCTTGATACCAGACGGTAGCCCATAGACGGGATAGCCTCCTGTAATAATATAGGCAAGGCCTCTTACCGCATAGCTCATGCCCAGTGTGGCAATCAGTGGCGGCATTTTTGTATAGGTAATAAAAAGCCCGTTAATAAGCCCCACTACCAGGCCTACTGCCAGGCCCAACAGGCACGCTACCACCGGCGTCAGGTTGTACTGCACCATCATAAGCGCTGTCGTCACACCCACCAGCCCCATCAGATTTCCGATGGACAAATCAATCCCGCCGGAAATCAGCACGAATGTCATGCCTACCGCCAGTATGCCAATATTGGAAACCTGACGCAAAATCGTGACTAGGTTGCCCGTGGTGGCAAAATTGGGGACGGTGACAGAAAAAATAATAATCAGGCCAATGAGCATCAGCCATACTGCCTGTTCTTTCAAGCTGAATTTCTTTTTCATATGTATACTTCTCCCTGTATCAGTTTTGCCGCTCCGGTCAATTTAGCCCGGAAGCCATGGACAAAATGGTTTCCTGCGAAAAGGCGTCACGCTCCAGCATGCCTGTCTGTTTTCCCTCACACAAAACCGCAATACGATCAGACATTCCCAGCAGTTCCTCCATATCGGATGATATCATAACGATGGCCACTCCCTGACGGCACAGGTCATTCATCAGTTTATATATCTCATGCCGGGCGCCCACATCAATACCTCGCGTCGGCTCATCAAAAATCAGCACCTTGCATTCTGCCGCCATCCATTTGGCCAGCACCACCTTTTGCTGATTGCCACCGGATAGATTCTTTACCAGCTGCGTAATAGCAGGCGTTTTGATATGAATAGACTCCACCAAAGATTCAACTGTTTTTTTCTCTTTTTGTCTGTTTAAAACAGTACATTTTGAAATTTTCTTCATGGTGGCCATACTGATATTCCAGCTGATGGGCAGTTCAATCAGAAGTCCCTGCTGTTTACGGTCCTCCGGAATAAGACCAATGCCCAATTCGACCGCTTCCCGCGGATTATGCGGATGAATTTCTTTTCCATTGAGCAAAATCGTGCCGCTTTCTATGGGATCAGCGCCAAACACAAGGCGCATGGTCTCTGTCCGACCTGCTCCCACCAGACCGGACAAGCCAAGAATTTCACCCTTTCGTACGGAAAAGCTGATATTCTCCACACCATTTCCGCAAATATTTTTTAATTCAAGTGCCGTCTATCCCGGCGCAAAATTTCTTTTCGGATAGGTATCGCTGACTTCACGTCCCACCATCAGACGTATCAGTTCATCTCGATCTATTCCCGTGGTAGGCACCGTCTTGATATAATTTCCGTCCCGAAGAATAGAAATGCGGTCCGCAATCCGAAATACTTCGTTGATCCGGTGTGAAATATAAATGATGGTAACTCCCTGTTCCTTAAGGGTCTTCACAATTGCAAACAGAATCTCCACCTCATCCGAAGTCAACGGTGCGGTTGGTTCATCCATAATCAGGATTTTGATCTCCTTGGTCAACGCTTTGGCAATTTCCACCAGCTGCATATTGGCCACGGACAAATTTTGTACCTTTTCTTTCAAATTAAGCTTTACATGCATTCGATCCAGCACCTTTTGTGCTTCACATTCTGCCTTTGTGCGATCATAGAAGGTCTTATTTCCCAGTTTTTCTCCCATGAATATATTTTCAGCCACGCTAAGCGTAGGCATTAAATTAAATTCCTGATAGATCACCTCAATGCCCAAGCTCTTGGACAGGCTAGGTGCCATATGGGTATAGGACTGTCCCTCAAAAATGATTTCGCCCCCATCCGGCATGATGGCGCCGGACAAGGTCTTGATCAGTGTGGATTTACCCGCTCCGTTTTCTCCCATCAGTGCGTGAACCTCACCCCGATGGAATTCCAGCGAAACATCATTAAGCGCTTTAACGCCCGGATACTCTTTGCTGATGTGCTTTAGTTCCAGAATATTGATCTCTTCCATTGCCCTCTGATCCTTTCAACTTGCCCAGCCTTTGGCAGGATGAGCCGACAGCAGTCTCTCCACTGTCGGCCCATTCCTTTCATCCAGCTACGTTATGTCAGTATTCTGTTTATATATGAGCCGTACCTATGCCAATGCAATCACTTTATGTCGGCCAGATATACAGGATTAACGGGATAAGTAACAACCTTCTGGGATTCGTCAATCGTGCCGCCCAGAGCCGCGTCAACGCAGCGCTGGTACAGCTGGGAAACCTGATTGACCAGATCCAGGTCAATGGTGCAAAGGAACATATCGTTCTCCTTGATGGCGTTAATGCCGTCCACACTGGCATCGCAGCCGAAGATACCGACCTTGCTCTTCTCCATGCTCATACCTGCCGCCTTGAAAGCTTCATATACGCCCAGTGTACCACCGTCGTTGATGCCCATGACAGCCTGCAGATCAGGAGCCGCCTGCAGGAAGTTCTCACCGGCAACCACACCATCAGGTGTAAAGCCGGCATCCAGTGTAATGGCGATTTCGCCATCGGGACAAGCCTCGGCAAAGCCATCTCTCATGCCCTTTTCACGTTCCACCAGGAAGTCCAGAGGAGAATAGCTGCAAAGGGCAACCTTCTTGCTTCCCTCGTTGGCCTCTACCCACTGACCACACTGCTGCCCGATTACCTTGCCCACTTCATAGTTGGAAGCAATGCATGCATACTGTGCATAATCAGAGGTATAGTCGTAGGATCCGATAATGATGCCCTTTTCAATGGCTTCCTGCATCAAAGATGCACACGCTTCTTCAGCATAGTTCTGGAAGATGATTACATTGCATCCGCCGTTAATAAAGTTTTCAAGTGCCGTTACAACCTTGTTGGGATCTTCCGCAATATCAGCTGTCATCAGTTTGTAGCCAGCCTCATCACACTTTGCCTGAATGTCTTTTGCCATGTCGATAAAAATAGCATTGCTGTTGATGCCGGAAAGTGCCAGTCCAATTGGCAGAGTCTTTTTCTCAGAATCACCGCCCGCCGCGGGAGCTTTGCTGCCGCAACCCACCAAGAGACTAAGGGTCATGAGAGCAGCCAGTACCAGTGCCAAAACCTTTTTCATTTTCGATCCTTCCTTTTCTTCTGATAAAACGATACATCGTTTCTTTTAATTCATTTTTGTAATTAGATTAACAAAATGAATTTATATTATTATTATACAGGAGCAGCTACGCTTGTCAATACTATTCCTCATTTTCAGCATATTTGCAAATGTACCTGACACCTTTTTGTCGAAAATAACAGTGTGAAAGAATTAACTTGATATATTAAACAGATATGGTATAATTACAAAAGCATTTTTATAATCGAATTTGCAAAAGATCGGAGTTATAATTTCATGGCAACGAAAAAAACAGCCAACATGGAGATTCAAAAGAAGAATCATACCAATGTTTTTCAGCTGCTTAGGAAGAGTGATGGGCTGACCAAGCAAAACATTGTCAATACCCTTCAACTCTGCCTTCCCACTGTTACGCAAAATATTAACGCCCTGTGTGAGCAGGGGTTGGTCACCGAATGTGGAACAGAAGGAAATACAGGAGGACGCCGAGCCAAGACCTACGGCATTGTAAAAGACGCCAAGGTCGCCATCGGTCTTGATATTACCCGCAACCACGTGTCCACCGTGGCCGTGGATTTAACCGGTTCTGTTATTTACCAGGAAAACACGCGGCGTAAGTTTGAAAAAAGTGACGCCTACTATCGTTACCTGGGGAAAATGGTAAGAAAATGCATGACGGCTCTTCAGCTGCCTGACGAAAAAATACTGGGCGTGGGAATTGGTGTCCCGGGGCTGGTTACCGCCGATAATCAAACAGTATTTTACGGTGAGATTCTCCATTTTACCGGCTCCACCTGTGCAGAGTTTTCCACCTATATACCCTTTCCGACCGCTTTAATGAATGACGCCAATGCCGCCGGTTTTGCTGAAACATGGGCCGATCCTGACATAAAAACTGCATTTTACCTGATGCTATCCAATAATGTGGGAGGCTCCGTCATTATCAACGGACAAACCTACACCGGCAGTCACTACCGCAGCGGCGAGGTGGGACACATCTGCATTGAGCGGGGCGGACGGCGCTGCTATTGCGGGCAGCAAGGCTGCGTAGCCCGGTATTTGGCCGCAACAGAGCTCTCCAACATGACAGACGGGCGAATCGCCGATTATTTTGCCTTGCTTCAAAGCGGCGACGGGCAGGCGGCAGAAAGGTTCGACACATATTTGGACAACCTTGCCTTTACAGTGAATACCCTCTATATGCTCTTTGATTGTCCGATTATATTGGGCGGATATGTAGGGGCTCATCTGTTCCCCTATATGGATGAAATTAAGCTTCGCACTCAGAGGCTTAACTCTTTCGAATCCGATGCCGAGTATTTGCACGAATGTCTGTACCGCACAGAAGCCATCGCCGCGGGCAGTGCACTGCACTTTATCTCCCGTTATCTGGAATCTATCTAAGAGCGACGGGGCGACGGAAAAATTTAAGCAGGTGGCAGATAACCGGGGCACTTAAACAAAGCAAAATTTTTCTGAAATAGTGCCGCAGGCTCTTTGGCGACAGGCCGAAATGGCCACATTACCCGGTAGTCCGCCTCTGCCAGCGAGGGTGTCATGACCTACTCCTGTCAATTCATGGAAGAGACTATTGGCTTGGGACACCTTCCAAAGCGGTGACGCAACCCAAGATACGAACGTGTCGCCAGCCGGCGATAATAGTTTTTTCTCTGGTCTGTCCTGCTGCTTGGCATTGGCCTGGCGCTTGGTGTACTGCGCATGTCCGGAACAGGCGCAGGTTTTAAGGTCAGTAATTGATCCGGCACATACAGCTTTCCTCAGAAATTGTATAAAGCACGCATAATCATGAATTACTTTGAAAAAAGGCACTCATCTTCGGATGGGTGCCTTTTTCTAAGCGTCAAGCGGGTAGAAAAGGGGGCCTGTCAGAGTAGACAGGCCCCCGAATTAAATAGCAGCGTTTTTCGGTTGCAGGATCGAGAAATGTGTTGATCAACTGCCTTAGTATTTCCCTATTTTTTGATACCGGCAATAGCTTTGACCATTTCTTTTTTACCTTGGATATTGCCCTGCCGGCCGATCATAATGCGCTGTGCCTGTGGCGAACCGGCCCCATGCAGGGACTCGGTTCGATAGCCGACTGCCGCCGCTCCAAGGCATATATTTTCCAGAAAGCGCATGACCCGCTGGCGGTCTTCGGTAGAAACACCTTTCCGGGCAGCAAAATACTTGTTACAGATCTCGCTGATAGTCTCGCCGTGATTGCCCACCACCATATCGGACTCAAAGTCCTTCTGCGACGGCAAGGTGACCATCAATCCACCCGCAATGTCCTCGGCAAGGCGCACAATCTCGTAAGGGAATCGGGTCACGTTCTGCTTGCACACGTTGGCCAGCAGCAGATCAATCTGATAGTTGCCCGCTCTGGTGGGGCAGCCCTCGCAGGAGCAGGCGATGCCGCAGGAGTAGAGTGTTTCGTTCAGGTGGGTCATTTCGATCAGCTTATCCTTCACCGCACTGGCCTTTTCCACTCCATTGTACTCGGCGGCCAGCGCCGCCGCACCGATGACCACGTCGCCCACGCCCACCTTGCATCCGCCGTAGCTCTGGCGGTGATAGCCCGCAAAGCGTTCAACGATCATACCGGCGAAGTCATATTCGCCGTTGAGGAAGATATACTCGTTGGGAATGAACACATGGTCCAGAACGACCAGTGCCTCCTGTCCACCGAATTTGGCATTACCCACATCGATGGAGCAGCCCTCCAGCTTGCGGGTATCACAACTCTGGCGGCCGTAGATCATGTAAAGTCCCTCGGCATCTGTCGGGCAGGCAAAGGAAACAGCCCATGCCTTATCCTGCTCGCTCATGGCGATGGTAGGCATGAAGATGTGCCAGTGGGAATTGATGGAACCGGTCTGGTGACACTTAGCGCCGCACACCACGATGCCGTCCGGTCTGCGCTCCACCACATGGACGAACATATCAGGGTCGGCCTGCTCGTGGGGTGCCTTGGAACGGTCGCCCTTAGGGTCGGTCATGGCGCCGTCTACCGTCAGATCGTCATCCTGTACCATAGTGAGGAAGTCCACGAAGTTCTTATGGTAGTGGGTACCATATTTTTCATCTATCTCAAAAGTGGAGGAATAGACGGCGTTGAAAGCGTCCATTCCCACGCAGCGCTGAAAGCAGCTGGCAGTTTTCTGACCGAGAAGGCGCTGCATCTTAACTTTGTTGATCAGGTCCTCTTTGCTCTGGTGCAGATGGGTGAAACGGTTAATAGTGTGGCCGGTCAGGCTGGACTTGACGGTCATCAGTTCCTTGTACTGGGGGTCCTGCGCCAGTGCATAGGTCATCGCCACGCAGTTGATGGAGGGACGGATCATGGGATCGTCCACCCAGTTGTCGATCTTCTTGCCAAACATGTACACACGGGTATTCAGCTTGCGCAGGGAATCAATGTATTCTTTTGCGCTCATCAATGCCATAGTTATCTTCTCCTTATCTTTTGCGGTACAGAAATGTCTGCTGCGCTCAATTCAGCTTACAGGCGGTCAAGGGCTTTCGCCACCTTGATAAGCTTTACAATCAAATTCTTGTTGGCTGCGTCCATCTCCTCCTGTGTCCGTTCCACAAAGCCGTGGCCGCCTGTCTTAAAGCCAAGCTCACCCTTGGCCATGTGGTCGGTGAGAAGTTTCTGCGCTTCATGTGTATCCTCAATGTGGGGAAAGAGATAGGAATGAATGTTGTAGGTCAGATCCAGACCACCCATATCCATTACTTCAAACGGTGCGGAAATGCCCACACGCATACCGAAGCTGCACTTGATCGCCTCATCCACGTCCTCCGGGCTGGCAATGCCGTTTTCCACAATGGAGATCGCCTCGCGAAACAGTGCGTGCTGGAGACGGTTCGCCAGAAAACCAGGGACATCCTTGCGCACCAGAACGGGCGTCTTTCCGCCATCGCGGAGGATTTCAAAAGCCCGGTCAATAATTTCCGGGCTGGCATATTTCGTCTTGACGACCTCCACCAGAGGGATCAGATAGGCGGGATTCCAATAGTGCGTGCCGACAATGCGCTCTTTATGTACGGAGGTGGCTGCAATTTCCGTGGTGCTGATGGCAGAAGAGTTGGAGGCGAGAATAACATTGGGAGGACAGATCGAATCAAGCATTTTGAAGAATTCCTGCTTGACCTCCAGCTTTTCCACAATGCACTCAAAAATAATATCGGCAAAATTTGCCACCTCTGCCGCATCCTCCGTGTAGGTCACGTGATCCAGAATAGTGGGAATGTCCTTACTGTCCAGCACATCATTCTCTGACAGGACCTGCAGGTTCTTTTCCATGTTAGAGCGGGAATCCCCCCGTTCCTTATCGTTTCCCACATAAATTATTTTAACAGAGAAGCCCTTCATTGCAAAGAGCTGGGCAATGCCTACGCCCATTTTTCCTCCACCCAAGACACCTATATTCCATTTTTTCATTTTTCAGTACCCCTTTCAGTTTCACTGTGATTTTTGCATTTATTTATGTGATATGTTATCATTAAAAAAGTTTTGAAATACATAGGGGAGGCGAACGATTCATGTCGTCATTCGATCAGATCCGCCAAAAAGCTCGCGCCATGTTTGATGCATACCAGCAGAGCGGGAATTTGGATGCAACGCAGTTTCAAACCCTGCTGCAGGATATGGACGCTATCGCAGCGGACAGAATTGACTTCAAGGAGGTAGTTGAACACATAGATGAAAGTGTGTTCATTACCGACAAAAACGGTTATGTACTTTACATCAACCCCGCCTACTCCCGAAATACCGGAGTGCCGCCGGAGGATGTCCTTCACAAGTATGTAGCGGACATTATCAAAAACGGCGTGTTCACCGGCGGCTCAACGATGGCGGTGATAAACACGAAGCAGAAGGTTTTTCGTCTGTCAACCACCTATCGGACGGATAAACCGCGAATGGGCTATACCATTGGTGTTCCCCTGTTGGACGGCGACGGTGAGCTGAAACAAATTATCGTGACCAGCCGCCCCATTTTGACGCTTACGGCGCTCAAGGACGATTATACGCGATTTTTGGATGAGGTGAAGGGTTACGCACCCGAGAACATTCAAATTATAGACCATACCGCAGAACCGACCCGGTTTGTGGGTCATTCACCCCAAATCAAAGCGGTATGGGAACTGGCGCGGAAGGTAGCTCCCACGGACGCCACCGTGCTGATCACCGGCGAATCCGGCGTGGGCAAGGAAGTCCTTGCCGATGAGATCTATCATGGCGGTGCGCGGCAGGGAAAGCCTTTTATCAAGGTAAACTGTGCCGCTATACCCGCCGCTCTTCTGGAATCCGAGCTGTTCGGTTATGAGAAGGGTGCCTTTTCCGGCGCCGGCACACAGGGGAAGAAGGGTCTTTTTGAAGTGGCCAATCATGGGACCATCCTGCTCGATGAAATTGGCGAGATGTCCATGGATCTTCAGGTCAAGCTCCTGCGGGCCATTCAAAACAGGGAGATCATGCATATCGGCGGCACGAAGCCAATTCCGCTGGATCTGCGAATTATTGCAGCCACCAATGCGGACCTGAAGCAGCGGGTACAGGACGGGTCGTTCCGTCAAGATCTTTATTACCGGTTGCGGGTGGTCCCCATTCATATCCCACCCCTGCGGGAACGCCCCGAAGACATTGCCATGCTGTGTGACTATTTCCTTCACATCTTCATGGAGAAATACAACGCTAACCTTTCACTCAATGACAGACTGCTTCAAGTGCTGAAGCAATATCCTTGGCCTGGCAATGTGCGCGAGCTGGAAAACGTCATTGAATACCTGGTGATCTGTCACTCCGGCATTAACGAGGTCGACGAAACGATGCTGCGCGGGCTGCTTGATACCGAGAGCGATCTTTCCTCGGCTGTGCAACCGGCTGCTGCCGAGCCAACGGAAACACATTCCCTGAATATGGAGCAGTCGAAGGCAGAAATTGAAAAGGCAATGATTATCGACGCCCTTGCCAAGACACGCAGTCTGCGGCAGGCTGGCGAGCTGCTGCATGTCAGCGCCGCCACGCTCTCACGAAAGATCCGACAGTATGGGATTGAATTCTCCCGTTCCCGCTCTTAACGGTTCTGCAGATTTTCCACGATACAGGCCATGCCCTGACCGCCGCCGATACACAGCGTTGCCAGTCCGTACCGGCCGCCCCGGCGTTTAAGCTCATATAACATGGTGGTAATGATGCGTGTACCGGTATTGCCCAACGCATGACCGTGGGCAATGGCACCGCCATTTACGTTAATCCTTTTATATAGTTCACTGCCGACTGCAACACCGAACTCTCTCAGACAACCCAGCGACTGCGCGGCAAATGCCTCATTCAGCTCAATAATGTCCATGTCATTCAAGGTCAGGCCGGCTTTTTTCAGTGCCTTATTGCTGGACGGAACAGGGCCAAGTCCCATCACACGCGGATCCAGTCCTGCACTGGACATGGCCACAATGCGGGCCAACGGGGCGAGCCCCAGCTCCTTTGCCTTGCGCTCCGTCATCAGAATGACCGCGGAAGCGCCGTCGTTCATACCGGAGGCATTGCCGGCAGTCACCGTGCCGCCGGCCTTGAAAGCCGGCTTCAACTTGGCGAGAGATTCCATGGTGGTATCGGGGCGGTTGTGTTCATCTTTGTTGAAAATAAAACTTTTCTTGCGGTCCACAACCTCAACGGGAACGATTTCCTCGTCAAATTTTCCCTGCTCCTGTGCCGCCGCCATCTTGCGCTGGCTGTCCAGTGCAAAGGCGTCCTGTTCTTCACGGGTGATGCCGTAGCGCGCGGCCACGTTTTCCGCGGTCAGTCCCATGTTGAGATCGGGATACAACGCCTTGGGCTGGCAGATCGTCACACCGTGGGCGAAGGTATCATAAAGCGGTTTGTCACCCATACGCAAGGGCGCATAGCGAGCGGATGGATCCAAATAATAAGGCAGACGGGACATGACCTCTACACCGCCGGCACAGATGATGTCAGCCTCACCGGCCATCAGTTCATACATACCGCTCATGACCGCCTGCATGGAAGAGGCGCATTGCCGGTCCACCGTATAGGCGGGCACTTCCTCCGGCACACCAGCCAACAGCGCGGCACAGCGGGAAACATTGGGTGTGTAGCCGTAAACATCGCCCATTATCACCTGATCCAGCTGTCCCAGTTTGATGCAGGAGCGTTTGGCGGCTTCTTTGATTGCAGCTGCACACAGGTCTTGTTCTTCCACTGTTTTCAAACTGCCGAGATAGGCGCCCACCGCTGTGCGCGCCGCACCGGTAATTACAATATTTTCCATTGTATACTCCTTTTTAAGATTTGATGTAGAGCTTTCCAACAAGTTGGAAAGCTCTACACCATTTACGAAATGCTTAGAAAATTACGGGGAAAACCATCAGCCCGATAATGGTGATAATCAACCAGAACACGCAAATAAAGGCCATGAAACCCCACACGTGTTTGAGCTTGGTACCGGTCATAGCCAGGGCGGGAATGATGTACAGCGGCTGAATCAGGTTGGTGACCTGGTCGCCATAGACAAAGCCGTTGACAACGGTAATCATGTTGGAACCAAGGTGCTGTGCCGCATCCATGAGCAGGGGCCCCTGGATGATAAACTGACCGCCCTGAGAGGGAATGAAAAGATTGACGATTGCGGCGGACAGGTAGGCCACCACCGGCAGAGTTTTTACGGTGGAGATCTGGACCAGACCGGACACCACCAGAGCAGCCAGGCCGGAGGAAGACATGATGCCGGCAATGCCTCCGTAGAACGGGAACTGGAACATAACTTCGGTACCCAGCTTCATGCAGTCCTTGTGGGCGCCGATGAAAGCGGTGGGTGTACTATAAAGGAAGCAGTTCACGGTCAGGAAGAAGGTGATGATGAAGTTCAGGCTCAGCGCGCCCAAAAAGCCCTTGGTGATGAACTCGTGGAGGATCACAACAATACCGCAAAGACCAATGAGCCACATAATAATCCGGCTGCCATTCAGCTTGCCGGCGAAATTGGACCGGTCGGTCTTCATCCACTCACGCTCACGCTCCAGTTCGGCGTCGTTAGCGGCGAAGCTCAGGTCGGCGGTAATCGGCGGGCGAGTAACCACGGCAATCACCATGGTGAGAATGGCCAAAGTCAGGAACATTGCAATATTTGCGGGGTTATAAACGGTTTCCGCCTGGGAAAGTGTACGATCGAAATAGTCCTGCATATAGTTGCCTTCAGTCGCCAGCAGGCCATACACGGCACAGGTGGGGCTGAGCGTCTGGCCCAGGCAGGAAGTGCAGTAACCGGCAACGATCATCATGGGGAAGTGAATGCCCTTGATGCGCTTGCACATGGCCACTGCCAGCACGGTGCATGTTGAGACGGTGGTATTGATGTCAAGGGTGGATAAGTGAGAGTGTAATAAGATAAGTAAATAAAGGCTTTCCGTGATTTGAGGTCTGGTTCTAAGCCGGAAGGATAATCACGGATTTTTGCTTTGTGGGAAGTTATCGAAGATTGGTGAATTTGAGAAATCATCAACAAATATCGTCGATGACTAAGTGAGTTGATAAGGTGGCTATTAATAATTGCTCAGGAAGTGCCAATTGCAACTACTGGTACAATAGGCTTCAGAATAAAATTCGGTAACTGTATAAGCGAACTAAGATTATCTTCATATTGAAAAACACCCATCGTTATGTTATAATCAAAATATGTTATTTTTTATCGATATTAGTTATTTAGTGCTCTGAGGTGATATTTTGATTAGAATTAAATTATCTGAACTATTAGGCAAAAATAAAATGACAAGAAAAGCCCTTGCCGAGTTGGTTGGCGTGCGGCCAAATACCATCGGTGATTTGTACCACGAGAAAGTTAAAAGGGTCGATTTAGAAATGCTTAGTAATATTTGCAGGGTTCTCGATTGCGATTTAAGTGATTTACTAGAATATCAACCCGATGAGGAAAAAGAAAAATAGAACAACTAGAAAGGTGATAAAATGAGATATTTAGGCAGCAAAGCAAAGTTGCTGAATACTATAGAAGATATTATCGAAAAATATGAAATTGAAGGATATACATTTGGTGATTTGTTTTCGGGAACTAGCTGTGTTGG
>JAAXZS010000116.1 GCA_012719745.1 Clostridiales bacterium | reverse complement strand
GTTTTAAATACTGCACACAGTTCATCCGTATTCTGTGTCCCACGGCTCTCTTAAGGCTGAACCATCTCCTTTTCCCCGCAAACCTGCTTTCATTCACCACAAATGAGCCGCCGCGTTATTGTATTTGGGCAGTTTCTTAAACCACCTTTCATAACATATATCTTCGGTAAAATGCTTGGGCGGCGTAGTTTTTCCTTCTTTTACCGTGGCATCGGTTATGGGAATGGATTGATTTTCAGCGAGTTCCGGCAGGGGCTTTTCCTGCTGTTCCTGCGGCAGATAGTATTTCCAGCCTGGAGAGATCACCATCTTGCCTTTGGCGATAAATGTATATCCGGCACACTGGAGCGTGGCCACAGTTTCTGCATATCGAAACGGCTCACTGACGGCGCACAGGAGCTGACGTGCCACAAGCTTCAAAACCTCAAGCTCACCGGTTGGAAGTGCAGAGACCGCTGCGCCTTTGGCGCTCAGGGTCGGCACAACGGCATGATGGTCGCTGACCTTAGAACTGCTGCACACCTGCTTTATGTTCTGCTTTTCAGGGGCATTCGTTCCGTGAATAGTAGCGGACACGGCAACCAAATCAGGAACAACGCTTACAATGTCATCCGTAAGGAATCGGGCATCGGTTCGGGGATACGTGCAGAGCTTTTTTTCATAGAGGGACTGGAGATAATCCAACGTCTGCTGGGCAGTGTAGCCAAGCAGACGGTTGGCATCACGCTGGAGCGCTGTCAGGTCATAGAGCAGCGGTGCTTTTTCAGACTTTTCCTTGCGCTCCACTGATACGACCGTAGCTGGGCGATCTCGGCAGGCGTTTACAACCTGCTCCGCCTCATCCTTTTTAGAGAACTTCTCGGCAGAAGCGTCAAAACTGCTGCATTTAAGAGTCGGGACATAAAACGATGTCGGCACGAAGGCAGAGATCTCCGCTTCACGCTGAACGATCATTGCCAGTGTCGGGGACATGACGCGCCCGACATTGAGGGTTCGGTGGTACAGGACGGAAAAGAGCCGTGTGGCATTGATCCCAACGAGCCAGTCTGCCTTGGCGCGGCAAAGTGCCGACTGATACAGCCCGTCGTATTCGGCTCCCGGACAAAGCGCGGCAAATCCCTTGCGGACAGCTTCATCTTCCATAGAGGAAATCCACAAACGGAGCATGGGCTTTTGGCACCCTGTGAGGGTATATACGTTTCGGAAAATCAGCTCTCCTTCGCGCCCAGCATCACAGGCGTTAATAATTTCTGTTACATCAGCACGGCTCATCAGGTCGCGAAGTAAGGTAAACTGTTTGCCCTTATCGCGGCTGATGGAGTACTGCCACGTTTCGGGGATGATAGGCAGATCATCATATCGCCATTTTGCGTAATCGGGGTTGTAGTTATCAGCCGCGGCAAACTCGGCAAGGTGTCCAAAACACCAGGACACGAGGTAGCCGCTGCCCTCCAAATACCCGTCATGCCGTTGCTTGGCACCAATCACGGCGGCAATAGACTGAGCGACGGACGGTTTTTCCGCGATGACTAATTTGTGTTGAGACATAGTTTGTCCTCCTGTTTTTGGCAGCAAAAAAGACAGCCCCGAAGGACTGCCTTTCGCTGCAAAATTTTTAATTGCGTTATTCGCTTGTGTGCTTTGCAAGCTCGGTTTCGATGTCACGGCCACCATACATGACCCGGACGATAGATACTGTGCTTTTTTCCATGTCTGGAATGTAAAACACGCAGAAATTGTCTACCGGCATGATGCGCAGACCGCGAGAGCGCCACGGCTCTTTGTCGTAGCGCCGATACCGCTCCGGCATTTCATCAAGAGCATAAATGTTTTCCTGTAGCCGGGATAGCTGCGCTGTTGCATTTTGAACGGATTGCAGCTCAAAGGCAATATACTCGAAAACACCTCTAAGATCGGCCTCCGCCTGCGCGGAAATCTCCACGGCATAGCTCATACGCCGTAATCCTTTCGGATGGAATCAAACACCTCGCTTGCAGGTTTGGTACGTCCTGCAGCAATATCGGCATAGCCCTTTTCAAGCTCGGCGTGAAGCTGCTGCTCGGTGAGCTGGCTCATATCCAGTACATGTCCCTGCGGCAGCTTCATTTCAAAGGGAATGCCGCGCTGCATGATAATTTGCTTATAGAACATATTGATGGCGTTGGATACAGGGATACCAAGTGCGGACAAAATCGTTTCGGCCTGTTCTTTTACATCAGGCTCGATTCGTGCATATAAATTCGATGTTTTAGCCATATCGTTTTCGCTCCTTTCGGCTGCTACGGTTTTACTTACATCCATATTATATGCTTTTGTCCGCACATTAGCAATACAAAATAGAAAATTTACAATTCAGGCTGCTGCTTTTTTGACTGTTTTGCGTCACGATAACAGGGGCGGACGCAGACAGTGCCAAAGCTCCCGCAGCCGTGGCAGAAGTGTCCCTCCGGCGCGATAGTGCGCGGCGTATCGTCGCGCTTACCGGCTCTCGGACGCTGCTGCATCATACGTTCCAATGGATTGTTTGTAAAAAGTGTCATTTCTCCGTATCCTCCGCGTCGGCTTCCTCCGGTTCATCGGCTTCGGTTTCGTATTCCTCATCATCGTCATCCTCACCGTAGTCGTAATTGTCGAGGTCGGCGGGTCCTTTGGTGTCGGGCTTCTTATTGCGGAACTTGAACCAATAGACAGCGCCGCCGCCCGCAAGGGCAAGCACAAGGACAATGAGCAGAAGTCCGCTGTTATTGTCGGATTTTTTACTGTCGGCGGGGTCAGTATCCGGCTCGGTTGTGGCATCCGGTTCCGGCGCAGCGACTGCTTCCTTGCCGGCACATTCGCTCATATTGCTTTTGCATACGGGACAGGTACCGTCTATATCCCCGGCGACACATTTATCAGTACAGGTACAAACCAGCGTATCGCCGCTATCGCCATCTTCCATAAGCGCCATCAGGTCAGCTTCATCCACAAGGTTCAGGAAATACACGTTTTCCGTGTCGCCGCTGCGGTCAATGACAATGTAAAAGTAATTGCCGTTTTTACTCTGTACGGTAATAAACTGCTTATCCTTTTGTTCTGATTCGGAGCTTGCATAGGTCTCCACCTGATGCACATCATCGATCAAGGATAAATTGCCGTCCGGCGTAAGTGGTTCGCTTCCCTGATTTTCCGACAGTTTTACGCCCTCAGTGGAAACGGTAATGCTGTCGATGGAATCCGGTGGCGTTGCCACGCCGCTTTCATCCGACGCATAGCAGCCGCCGTCGCTGGCGAAGGCAGTCATAGAAAAAGCCGCCATGCAGCACATGACGGCAAGGAGACAGGCGAACAGCTTAAATTTTGGTTTCATGAGTAATTTCCTCACTTTCGTTGTGATAGCCGGTGGTATCCGGCAGGGGCTTTTTCTTCATGCTTTTCATGATTTCTGCAAGCATTTCGGGTGTGATGCCGCAGTCGCGTACAATCCCGATAAACGGATGATTGGGAAATGTATGCAGCTCTGAAATGGGAAGCTCTACGATTTTCTCGCGCTGATGGTCAGCGCGGGATTCTTCCGTTTGAAAAATATCATCGTAGGAGGTCAGATTTAGCTTTCTGTCGCTGCTTTTCAATCTTTATCACCTCCTTCGTCAGCTCATGATACGCTTCCGCAACCTTTCCTTTGGGGTCATGTGTGAAAATGCTCTTGCCCTCGGCGCTGATTTCTGCGGCACGGACAGAATGAGGAATATCCGTAGCAAACACCTTCAGCTTTGTGCCATATGTATCTCGGAGCAAAGAGCTGATCTCCTTGGCATAATTGGTGCGGCTGTCCACCATGGTGAGCAAAATGCCGTCAATTTTGAGCTTGGGGTTAATCTGACGACGCACCTTGTTTACGGTCTGCAAAAGCTGTTCTAAGCCCTTTGCCGGTAAATATTGAGCCTGAACGGGAATCAGCACACTGTCGGCGGCAGCAAGCGCATTGATCGTCAGCATCCCCAGCGACGGCATACAGTCAAGAATGATGTAATCGTACTCGCGCTTCACGGTATCGAGATATTGCTTCAGAACCTTTTCCCGGCTCATGGCGTTCACAAGCGATACCTCCAAGCCGGATAGCTCGATGTTGGCAGGCATAAGGTCAATGCCTTCTTTGTGGTGCAGGATACCGGCATTCGCTTCAAGCGGTTCATC
Source organism: Clostridiales bacterium (assembly GCA_012719745.1). Lineage (GTDB taxonomy): Bacteria > Bacillota > Clostridia > Oscillospirales > Oscillospiraceae > Vescimonas. Next base: position 1,304 of record JAAXZS010000116.1, on the reverse strand, counting down.
CATGAGCTGGCGGCTCATGGCAGTCGCCAGTGTTATCGGCAGTGTGTCCGGCTGATTGTATCCCAAGCTGATCGTTAAGCTGCCCTGCGGGTCAGTATCTACCAGCAGGACTTTCTTGCCCTCCTGGACTAACCTGATTCCAAGATTCGAGCTAGTGGTGGTCTTACCGACACCGCCTTTCTGGTTAGCGATGGCGATGATATTAGCGTTCATGATGGGTTTTTCCTTTCTTTTGAAGTGAAATAACGGGGTCGATGCCGTTCTGAGTAATACACTTTTCATCCATATGTGCCAACGCAGCCAAATGGGCTTTATGTTTTCTGGACTTGACCGTAATTGTGCGAAAATCAACACTCAGTAAAAACTCTAAAAGCCATGGTTTAGGGATTTTATACTTTTGCCCGATGTAGAAATGTCGGAGCTGCTGCTTACCGCACCAATTCACCACGGTGGTTTTCACATACCCTGTTAAATCAGCAACGTCCATTACAGACATTACATCGGGATATTTCTCCATTTCTTCACGGTAATAACATTCCATCTGCTCAAAAGCTTCCGGTGTTAAAGAATAATCTAAGGGCTTTGATATACCGATGTACCAGCCTTCAGGGGCAAGCCCATATTCCGGGTCTTTATCTCGCTTTTCCAAAAATGCAATTACGTCTGCCGTAGCAATCGTATACTTACGGGTTTTCTTTCCCGTACTTTGGCATGGAATAATGCCATGTTCTAAAAGATGAAGCGCTGTGCGCTTACTGATATGGCAAACCTTATAAAGCTGTTCTTTTGTAATTGTGGATGGGTACTCCTGAAGGAGCCATCCGTATACGCCAGACTGATTCATAAAACCACTCTCCCGATCATATTTGTCAACGGCTTAAAATCTCGGCTGAGAGTGTTTTTGAGATATGTTGGTTTCAGTTCTCTCCTTTTTCCAGAGAGGGGTTTGTGATGCCTTGCGGTATCAGGGGTTCAGTTCTCTCCTAGTTCTCTCCTTTTTCCAAAATCGGCGTCAAAAACGACGTTTTGGCAGATGCCTTGTCACACCTAATAAAACGCAAAAAAAGAGGCTGAAACCCTTGATTTATCAAGGGTTTCAGCCTCTTTTAACTTCCACTGTCAGCGCCTATTTTCTGCTATCTTCCGAGTACCACAACGGACTCGAAATCAGGTTACGGGCAACCGTACGTGGGTTCGAATCCCACCCTGTCCGCCAAAAAAGAGGAAACCTTCTTTGAAGCTTGCTTCAAAGAAGGTTTCCTCTTATACCATTATTATATGTATCGGTATAGTTGTGCCGATGC
>JAAXZS010000150.1 GCA_012719745.1 Clostridiales bacterium | reverse complement strand
CCACCACGGCGTTGAGATCTGCCATATCCGCCGGAGCCAGCACCGATATAGTGGATTTTCCCGCCGCGTCATAGTCACACCGCAGCGTAAAGGTGCGGTCGTCCTTTTCCAGATGGCTGGTAATCTCCGCCTCCATGGAGGCGGTCTGCACATTCTGGTACTGAGTCTGTAAGTTCTCTGTCTGACCCGCCGTGGCGCCGCAGGAGCACAGCAGCAGGAGTATCATTGGTGCGCAAAATAACAGCATCTTACGCACGGGAAAGCCCTCCGATTATAGATTTTTGATGGCGTAGGGTATCTGCTCCAGCAGGTCGGTGGGGGTCATGCCTGCCTCCCCCTTCTCTGCCGCCGCCAGATCACCGGCGGTTCCGTGAAGCCATACGGCGGCGCAGCAGGCCGCAAAGGGCTCCACCTTCTGCCCCAGAAGCGCCAACAGCATACCCGAAAGCACGTCGCCGCTGCCGCCCTTGGCCATGCCGGCATTGCCGGTGGGATTCACCGCCATCCGGCCGTCCGGGGCAGCCACCACCGTGCGGTGCCCCTTCAGCACAAGATAGACACCGTGGCGGCGGGAAAATGCTGCCGCCGCGGCCTCCCGACCTACTGATAAATCACCGCCCACCCGGCGGAATTCTCCCTCATGGGGCGTCATCACGGTGACGGTCCCGCGAGTGTCCACTTCATCTATATGCGATTCAAACGCGTTTATGCCGTCGGCGTCCAGAAGGAGTGGTTTGGGACAGTTCAGCGTCAGACGCCGCAGTAGTGTGTCCGATTCCGCGCTCCGGCCGATGCCGCAGCCCATCAGCACCGCATCGCACCGGCTGATCTCCTGTTCGATTTCAAACTGCGCTGTCAGGGAAAGCTTGCCCTTCTCCGCCGGCAGCGGCCGTGGCATAGCCTCATCGCTTTTGACCGCTACCACCGGATAGACGCTCTCCGGCACGCCCAGATACACAAGACCCGCGCCGGTTCGGACGGCGGCACGGCTGGCAAAAACAGGCGCACCGGTATAGCCCACGCTGCCGCAGAGGCAGTAAACCTTGCCGAAGTCCCCCTTGTGTCCCTCCGGATTGCGGGTGGGGAGGACGCTCTTTACATAAGACGCTGTGATTTCTTTCATTCATACGACCTCCCTGCACTTTTCAATAGTATACCACTCATAGAGCGGCTTGGAATCATTTTTTATCACAAAATCAAGGAAAATAATTCTTGCAACTTTTGTCAGCTTGTGTTATAAACATTATATATTGTGAAATGTGATGAACGGGAAGGTAAGTGAGTTTGCACCCCGCAGAGAGAACTGGTCACCGGCTGAAAGCCAGTTTGGGATGTGTCGCTTGGTTCGCCCGGGAACTGCCGCGAGGAAATGCGGGGTCGGTTTTCCCTCCGTTAACAGGGTCAATGAGTGCGCGCGATTTTTGCGCGAAGCTGGGTGGTACCACGGAAAGTATGTTTGCCTTTCGTCCCTTTTTCGGGATGAGGGCTTTTTTTATTGCCCCGATTCCCTATCTATTTGCAAATACCAAGTAAGGAGTGTCAGAAACATTATGAAGCATCAACTGGAAGAAATCCGCAAGAGTGCGCTCTCAGCCATTGAAAATGCCGGTGTTATGGAGGATCTGGAAGCCATCCGTGTCAAGTATATCGGTAAGAAGGGCGAGCTGACCGCCGTTTTGAAGCAGATGGGCTCTCTCTCCGCCGAGGAGCGTCCCGTTATGGGGCAGCTGGCCAACGAGGTGCGCGCCAACATGGAAAAGGCGCTGGAGGGTGCCAAGGCCAAGTTGGAGGCAGCCGCGCTGGAGGCCAAACTGGAGCTGGAGGCGGTGGACGTCACCATTCCCGGTGAGGAGCTGAAGATCGGCCACATGCACCCTATGAGCCTCTCCACCGAGCGGTTCCGGGAAATTTTTATTGGAATGGGCTTCAAGGTGTATGAGGGCAACGAGGTGGAGCTCTCCGCGTACAACTTTGACCGTCTGAACACTGACGAGGGTCACCCCGCCCGGGAGTGGACGGACACCTTCTATTTTGACGAGGACAGCACCACCCTTTTGCGTACACAGACCTCTCCCATGCAGGCCCGCATTATGGAATCCGAAGAACTGCCCATCCGGGCCGTGGTTCCCGGCCGCTGCTACCGTAATGACGAGGGGGACGCCACCCACTCCCCCATGTTCCACCAGATGGAGGGTCTTGTCATCGACAAGCACATTACCTTTGCCGATCTGAAAGGCACCCTCAGTAAGATGGCCGAGGCCATGTACGGCCCCGGCACCGTCACCCGCTTCCGCCCCCACCACTTCCCCTTTACGGAACCCTCCTGCGAGATGGATGTCCAGTGCCACAAGTGCGGTGGAAAGGGCTGCCCCACCTGCAAGGGTGAGGGCTGGATTGAGCTTTTGGGCGCCGGCGTCTGCAATCCCAAGATCATTGAGATGAGCGGCATTGACACCCACGAGTACTCCGGTTGTGCATTCGGCATGGGTCTGGAACGCGCCGCCATGCGGAAATT
>JAAXZS010000184.1 GCA_012719745.1 Clostridiales bacterium | reverse complement strand
GTCCGATGGACGCCGCTTCCTTTTTATCGTGCGTGGGGACTTATAATTTTTCGATCTCATAAAGGGCGTTTAGCAGCAGATAGGTCTGGGGCGCGGGGCGCATCAAATTCCAGAAGCCCACACCCTGAAGGCCGTTCTCCGCGATCAGGCGCAGCTTTGCCTCGGCGCTGCGAGCGTCCTCAAACCAGACCTCGTGCATTTTCCCCGCGGCGTCCGTGTAGTGAAAGAAAGGCGCCTGCGCCGTTTCGTCATATTGAATCTCCACACCGTACTGCCGGGCCAGCGCAAAGGCCTGCTCCTGAGAGATGGACTGAGCCTTGGTGACGCCCTGCTCAAAGGGCAGCGTCCAGTCATAGCCGTAATTGGGCACCCCCAGAAATATTTTTTCGGAGGGGATCACGGAAAGGGCATAGGAGAGCACTTTTTCCACTTCCGGCAGGGGCGCTACAGCCATGGGCGGCCCGTAAGTGTATCCCCATTCGTACGTCATCAACAGCACCGCATTGGCCGCCGCGCCCAACAGCTCATAGTCGTGAGCCTCGTACAAAAGCCCCTTTTGGTCGGCGCTGGCTTTGGGCGCCAATGCCACCAGGACGGGATAGCCCAGAGGATTAAGCTCTGTGCACAGCCTGTCGATGAAATCGGCATAGGCCTGCCGCTGCTCGCCGGGGACAAATTCAAAATCCACATCCAGACCGTAGAAATTCTTGGCCTGCAGCATCTCCTTTACCTGCGTGATCAGATTTCGCTGCACTGATTCATCTGTCAGCACCAGCACCGCCCGCTCACTGTTGAAGCCTCCCGTTTCCGTCAGAGTGGACAGGTGCATCAGCCCCTGCACATCATATCGCCCCGCCGCTGACAGAAGCGCCGTATCGTTTAGGTCCAGCAGCTCTCCCTTTTCGGAGATACCATAGGTAAAGGGGGTCAGATAGGTCATATAGGGCAGTTCCGAATCCAGCAGCCCTTTGTCAATAAACGGGTAGGCATAGCCGTTGACGCCCACGGTGCCCAGACGCTCCCCCTCCTGAAAGACGATCAGCTTTTCCCCCGGCATGATCATGGGCTGACCGTGGAGAAAATAGTTGTTTCGATACAGCGTCAGCACATCCACACCGTACTGCGCGGCAATGATATACAGCGTTTCGCCCCGCCGCACCGTATGTACCTGATTGGGCGTCAGCACCACCAACGTTTGCCCCACGGCCAGGGAACCGTCCGACGGCACCTGGTTCTCTCGACTTAAAAGCTCCGGGGGTACGCCATAGAGCTTGGCGATAGAATCAATGGACTCCCCGGCAGTCACCACATGTATTGTCATAGATTGCAACACCTCACGGCAATATATGCCGCTTAAAAGAAAAGGGTTCCGGCTGACACCGGAACCCTTTTATGTATTTTCTTTACTGATAGATAATCAGAATACCCAGCAACATGCCTACGATGGTGGCGAAGGCGGGCACCTTGGAGCGCCACATCAAAATAGCCTCCGGCAGCAGCTCCCCGAACACCACATAGAGCATGGCACCGCTGGCAAAGCTGAGGGAGAGCGCCAGCGCGGTGGTACCCATGGTACCAAGATAGTAGCCTAGCACAGCACCGATAATGGTGGGCGCACCGCTGGAGGCAGTGACCAGCACCGCCTTTGCCGGGTTCATACCGCCGGAAATCAGAGGCACCGCTACCGCCATTCCCTCCGGAATGTTGTGCAGGCCGATGACGGTAGCCATAAGAATGCCGCCCTTTGCCATCCCGGCAAAGGTGGCGCCGATGACCATGCCCTCGGGCATATTATGCAGGGCAATGGCGGCAGCCATCACCAGACCGGCCACAAAGAGCTGGGGGTGAGACTGACGCCGCTTATGGGTGTAATAGTAATCGCTGTGGATCAGCTCATCCAGATCGTCGGCGGTTTTGGGGTGATTGGCATCGATGTGCTGCACCTCATGGTTGGTATCCCGATCGATGAGCCAGTTCAAAAGACTGATAACCAGATAGCCGCCCAGCGTGCCAACGATAGCCAGCAGGATCTGTGGCGATGAGCCGTCGGATGGCTCAATGGCGTTGGCCAGCAGGTCAAAGCAGACGATACTCACCATAACGCCGGCTGCAAAGCTGAGCAGCAGACTCACCGTGCGGCTGGAATCCTTTTTGAAAAGCGTGGAGATCACGCCGCCAAGGCCTGTTCCTCCCACGCCCGCGATGGCTGTGATCCAGATGATTTTCCAAACGATACTCATTCATTTCTCCTGTTAGTCATATCAAACTTTTACTGTATCAGTATAGGACAATTTATGGCAATGTCAATATTTTTTTCACCGCAGCGTATTTTTCTGGTCGTTCACCGGCTGCCCCGCATAGGCTGTAGGGAAAGACTGCGACAAAAAGGAGGCTGTGCCATGCAAACTGAAAAGGTCTGTACCGTGGCGCTGGCGGGAAATCCCAATGTAGGGAAGTCCACTGTTTTCAATCACATCACCGGGATGCACCAGCACACCGGCAACTGGCCGGGCAAGACGGTGGAGCTGGCGGAGGGCACCTACCGCTGGCAGGGCCGATCCTACATACTGACGGATCTCCCGGGTACCTATTCCCTTTTCGCTTCCTCCCCGGAGGAGGAAATTGCCCGGGATTATATCTGCTCCGGCGAGGCGGATGTCACGCTGGTGGTGGCGGATGCCACCAGCCTGCGGCGGAATTTAAATCTTGTATTGCAGGTACATGAGGCGGCACAGGCGGTGGTGCTGTGCGTTAACCTGATGGACGAGGCAGCCAAAAAACACATTCATGTGGACATTCTCCGTCTGTCGTCTCTTTTGGGTATTCCGGTGGTAGGTGCCGCCGCGCGCAGCGGGGAGGGGTTGGAGGCGGTCAAAGAGGCCATTGCCGCCGCTGCCGGGCAGAAAGCACCGGCCAAGGGAAAGGTGATCTCTTATGATCTGGCCGTAGAACGCGCCCTCTCCCGGCTGGAGCCGGCTGCGGCCATGGTGGTGGAATCGGGGCAGGATTCCCGCTGGGCGGCTTTGCAGCTTTTGCAGCAAAAAGGCGGTTGTCAGCAGCTACTGGACAATCCAAAGGTACGGGAGGCGCTGCCCCGGGCGCTGGAGGTTCTTGCCGACGCCCGGCTGGAGGGGGAGACGCTCCACGACGCGCTGGCCGCCTCCGTTATGCGCCGGGCGGAGGAGGTCGCCGGCGAGTGTATCACCGGAGATGACGCCTCTGCCCGGGTGAGGGACCGGCGGCTGGATCGGCTGTTTCTCTCTCGGGCCACCGGTATTCCCGCTATGCTGCTGCTCCTGGCGGGCATCTTCTATCTGACCATCAGCGGCGCCAACTACCCCTCCCAGCTGCTCAGTTCCCTCCTTTTCTCCTGGCAGGAACCGCTGCGGCAGCTTTTGCACGGTGCCCCCTGGTGGCTGACGGGGGCGCTGGTGGACGGCGTGAATCGGACGGTCGCCTGGGTGGTGTCGGTGATGCTGCCGCCTATGGCCATCTTCTTTCCCCTCTTTACCCTGCTGGAGGACGCCGGGTATCTGCCCCGGGTCGCCTTCAATCTGGATCATTTCTTTCGCTGTGCCGGGGGCAGCGGCCGCCAGTCCCTGACCATGTGCATGGGCTTTGGCTGCAACGCCTGCTGCGTCACCGGCTGTCGCATCATTGACAGTCCCCGGGAACGGTTGGTGGCTATGCTGACCAATTCTCTGGTGCCCTGTAATGGCCGTTTCCCCACGCTCATCGTCCTCATCACGCTGTTTTTTGCCGGGGGCACGGGGCTGGGCAGTTCCTTTACCGCCACGGGGCTCTTCGTCTGCGCGGTGCTCTTTTCTGTATGTATGACGCTTGTGGCCTCAAAATTCCTCACAAAGACGCTGCTCAAAGGGGAAGTCTCCTCCTTTTCTTTGGAGCTGCCCCCCTATCGCCGGCCACAGCTGGGTCGAGTCATCATCCGCTCCATTCTGGACAGAACCCTTTTTGTGCTGGGGCGGGCTGTCACTGTGGCGGCGCCGGCAGGACTTCTCATCTGGATTCTGGGGAACATTGCCGCGGGCGGTACGCCGCTTTTGCAGCTCTGCGCCGACTTTTTGCAGCCGCTGGGACACTTTTTGGGCGTGGATGGCATGATCTTACTGGCCTTTCTGCTGGGCTTTCCCGCCAACGAGATTGTGATGCCCATTCTCCTCATGGGGTATCTGGCCACCGGCAGTCTTACCTCCTACGACAGTCTCACCCAACTGCACACACTGCTCAGCGCCAACGGGTGGACCAATGTCACCGCCCTTTGCACCATGCTGCTGTGCCTGCTCCACTTTCCCTGCGGCACCACCTGTCTGACGCTGTACCGGGAGACGGGCAGCGCCAAATGGACGCTGGTGGGTATTCTGCTGCCCACTGCCATGGGCTTTCTCCTCTGTGCGCTGGTCAACGGCGTTGCCGTTTTGCTCGCTTGAAATTTTTCCTTCTCCGCGCTATAATGAGCCAAACATATATTGAGGAGATTTTATATGCGCGGGTGGGAAGATCTGAACAAAGCAGAAAAAGAATTGTTTTATGAAAAGTTGATGGCCCGAGCCAACCGGGGCGGTACTTTTACCGACGTAAACGGGATGCACGTCACCGCTGTGGGTGACGGCTGGTCAAGGGGCGAAATGCCCGTCACGGCGGGAAGCGGCAACCCGCTGGGAATCGTTCACGGCGGATGCCTTTGCACCATGATGGATCAGGTGGCGGGCACGGCGGCCTGCTCCCGGGGAGCGGTCTGCCGCACCGTCAGCTGCGACATTCACTATCTTCATGCGGCGGCGGACTGTCAAAAGCTGCTGTCCCGGGCGGAGGTTTTGCAGCGGGGACGGAACATCGCTGTGTTTTCCGCTCAGGTGGTCACGCCGGACGGTATTTGCTGTGCCATGGGTACCTACACCTTCCGACTGAAGAATGAGGATCTGGATACTTTTTTGAAAAGCGACGTATAAAGTAAAACTGCTGTACAGCCCGTTTTGGGCTGTACAGCAGTTTTGTTTTACCGGTAAACAGGTGAGGTAAAATCCCGCACCCGCTCCCGCCGCTCCGTATCGTACACATAGACCGCATTGGTCTCGATAAAGGCAAGGCGCATAGCAAAATCCTTGGCCTCCTCAATATCGTTGGTTTCAAAAAAGGACTGGTAAGCCTCTTCCGGCTCATTTTCCTTTTTCTGCATAATCTGAAATCTCATGGGTACGCTCCTTATAACAGATGGTTGTTTGTTATTATAATGTGTATCTTTGCCAAATGCAACGCAGAAATCTACAAGAGCGTGAAATCACTCTGAAAGTCGAAAAAGGGCTTTTCAATAAAGCGTCTCCGTTGTATAATAGTCAAATGTGAAAAATTTTAGAGGGGGATGTGAGCATGGGGAAAATAGGGTTTGACAATGAAAAATATCTGTCCCTGCAGTCCGAACACATCAAGGAACGGGTTCATGAGTTTGGCGGAAAGCTGTATCTGGAGTTTGGCGGGAAGCTGTTTGACGACTATCATGCGTCCCGTGTACTGCCCGGTTTTCAGCCGGACAGCAAGATCCGGATGCTGTCGATGCTGCAATCGGATGTGGAGATTGTCGTGGTCATCAACGCCGGTGACATTGAAAAAAACAAGATGCGGGGTGATCTGGGGATTTCCTATGACGAGGATGTGCTGCGGCTCATTGATATTTTTCGGGGTCTCGGCTTTTTTGTGGGTTCCGTGGTCATTACACAGTTTGCCGGCCAACCCGCAGCGGAGGCTTTCAGCAAGCGCCTCACCGATCTGGGCGTTCGCAGCTATCACCACTATCCCATTATCGGCTATCCCTCGGATGTGGCTCATATTGTCAGCGACGAGGGGCTGGGCAAAAACGATTACATCGAAACCAGCCGCCCCATCGTGGTGATGACGGCTCCCGGCCCCGGCAGCGGCAAAATGGCCACCTGCCTCAGCCAGCTCTATCATGAGCACAAGCGGGGCATTCAGGCCGGCTATGCCAAATACGAAACCTTCCCCATCTGGAATCTGCCGTTGAAGCACCCGGTCAATCTCGCCTATGAAGCGGCTACCGCCGACCTGAACGATGTGAATATGATTGATCCCTTCCATTTGGAGGCTTACGGCAAAACCACTGTCAACTACAACCGTGACGTGGAGATTTTTCCCGTGCTCTGCGCGATGTTTGACCGGATTCAGGGTTCTTCTCCCTACCGTTCCCCCACGGATATGGGCGTGAACATGGCCGGTTTTGCCATTGTGGACGATGAGGCCTGTCAGGCCGCTTCCCGCATGGAGATCCTGCGCCGCTATTATACAGGTCTTGTCCAGCGCGTGCGGGGCACCTGCGATGAAAACGTGGTGCGAAAACTGGAGCTGGTGATGCAGCAGGCCGGTGTTACACCGGAGATTTGTCCCGCTGTCAAGGCCGCTTTGGATAAGGCCCAGTCCTCCGGCGGTCCAGCCGGTGCCATGGTGCTGCCCGACGGCAGCGTGGTGACGGGTAAAACCTCCCCCCTCATGGGTGCTTCCGCCGCGCTGCTGCTCAACGCCATTAAGGTTGTGGGCGGCATCAGCGACGATTTGAAGCTGATCTCCTCCTCTGTTATGGAGCCGATCAGTGTTTTAAAAACAGAGAATCTGGGACACCACAACCCCCGGCTCCACTCCGACGAGGTGCTCATTGCCCTGGCCATGAGCGGGGTCACCAGCCCCCTGGCGGCTCTGGCCCAGCAGCAGCTTTCCAAGCTGCGGGGCTGTGACGCCCACTTCTCGGTCATTATTTCCGAGGAGGATTCCAACCTTTACAAGCGTCTGGGCATTCATGTCACCTGCGAGCCGAAATACGAGACCAAGAGGCTTTACCACCGGTAAAATTCTATGACACAAGCGGCCGTACCGTCGGTGCGGCCGCTTTTTATCCACCGCTAAGGAGTAATTTTTATGGAAAATATGATACAGATTCTGGCCCGGGAGCTGGGACAGAAGGAGAACAATGTGGCCAACGTGGTGCAGCTTCTGGACGAGGGCAACACCATCCCCTTTATTGCCCGCTACCGCAAGGAACTCCATGGAGCCATGGATGACACCACGTTGCGTGCTCTTTTTGACCGACTCACCTATCTGCGCAATCTGGACACCCGCCGACAGGAGGTCAAGTCCTCCATCGACAATCAGGGCAAGTTGACGGAGGAGCTCTCTGCCGCCATTGACAACGCCGCCACCCTTGCGGAGGTGGAGGATTTATATCGTCCCTACAAGCAAAAGCGCCGTACCCGGGCCACCATGGCCCGTGAAAAGGGCCTTGCGCCGCTGGCGGAGGCCCTTATGGAGCAAAAGCGTGATATGCCCGCACCGGAGAAACTGGCAGAAGCCTATGTAGACGGGGATAAAGGCGTAGAGTCGGCGGCGGCTGCCCTTAATGGTGCCTCGGATATCATTGCCGAGACCATCTCCGATGATGCCGCCATCCGAAAGGAGCTGCGGGAGGCCATTATGAAGCAGGGTACCCTGCACACGGAGACTATTAAAGAAGAAGACTCCGTCTATCGTCTGTACTATGATTTTACACAGCTGATTTCCAAGTTGGCCGGGCATCAGGTCATGGCCGTGAACCGGGGAGAAAAGGAAGAATTTCTGAAGGTGTCCGTGGTATTTGACCGAGAGCTGGCTCTGAAATCCATTGAGCGGCAGGTGCTGACGGGCGCGTCCCCGGTAGCAGATTTTATCCGCGCCGCCGGGGCCGACAGCTATGACCGGTTGCTGTTTCCCTCTTTGGAGCGGGAGGTTCGCAATCTGCTCACCGACAGCGCCAGCGAAGGCGCCATTCGCATGTTCGGTCTGAATCTGAAGCCCCTTTTAATGCAGCCGCCGGTGAAAGGTCATGTGACCATGGGTCTTGATCCCGGTTTCGCCCATGGCTGTAAGGTGGCGGTGATTGACGGTACCGGCAAGGTGCTGGACACCACGGTGGTCTATCCCACCTACGGTCAGCGGCAGAAAGAGGAGGCTATTGCCCGGCTCTCCGCTCTTGTGCGCAAGCACGGCGTGGAGCATATTGCCATCGGCAACGGCACCGCCTCCCGAGAAACAGAGCAGATGACGGTGGAAATGATCCGGCAGCTGGGGGGCGGCGTTTCCTATATGATTGTCAACGAGGCGGGGGCCTCTGTTTACTCCGCTTCTCCCCTGGCGGCGGAAGAATTCCCCCAGTTCGATGTGAATCTCCGCAGCGCCGTGTCCATCGCCCGACGCTTACAGGACCCGCTGGCGGAGCTGGTAAAGATAGACCCCAAGGCCATTGGCGTGGGGCAGTATCAGCACGACTGCCCGCAAAAGCAGCTGGATGAGACTCTCTGCGGCGTGGTGGAGGACTGCGTCAACGCCGTGGGCGTGGATGTGAATACCGCCTCCGCCAGCCTTTTGGGCCGCGTGGCAGGGCTCAATGGCACCACCGCCAAAAATATTGTGAAATACCGGGAGGACAACGGCGTCTTTACCACCCGCAAGCAGCTTTTAAAGGTGCCCAAGCTGGGGCCCAAAGCCTTTGAGCAGAGCGCCGGCTTTTTGCGGGTGCCGGAGAGCCAGCAGATTCTGGACAACACCGGTGTACACCCGGAATCCTATGTAGCGGCCGAAAAGCTGTTGGAGCGCTGCGGCTATTCCCTGCAGGATGTGGCCAAGGGTGAAATTGCCTTGCTGCCCGCCAAGGTGAAGCTGCTGGGAATAGAGAAGCTGGCGGCGGAGATCGGCGTGGGTGTGCCCACGCTCAGCGATGTGGTGAAGGAGCTGATGAAACCGGGCCGCGATCCCCGGGATGAGCTGCCTGCCCCCATCCTCCGCACCGATGTGCTGGACATCAAGGATTTGAAGCCCGGCATGGTGCTCACCGGCACCGTCCGCAATGTCATCGACTTTGGCGTGTTCGTGGACATCGGCGTCCATCAGGATGGTTTGGTACACATCTCCCAGGTCTGCAACAAATTTATCAAGCACCCCTCAGAAATTGTCGCTGTGGGCGACATCGTGAAGGTCGTGGTGCTGGAGGTGGACGCGGCCAAGCACCGCATCTCACTGTCCATGCGGCAGGTACCCAAGGAATAATTAAAAAGAGGAACCCGCTTTTCAAGGCAGGTTCCTCTTTTTTATGTATCTTCAGTATTTTTGTCCGGCAGTCTTTCCAGGATTTTACCGGCGACGGAGAGCAGCTCCGCCAAAAGTCGATTCTGGTAGGAGAGTGCAGAAGAAATATAGTGCAGGGCAGCCGGTGCCGGTACCGCGGCACTTTGAGCCACAGGGTGTGCATACCGCCGCATGGGCATTTCGTCGCATGCATCAGGCGGCGTCTTACGCTGATCGTCTTGACCGGTCTGCATCCCTCTCCCCCCTACTCTCCTTTGTACTTCCGGCGCGTCGCCAGGCCGCCCCGGATATGCCGCTGCGCTTTGTTCTCCTCCAGCACTTCCTTGACCTGCAGATACAAAGATCTGTTGAAAGTGGGGAGACGCTCTGATATATCCTTATGTGCGGTTGTCACAAATTAGAACGGACTGGTTGAGGCCCATATCACCCAACAAGCGTAAATAAATATCCACATTACCGTCTTTGTCGACCTCAATCTTCTGAATAATCTGCTTGAGCTGGGCATTGGTAAGGCAGTGCAGGTCAGTAATGCTCTCAATGGTGTCAAATGTCTTTTTGATGATTCCCTCCAACTGCTCCCCCTTGGTGATATGCAGCATTACCAGCTTCAGGTCATTTTCCAGGCGTTCCACCTCCTGCTTCGTACCGCCGATACGCCGGTTGACCTCCTCTCGTGAGATCACATTGTCGGTATACAAGTCTATATATTTCTGGCGGGTTTTTTGCAGCTTCGAGAGTTTTTGCCGCAGCTCCTGCTCATAGGCTACATTATCACTTCGAGACTTATACACCCGGTTAAATTCATCTACCACATAGTTTATCACATTCTTTTTGGCCTTCAGCACATCCTGAAAATATTGCTCCAGTACGGTAATCAGCTCTTCTTCATCCAGGGCCACGGCGTTAGGACAGCTTTCGGCCCCCTTGCCGTTGTGACCGGCGCAAACCCAACGGACATAGGTATTTTTATACGTGCGCACCGTGCGTCGGAATGACCACCCGCACTCCTTGCACTTAATGAGCGTGGAAAAAAGAAATTGATTGCTCTGTCGCTCTTTATCCACCCGAAAGGCTTGTCCGCGCTGGTGCATGATCTCCTGTGCCTTGTCAAAAAGTTGCCTGTCAATTAAAGCCAGATCAGGCCGCTTAGTGACAAACCACTCCCCCTGGTCCTTACCTGCCCGTTGACCTGTGAGGAAATCCGCCACTTCCTGCTTGCCGTTAATGATCTCCCCCGTGTAGAGCTTGTTTGTCAAAATACGGCACACGGCATTTTGGCTCCAGGCGCAGCCGCGTTTGGTTTTAATGCCCATGTCGTTGAGCATGGATGCAATTTTTGCACCACCGTAGCCCTCCCCCACATACCAATTATAAATCTGCCGAACGGCTTCCGCCTCCCGCTGATTGATGGCCATGTTGAAATAGTCACCCGCCGTTTTGTCATAGCCAAACACAATATTGGGCACACGGCCGTGCTCGGCATTGACTTTCTTGCCAAACTTAATGCGTTTGGAGGTGTTAGCGCTCTCTTCTTGCGCCAGCGCTCCGAAAATCGTCAAGACAAATTCGCTGCTGCCCATACTGGTCATGTTGGCTGTTAAAAACAGCGTTTCAATGCCCAGCGATTTTAATTTGCGAACGTTTTCCAGCAAATCCACCGTGTTTCTGGCAAAGCGGGAAATGTCCTTTACCACCACCATGTCAAAAAGACCCGTTTCGGCATCGTGCATCAGACGCAGAAACTGTGTGCGGTTTTTTGTTTTTGTGCCAGAAATTCCCTCGTCGGCATAGAGCCGTATCAGCGTGCAGCCGGTTTTCTCCGCATATTCGGTGAAAAACTTTTTCTGCATGTCCAAACTGTTAAGCTGATCGGATTTATCCGTGGAAACACGGCAATAAGCGGCTACATTCATAGTTCATTTCCTCTCCTGTTAAGGCAATCATCTGCCGTATAGAGCAGTTACAATTTTCAATGTCTGTTACAACAGAATTGTATCATTGGTCATTGCCAAAAACAATAGTAATTTTTCTAACTTGTTTAAAAAATTATAAATTTACGCTGTTTTTAATGGGGATGCGGGCAAAAACTTGGACCAAATAATATGTGCTACAGGAGGCACCCCCTATGTATTCTTGCAAAGATCGGATGAGAGCCGTAGAGGTTTATATCCAGTACGGCTGTCGGGCAGCAACTGTCATAAGAGAACTGGGATACCCAAATCATCAAACCTTATTGCGCTGGTATGAAAAGCATCTCATGACTGGCAAACTACACAGCAACCGCAAGAGTGCCGCAAGATATTCTGCCGAACAAAAGCAAGCGGTGCTGAGCTTCTATACAGAACATGGACGCAACATTACCTATACGATTAAAACGCTTGGATATCCGAGTACAATGCTTTTTAAAATGTGGCTCGATGAGGCATTTCCAGACCGCAAAAGCGTTGCGTATCTGGAGGGGCGATCCGTTTCAGTTCCAGCATGACAAGTGATTGCACTTCTTCACGGAAAATCTGCCGGATACTTTCAAGCAAAGCCTTGTCTGAACTTTTACCCGCAATCTTCTCAAGGGAGCAACCCCTTAAAACGAAGCTGCTCCTCTGAAATAATTTGCTCTATTCTCACTGCTTTTGACCGTTTACACAGAATTCGGGACACCCTTGATTATTTCTGTGATTCTATTTCTGATTTAGATGGTCCGTCTGCCTGCCGAAGGTCTGAATTGCCTCCTCCAATTTGCCGATATTGGCCTGAATCAGAATAGCAAGTATGTAATCAGCAGTGACCTCCGCTGAATTGGGATCGTGAAAGCGAAATTTTAACGGATGTTTTTCCATCGAGTAAGGCCTCCTATCTGCCATGTGCTGGGTTATTTATGTCTATGTATATATGGATGGAAAATATGCTGAAATATTTTGCTTACCAAAGATAGCTGTTAACCACAACATCTTCTCTGTTGTGGCCGAGACTTTTGGAGACAATCAGCAGTGCTCTGCGGTCAAATTTTTGGCCATCGCTGAGTCGCGTGTAAACAGCAGGTGCTGTATCACGCACTTGATTAGGACGTTTTGCATCAAACTTAGGATGCTTAAGCGGTATACGTTCACTTTGCGGAATTTTCTGAATGGGGCGAGCAATATAGCTATAATAATCGCGCGCATACAGTGATCGAATACCATGTATATCCAAATGCTCCGGCGCATGGGGACAAATTTTTTCACCAGGAGCACATTCTTCCAAAAATGTTCTGACAAATTCTTGATTTTGAGGAAGAATTATTATATCGCGTGACTTTCCGTTTTTGGGATGCTGCCTTGACCCATCCAGATGCAGATATAAAGATCCATCTAAATTCCGCTGAAAACACTCCGGATAAAGATGTTCCAGTTCCGTTTCCCGCACGCCAGTCGCGCGACAAAGCATTGCAATTTTGCCGCACTTTCTGGTTTTAAGTGTATCGCACTTATAGGCGATCTCGTCATAATTACGCGAACGGGTAAAGTTGTAGGTATGCCGCACAGGAATATCAGCATAGATGTCGTCTGCACTGGTGCGATACAACTTGGCCAATGCAGATCTGGCTGAGGCTACCGTACTCGGAGCCAGTCCCCTATCAATGAGACTCTGGATATATTCGTGTGCATAGCGGCGTGCATATTTTACGTGCTCGGCATCCGGATGGTTTTCTTCCACCCAGCAGCCAAACTTTTGAGCGTAGTAGATATAGAGTGTCATCGTACCATAGCTGTGTATAAGTGGACTGGGCGCATAAGGTATCTGCCTCAATTCCGCCGCAGTGGCCCCTTGCCTACTTGCGCACTCGCGTAAGTAGGCATTAAATTCCAATTGATGCTGACTTTTAGATGTCCCGATTCCGTTGATTGCCAATAATGACATTGAGCAAGCCTTTTTCAATTCGGGCATAATGCGCTATCCTTTCTTAGTGTTTTGTTGGGTAAATAACGTGCAGTCTTACATACACGTGCAATGAAAAAAAGGAGAATGAGCGGATTCCACCTGGTTGGTAGATCCTGTCATTCTCCTTTTGCGGGGGCGTTTACAAAAATCCTTAATCTTTTGTCGCGGCCATATAACTATACTCTTTTTTCGCGCGCACGGCAGTGGCTCTGTCGTTCACTATTCCTTACTCCATTCTTGATCCCCATTTGGGGTAAAAAAATACAGCCCTCACTCATTTTAGTAGGCTGTTTAACTAGGTTAATCTTTAATTTTGCATTGTATCATACTTTTTTAATGTGCTTTTATTATATTGCACTATCGTTAACATGTCAAATTAATTTTTAATATAGCCAAAGTTTTTAATAAAATTAAAATTAGTTCTC
>JAAXZS010000026.1 GCA_012719745.1 Clostridiales bacterium | reverse complement strand
TGATATGCGTGTGGTCAACGGCGAGCTGGAAAACATGGTGTTTGAGCCGAGAAAGTAATTCTTCGTCATGGTGATTCTCGTCATCGGGAATATCCCGCTCCTGTATTTCTTGAATCAGGACTGGTACCACACCTTGATGCACACTCCGCTGGGACAGGTGGTGCTGACGATCTGCGCCGCCGTGATTTTCGTTTCCACGGCGTTTGTGATTAAACTGACCCAACCAATTGAATATCGAAGATAAGGAGGAACCCATGACAATCTATCTGTTTTTATTCGGAGTCCTCCTGTCGGCGGGGCTCTTTTTCATTGCCGCCGACCTGCTGCGGCTGCCTACCCTTGCTACCCAAAAGGCGATGCTGTCGGCAGGAAAGCAGGCCAAAGCCAAACCCAAAACCACCGATGCTCTGCTGCGAAACGCCGCCGTCCGGCTTTCCCGGTATATCCGCATGGATGCGTACAAAAAAAGCCGGATGGTAAATGTGCTGTCGGCGGCAGGGCTTTCCGACTCGCCGGAGCTGTTCACGGCGACCGCTATCGTCAAGGCAGCGGCTATCGGGCTTTGCATCATCCCCTGCCTGATTGTCCTGCCCCTGCTGGCACCCATTGTGCTGTTTACCGCTATTTTGACTTATTTCAAGGAAATCCGTAAGGCGGATGAGGCGCTGGCAGCCAAGCGCGGAAAAATCGAACAGGAGCTGCCGCGCTTTGTGGCTACCATCACCCAGGAGCTGAAGGCCAGCCGTGACGTGCTGTCCATGCTGGAAAATTTCAAGAAAAACGCAGGCGAGGACTTCGCCGCGGAGCTTAACATCCTCACGGCGGATATGCGCTCCTCCAGCTATGAAGCGGCGCTGACCCGTTTTGAGGCAAGGTTCAATTCGTCCATGCTCTCGGACATTACCAGAGGGCTGATCGGCGTCCTGCGCGGAGACGACGGCGGGATGTATTTTCAGATGTTATCGCACGATATGACGCAGCTGGAGCTACAGCGGCTCAAAGCGCAGGCCATGAAGATCCCGCCCAAAATCCGGGTGTTTTCCTTTGCCATGCTCATGTGCTTTCTCATGACCTATATGGCGGTTATTGTCTATGAAATCATCACATCCCTTTCCGGGATGTTCTAAGGGAGGTGTAAGCCAAATGACAGAACAGGAAATGATGACGCTTCTGCGCAAAAAGCTGGACAGCGGAATGGCGCGGTATCAAAAGGAGTGGCGGCAGAAACCGGCCTCCGAGCTGGTGAATCTGGCAAGCGAGATTGCCGCTGCGCAGTTTGTGTATAAAGAGCTGTCCGAAGGCAGCTATTCCGCCGAATATATGGAGTATCTGCTCCGCTTTGAAAACCCGCTGGAGGTAGTAGCGGATCAGTGGATATCCGAACAGAATGTTGATTTCAGCGAGGAGCTCACCCATGCGCTCTGGACACTGTGGGACAAGGGCGAATCGGAATCAGAGTATACCCTTGACCCGGAATATGCGCCTGTTTCTGCGGAGGACGTGAGAATCACGGTGCGGGAATTTATTGAAGCGCATCCGAACGCATCGTTTGATATGATGACGCCCGGTGGGTATGTG
>JAAXZS010000185.1 GCA_012719745.1 Clostridiales bacterium | reverse complement strand
TCCTCGCTGCAGACCGCCGTTCCCCGATGGTTGAGGTAAACCAAGGCATGTACCGCCACGCAAAAATCACTTTTCAATCCGCAACACCCTCCCGCATTTCGTTTGCTATCTGTAATCTTATCGAGTACAGTTTATACTGTATATATACCACTTGCAGTTCTATCTGTCAAGTAGTATATTAAAAAAGATTCCGGTCATAGCAATAACCGGAATCTTTTTTCGTATCAGGCGCTGCTTTCACAGCGGCATCCAGGAGCCGCCGGCCGTCGCCAATAATTTTCCTGTGGCCGGGTCTGTCAGTTCGGCCCGCAACCGAATAAGGCTGCGTCCCGCTTTTATAATATATACCTTCATGTGCGGCTCCATGCCATAGGTCACGCCCCGGAGGAAGGAGATCGTCATGTCGGTGGTAGTGGCCTCATTGGGGCCTGCCGTGAAGTTGGCCACCACGCCGCAGGCGGTATCAAACATACCCGCTATCGCGCCGCCGTGGATGCCGCCTTTTTCGTTGATCTGCCAGGTCTGCGTTGTAAAAGCGTAGGTCGCAGACTGCTCCTCATAGTTACAGGCGATCAACCGGCACTGCATCTGCTCGTCAAAACCGCCGTCGCCCAGATGTAAGTAGTGGTGGGATTTGTCTGTTACCAGCGCCACCCATTCTTCTTTTCCCATTGAACCCTCTCTCCTTTTTCGGAGCAATGCCACGCACTGCAAGACACTTGCACCGATATGATCATTATTATATGGTATCTGTCCGCCTCGGCAAATTGCTTACCCCATCAGCTGCGGCCGCAGCGTATAAAGGGCAGATTGGCTGCGTCATAAATCGGTTTCACCTCGCCGCCCCATCATAGGCCATCCAGGGATGACGGCAGGCCCGAAACAGACCGCCTCCGGCGACGATAACGAGGATCACAAAAATGAAAAGAACCTCCCGTTTCCGTTTCGTTTGAATCATTCTCTCGTATACCGATTGTCTGGCGGGTAGGGGTGCACAAGTATTGTTATTTACATCATATCAATATTTTCCAAAAAAGTAAAGCGGCAGTCTTCTTATCGAAGTCTGCCGCTTTTGGGAGGGACTTATCCATATTAAATAAAGTATTCTACATGTGTTTAAAAACGCCTAAAAGACACAGACCCATCCGTTTTGTTGTTCCCAGTTACTTCTGTAAAAAGCTTATTATTGCAAGTAGGGTTCCCATTATAAAAAGTAATATCGTCAATCCGATACTATCTTTACGATTTGCTTTCCAATCTTTTTCAGTCGGATTAGTTGACCGCGCGTGAAACTCTTGGAGTGCGCAATAGGTATGTTTCCATCTGTATTTATACCCGATAATCTGCCAAGCTGAAAGCAAGAAGCAAAGTGCTGCACTAAAAAGCGTTGCTTTCTTACAAAATATAATTATGCAGGCCGGTAATACATATCGTTGAAGAATAGCAAAGAAAATTATCATGCCATTGTTATTATTCTTTTTCAAACCAACACCCCTGCTGTTAATAATACAAGCTAAAATAGCATAAAACAAGTAAAAGTAAATAGGTCAAAAGTAAAATCCCGACTGCTCATGCAATCGGGATTTTGGAGGTGACACCCAGATTTGAACTGGGGAATGAGGGTTTTGCAGACCCTTGCCTTACCACTTGGCTATGTCACCGTATAAGAGAAACGAAGCAAAATGCTCCGTTTCTCATTTTGGAGCGGGCGACGAGGCTCGAACTCGCTACCTCGACCTTGGCAAGGTCGCGCTCTACCAGATGAGCTACGCCCGCAAATGGTGCCTCCGGTCGGAATTGAACCAACGACACGTGGATTTTCAGTCCACTGCTCTACCAACTGAGCTACAGAGGCAAATGGCGACCAAGATGGGGCTCGAACCCACGACCTCCAGCGTGACAGGCTGGCGTTCTAACCAACTGAACTACTTGGCCATATAATGGTGGGAACAACAGGGCTCGAACCTGTGACCCCCTGCTTGTAAGGCAGGTGCTCTCCCAGCTGAGCTATGCTCCCGCGTAAGATGCCGCTTTCCGAACGGCAATGATGATTATACTAAAAACCACCCTTCCTGTCAACAGGAAATTTCAAAGTTTTTTCTCATTGGCTTGAATTTCTTCAATCAGAGCCTTCAGCTCCTCACCGGAAAACGCATGGATCTTGTCGCAGAACTGGCAGGTCAGCCGGCATTCCCCCTGCTCCTTCAAAATTGACTCCAACTCTTGCGCCCCAAGGCTTATAAGCGCGCGCTCCACCCGCTCCCGGCTACAGGTACACCGGTATTCCACCATCTGCTTCTCCAGAATTTTCACCTCAAAATCCGAGAGAACCATGCGCAGCATTTCCTCCGGATCCGGGTTTTTATCCAAAATTCCAGACACATTTCCAGCGGCCAGAATACCCCCCTCTACCTTGGCAATGGTCTCTTCTGTGGCGCCGGGCATCAACTCGATGAGATACCCTCCGGCCGCGCGGACGCTCTGATCTCTGTCCACCAGCACACCCAGGGCGCAGGCCGTGGGGATCTGCTCGGACTCCACAAAATAGTTGGCAACATCCTCGGCAATTTCGCCGCCCAGCAGGTTTACGGTGCCCACATAGGGATCTTTCATATGGAGATCCTTAATAACGGTCATAGTCCCCCCTGCACCCACCGCAGCGCCCACATCCAGTTTGCCGTCGGCCCGCAGGGGCATATCAACCATGGGGTTGGTTACATAGCCCCGCACATTGCCATCGGAATCGGACACGGCCAGAATGGTACCCAGAGGGCCGCCGCCCTTGATTTGCAGCGTCAGACTGGCGCCCACACCCTTGAGGGCATTGCCCATCATGGAGGCCGCGGCCAGCGTGCGGCCCCGAGCCGCCGTGGCCACCGGCAGCGTCTTATGAATCTGGCGGGCGCAGCTTCAAATCGCCGCAGGTGCGGACATTTGCAAATCCCGCCTCCTCCAGCCAACGTGTCAGTTCCTCCGTTGTATAGGCCCGCTCCCGATGCACCTCGTAGGAACGGTCATAGG
>JAAXZS010000122.1 GCA_012719745.1 Clostridiales bacterium | reverse complement strand
CCGTTGCAGTAGACGCCGGCAAAGTAACCCGCCGCCTCTACGGCGTCGCACCAGGCGCAGATGATTTCGTCCATGGCCGCTTTACCCAACGCCTTCTGCACACTGTCCTCCACATCCAGATAGATGGGATAGCTAAATTGCCGGCCGGACAGCACGTTGTCAATCAAATAAGCCGCTTCTGCCCGGGCATTCTCCGGAGAAACAGCCATACTGTACTGATAGACACCCACGCCCAGTCCCCAGCGCCGAGCCTGCAAGTAAAAGTCATCAAAGCAGCTGTCCTTGTCGCAGCTGTAAGCGCCCCGCAGGATCACGAATTCCACGCCTTCCACCTTTGCCTGTTTTAGCTCAAGGCCCCGCTGCCAACGGGATATATCAATGCCGAACTTACGCATCCTGCCCACGCTCCTCTCCCACTGGCTTGTCTCCTTCTTTTTCCACCGCACCTTTCAGCCGGTCAATCAGCTTCATGAGAAAAGCGGGTACCGGTGCACCCATAGCCGCCACGTTTTCAAGGATAGAAATACATTCATTGATAATCAGCCACACCGCCACAATCATAGAAATAAGAAATGTGAGATGCAGCGTAAGGCCGATACCGGCCAGTCCCCACCGCAGTATCCAGTCCACCACCATGCCCACGGCAACGATCACCAGGTACCCCAGCTTTTTTAAAATACCCCTGATGCCAATGCGGCTGGAAAGACTGCTGCTCTCCCACGCTTTGAGCATACCGGTGGCATAGTCCGCCAGCATAACGGCGATCAGCACCGTCAAAGGCGCCGCCAAAATGCCGAAATAGCTGCAAAATCCCGCCAAAGCGGCGGACAGTGCCGCCCTGACGCCGGTTTCTTTCATACAAAAATCCCTCTTTCTTCTCAAAATTATTTCTTTAGCATCCGTGTTTCTTTTTGCCCATCTGCACCACCCCCTCACTTATGGTGCAAAAGAGCAGGAAGTTGTATGGTTCTGTGCAACAAAAGCGAAAAAAACAGCCGATACAAAAAGTTTTTGTATCGGCTGTTTTCATTTTTCTGCTTCAGGGAATTTTTTTCGGAGGCGTCTGACCAGCCAGACGGCAAAAATGCCGAGGCAAAAGCCGCCCATGTCAATCCAGACATCCTTCACAAGGCCGGCCCGCCCGGACACAAACAACTGAATGGTTTCGTCCGTCAGGGCCACGGTCACACCGCACAGCAGCAGCAAACTCCCCTCCTTTCGGAGCAGTACCCGCAGCAGTACCGTCAGCTCCACTCCCAGCGCCGCAAACTCCGCGGCATGAGCCATCTTACGCAGCACACTGTCGCCTGTCATGCCTGTGCCCGCAATATCCGCAAGTCCCCGATTCAGGAGATTCATGACCCACTCGCTGATGCCTCCTGAAATAAAACCGGGCAAAAGAGAATTTCCCCAGATTACTAGGAGCGTCAACACGATGAGAAGAGTCAGAAGTCGTTTTCGGCCCGTCTCTTTTTCCACGTCTTTCTATATCCTCGCTTTTTACAATCTGCGTTCTTCGATTCGATCTGCTGCCTTGAAAATGTGCGCCGCCGGAATAACACCCCGGACGGAGGAAAGAGGATAGACGATGCTGTCCCGCCCGATGACGGTACCGGGGTTGAGGACGCTGTTGCAGCCCACCTCCACACGATCACCCAGCATGGCTCCCACCTTCTTCAGCTCTGTATAGATTTGCTCTGCGCCGCACTTGATAACCACCAGTGTCTTGTCGCTTTTCACATTGGAGGTAATGGAACCCGCCACCATGTGCGCCCGGTAGCCTAACACAGAATCCCCCACATAATTATAATGAGGCACCTGCACGTTGTCGAACAGGATAACGTTTTTCAGTTCTGTTGAGTTGCCCACCACAGCGCCGCTGCCCACCAGCACCTTGCCCCGGATAAAGGCCCCGGGACGCACCTCCGTCCCGGGCCCGATAATGCAGGGACCCGTAATGGACGCCGTAGGAGCAACCGTCGCCTCCTTGGAGATCCAGACATATTCCGCCGGATGGTCATAGGCCTCCGCCGGAAGGCGACCACCCAGTTCTTTGATGAAATCGCCGATCAGCGGCAGGACTTCCCAAGGGTAGGTATGGGCCGCCAGCAGCGGTGCGGCCAGTGTGTGGGACAAGTCATAAAGATCCTCAATGGTATACATATAAAAACTTCCTTTATTTTTTTCGTCCAGAATGATTTTCCTTTTACAGGATAATAT
>JAAXZS010000062.1 GCA_012719745.1 Clostridiales bacterium | reverse complement strand
CCGTATTCATATAGATCAGGCCGGCAACTATGACCACGAGAAATAAGCCCAGGCCGATCCAAAGCAAAGCCATCATCTGAAAAATTTCGCTGGATGCGATCACGAGCCAGCAGGCGGCTAAAGCAAACATAAATTTCCCCATAAATTTGCACAGCTTTTTTTCATCATACTTGGCTTTTTCCGCATCGGAAGACGTGTTATAGCCGGCAATCAATCCCGCACCCTTACCGCAGGAGAAAACAATCCCCAGCAGAATGAACAGAGCCGTTATCAGCAGATGAATGGTTAATAGCATTTTTGACTCCTCCTGTATAAGCATTATGATACGCGGGCCATTTTCTTAGCCCCGAAGAACGGAGCGACCCTGGCAGTCGATGCCCACGATGGCGTAAAAATCCTCCACATAGAGTCGGCACACGGCTTCGGTGCCCAGATCCTCGTAGCAGACCGGCTCCTTTTTGCGGATGGAGTCGGAAATCAGCGCAGCGGTGCCGCCGATGGTGAGAAAATACACGGCGTGATGGCGGATCATGGCGTCAATGACAGCCTGAGAGCGGCGGCCCTTGCCGATCATGCCCCGCAACCCATGATCCAGTAGGGCCGGGGTGTAGGGGTCCATGCGATAGCTGCTGGTGGGGCCGGCGGGCCCGATAATCTGTCCTGGTTTTTCCGGGGCGGGGCCTACATAATAAAGGGTCTCCCCTGCTAAGGGAAAAGGGAGCTTATCCCCGGCGGCGAGACAGGCGGCAAGCCTTTTGTGGGCGGCGTCCCGACCGGTATAAAACCAGCCGGTGAGCAGTACTTCATCCCCTGCATGGAGCGAACGGACGGTTTCTTCGTCCAGAGGCAGTGTGACATGTTTCATAATTTTCCTCCTTACAGCTCCACCCGGCTGTGACGGTAAGCGTGACAGCAGATGTTCACCGCCACCGGCAATCCGGCAATATGGGTAGGAAACGATTCAATGTGAACGGCCAGCGCCGTGGTGTGACCGCCAAGACCGGCCGGGCCGATATCCATTTTGTTGATGGACGCGAGCAGCTCCCGCTCCAGTGCGGCATAGTCAGAATGGGGGTTGGGCTGACCCAGCTCCCGCATGAGAGCAAATTTGGACAGCTGGGCGCATTTATCAAAGGTGCCGCCGATGCCCACGCCCACCACCATGGGGGGACAGGGGTTGGGACCGGCCTCCCTGACGGTTTTTAAGATAAAGGCTTTTACACCCTCCACACCGTCGGCAGGCTTGAGCATGGCAATTTTGCTCATGTTCTCACTGCCGAAGCCCTTGGGGGCAAATGTGATAAGTATACGGCTGCCGGATACGATCTCATAGTAAATCACAGCGGGGGTGTTGTCACCCGTGTTGGCCCGATGAAAAAGAGGGTCGGCCACCACCGATTTACGGAGATACCCCTCCCGATAGCCCTGAGCCATACAGGTTTGAAGAGCCTCCTCCAGCAATCCACCGGTCAGAACCAGTTCCTGCCCTACCTGCACACGAAAAACGGCCATACCGGTGTCCTGACAGAGAGGGACCGTCCGCTCCTCCGCCAGCTCATCGTTTTTAATGATCTGCTCCATGATGCGGCGGGGGAGGGGGTGTTCCTCCTGCTCACGGCTGCGGCGCAGACAGGCCATTGCCTCGGCGCCGATGCGGCAGTTGGCCTCCACCACCATGCGAGCCACAGCTGCCTGCACAACGGATACATCCAATTCTCTCATATACAGAACCCCTTTACACGATATGCCTTATTATAAGGGAAGAAGGCAGCATTTTGCAACGTCAAGCAAAGAAAAGACACGGCAATTGCCGTGTCTTTTGGCTTATATCAGTTGGTTTCGCAGTGTACCTACGCCCTCCAGTGTTACCTCCACCACATCACCGGGTTGGAGCCAGCGCTTTTGATCGGCGGGATACCCCATCATCACGCCCGAGGGGGTGCCGGTAAACACCACATCGCCGGGCTTGAGGGGAATGCGTTCATTTACATAGTCGATAATCTGCCGGGGGGTAAAGATCAGGTCGTCGGTGCAGGAATCCTGCCGCAGCTCCCCGTTGACGCGGGACTGAATGTGCAGCTTTCCTCCATCAAGACAATCGGCGGTGACGGCATAGGGGCCGATGGGGCCGAAGCTGTCATAGCTCTTGCCACAAAGCCACTGGCTTGTGGCGCACTGCCACTCCCGAACGGAGAGGTCGTTTCCGGCGGTATAGGCAAAAACCTGATTGCCCGAACCCATGATAAACACCAATTCCGCTTCATAGTCAATCTCCCGGCCTGTCCGGGGCAGACGGATGGCCTGCTTATGGGCAGCGAGAGCGTTGGGCAATTTATTGAACATGGCAGGAAATTTAGGAAGCTCCATGCCGCATTCTTTGGCATGAGCGCGGTAATTGAGCCCCACGCAGAGCATTTTCTCCATACCGGTGACAACCGGCGCAAAGGTGAGAGACTCCTCGGGCAAAAGAGGGCCGGTAAGATGCGCCAGCGCCGCAAGATCGCCGACGCGGCAAAGCTCCAGCATGGTGCGGGGCAGGCCCGCGTGGGCGGACACATCAATAACGCCTGCCATTGTCCATATGCCCAGAGAGGGAACCCCTTCTTTCATGAATTGCAGCAGTTTCATTAAAGTCCTCCCTCTTACAGCTTGCTGATGACCGGAATCACCATGGGGCTGCGCTTGGTGGTTTTATAGAGATAGGTGCTGACGGCGGAGCGCACAGCACGGTAAATCTCGTTGTCGTCCTTGCGTTTGCGGCCGGACATGTCGTTCACCGCCTTGGCGGAAATATCTTTGAGCTCCTGAATCAGATTTTCGGATTCCTTTACATAGACAAAGCCGCGGGTGACAATCTCGGGATCTGCCAAGAGCTTACGGTCAAAGGAAGAGATGGGCAGAACCAGCACCACCATGCCATCCTCCGCCAGAAGCTTACGGTCATTGAGTACCACCGCACCTACATCACCTACGCCGGAACCGTCTACAAATACCTCACCGGAGGGAACCGTGGTTTCCATCTTCATGTGCTTGGTGGTCAGCTCGATAACGGTGCCATTTTCTGCCACGGTCACATTATCGGGCGCCATACCCATCTGAAGAGCCAGCGCCTTGTGCAGCTGCAGATGACGCTGCTCGCCGTGAAGGGGAATAAAGAACTGGGGTTTTGTCAGCGCGTGAATAATCTTCAATTCCTCCTGACAGGCGTGGCCGGAGACATGAAGCATGTCCGCCCGGTCATAGATCACATCCGCGCCCTTGCGGAAAAGCTCGTTGATGACGCGGCTGACGGTTTTCTCGTTGCCGGGAATGGCGGAGGCGGAAATAATCACCTTGTCGCCGGGACCGATGTCCACCTGCTTGTGGGTGGAAAAAGCCATGCGGTAAAGAGCCGACATCTCTTCGCCCTGGCTGCCTGTGGTCACGATCACCTGCTGGTTCAGCGGCAGGCTTTTAATCTGGTTGATCTCCATCAGCGTGTGCTTGGGTACCTTCATATAACCCAGATCCGTGGAAACGCGCATAATATTTTCCATGCTGCGTCCGGTAACGGCCACCTTGCGCCCGCAGGCGGCGGCGGCGTCAATCACCTGCTGGATGCGGTGCACATTGGAGGCAAAGGTGGTGACAATGATCCGCTTATTGCAACCGTTGAACTGGCGCAGGAAGGTCTTACCCACGGTCCGTTCACTCATGGTATAGCCGGGACGCTCCACATTGGTGGAGTCTGCCAGCAGCGCTAGCACCCCTTCCTTGCCCAAAGCGCCGAACCGAGCCAGATCAATGACCTCGCCGTCAATGGGTGTCGGGTCAATCTTGAAGTCGCCGGTATGAACCACTGTGCCCATATGGGTGTGGATGGCAAAGGCTACGGAGTCGGCAATGCTGTGGTTGACATGGATAAACTCCACGTTGAACTTGCCGGCCTTCACCGTCTGACCGGCCTCCACCGTCACCAGTTTGGTGGACTTTTCCAGCCCGTGTTCGGCCAACTTCAGCTTGATGAGGCCTGCCGTCAGGCGCGTGCAGTAAATGGGCATATTGATCTGCTTGAGCACATAGGGGATGGCACCGATATGATCCTCATGGCCGTGAGTGATAAAAAGACCGCGGATGCGGGATCTGTTTTTAATGAGGTAGGTCACGTCGGGAATCACCAGATCAATGCCGTACATGTCATCGCCCGGAAAGGCCATGCCGCAGTCAACCACGATCATTTCCCCACCGTACTCGTAGATCGTCATGTTCTTTCCGATTTCATTCAGACCGCCCAGAGGAATAATTTTGAATTTTTCTGCCATTGTATAATCTCCTTAAAATAGTATGTATCACCGGCAGAAAAGCGGCTGTACCACAAAATGCGTACAGCAAAACAAAGGCGTCCCGTACGCCTGCGGCCCTGTATCGCCGCGGTTTCCGGGTATCCGCCCAACTGTCGATGAAGAGGTGAAAAAATTCTTTTTTCATTTATTGAACGCGGCGGTAAAACCGCGAAACATACAAAAAACAGGTGGAATTTTCCACGAATTGTACAAAGTATACCATAGTTTTTCTTGTTTGTACAGCATTTTCACTCGCCATTTTTCGCGTTTTGGAGGAATCGCGTAAAATTTTTCGCTTTTAGTTGAGGAAAAAACGACCGTGTGATATAATAAACTACCATTCGTATGACACCCGCTGTTTGCGAATGAACCCAATAAGATTGAACCGGCCGCCGGATTGGGACGGCCGAAGGAGGAGACAGTTTTGAGCAAGAAAATTGCCCGGGTTCTTTCCAGAAATATTGCGCTTTATACAGTCTGCCTGGTGGTTTTTATTGCCGCGACGATTCCCTTCCAGCCCGTTCTGGCCGCGGGAGAAGCCGTGGTGGCCATCGCACTGTATGTGCTCAGCCGCCAGCGTACCCATCAGACCCAGCAGCGGATGCGGCAGTATCTGGAGCGCGTGGCCGGAGGCATGGATTCCGCAGCTCGCAGCAATATGCTTTTCGCGCCGATGCCCATGATGGTTTTTGACGTGGCCTCTGAGGAGGTACTCTGGTCCAACGAGGACTTTCTGCGCCTGACCAAGGAGCACGAACAGATTTTTGAATCCCGGCTTGAATCGGTGGTGCCCGGTTTTTCTAAAAAATGGCTGATCGAAGGGAAAAGCGAGTGTCCGGAGGAGCTGACATGGAATGACCGCATCTACCATATTTATGGCTGCCTCAGCCGGCCGGAGGATATGAACAACGGCCAGAGCCTGCTGGCCACCACTTATTGGATGGATGTGACCGAGAACCGAAAGATGCACGAAATGTTGCAGAGCGACCATCCCGTGGTGGCCATTCTGGTACTGGATAACTACGAAGAGCTGATGAAGGCCTGCCCGGAGACAAAGCGTTCTGCTGTGCTGGCGCAGCTGGAGGAAAAGCTGGGCAAATGGACGGCGGAAACCAATGGTCTGCTGCTCTCCTACGACCGTGACCGGTATTTATACGTATTTAAAGAAAAGGATTACCAACATTTTGCCGAGCAAAAATTTTCCGTTTTGGAGAATGTGCGGGAGGTTGTCGCCGGTGAGGGCGTGGCGGCCACGCTGTCCATCGGAGTGGGCAAGGACGCCGACACCTACGGCGAGCTTTTCAAATACGCTACTCTTGCCATGGAAATGGCTCTGTCTCGGGGTGGCGACCAGGCTGTGGTGAAAAACCGTCTGAATTTTGAATTTTACGGCGGTCGCTCCAAGAGTACGGAAAAACGGACCAAGGTTAAATCCCGGGTCATGGCCAACGCCTTGGGCGAGCTGGTGGAGGATGCCCGGCAGGTTTATGTGATGGGCCATAAGTACGCCGACATGGATACACTGGGTGCGGCAGTGGGCGTGTGTTGCATTGCCCGCAAACGGGGCAAGGTGGCTCACATCGTACTGGACATGGAGGATAACGCCGCCCATCCCGTTTTGCGAAAGCTCTTGCAGCTGCCGGAATATAAAGATGTGTTTTTAAGCGGAAGTGAGGCCTTTGTCCGTGTACAGCCGGATACACTGCTGGTGGTGGTGGATACCAACCGGCCCCAAAGCGTGGAGTCAGAGCCGCTGCTGGAGGCCTGTAACCGGGTGGCGGTCATTGACCACCACCGGCGGGGCAGCAGCTACATTGAGAAGATGGCGCTGAATTTCCATGAACCCTATGCCTCCTCCGCTTCCGAATTGGTGACGGAGCTGCTGCAATACCTGGTGGAACCCAGCGATCTGCTGCGGCCGGAGGCGGAAGCGCTTTTGGCGGGTATTGTGCTGGACACCAAAAGCTTTACCAACCGCACCGGCGGCCGTACCTTTGAGGCGGCGGCATTTTTGCGCCGGGCCGGGGCTGATACCTCGGATGTGCAGCGCATGTTCCAGAGCAATCTGGAGGATATGATCTCCCGCTATGATATTATCCGCCATGCGGAGCTTTACCATAAGGATATTGCCATTGCTGCCATGGGCACGGAGATGGATCGGGTGGTGGCCGCCAAAGCCGCTGACGAGCTTCTGACACTCAAGGGCATACGCGCCTCTTTTGTCCTCTACCAGAAAGGGGATGGCGTGTATATCTCGGCCCGGTCGCTGGGCGAGATTAACGTACAGGTGATCGTGGAGGCGCTGGGCGGCGGCGGAAACTCCACCACCGCGGGCGGACAGGTTCCCGACGGTACCGTGGATGCGGTGAAGGAACAGTTAATGGCCGCTATCGACAGTTATTTTGCAGATTAAGAAAGGATGATTGACATATGAAAGTAATTTTGACACAGGATGTAAGAGGCCAGGGCAAAAAAGGCCAGGCCGTTGATGTGGCGGAGGGCTATGCCCGCAACTTCCTTCTGCCCAGAAAGCTGGCGGTACTGGCAACGGCAGACGCCATGAACACCATGAAGCTGCAGGCCAAGGCAAAGGCCAAGGCAGACGCCGAGGCCAAGGCGGCCGCAGAGGAGATTGCCGCCAAGCTGAAAAACTGCGTGGTAAAAATCAGCGCCAAGGGCGGCGCCGGCGGTAAGCTGTTCGGCGCGGTCACCGGTAAGGAGATCAGCGACGGACTCAAAGAGCAGTTTGGCATGGATGTACCGGCCAAGAAGCTGGTGGTGGAGGAGCCCATCAAGGCTTTTGGCACCTATGAGGTCAAGGCCAAGCTGGGCTTTGAAATCAGCGGCACCGTCTATGTGGTGGTGGCCGAGGAAAAATAAGACAGCCTGCGAGCTGCCAGAAGAAAAGGAGGTTTCCCTATGGATGAACTGCTGATCCGGCAAATGCCCCACTCGCTGGAGGCGGAGCAGGCAGTGCTGGGTTCTATGCTGATAGATGCGGACTGCATCAAAGATGTGATGGATAAGCTCCAGCCGGAGGATTTTTATCTGCGGCAGAACCGGGAAATCTTTGAGACAATTTATACCATGTTTACCTACTCCAAGCCCATTGACGGCGTGACTGTCGCCCGGGAGATGGAGGAAAACGGCACCTACGACGAAAAGACCACCAAGAGCTATCTCCTGCAGCTGATGGAGATCACACCCACCTCCGCCAATGTGATGGAGTATGTGAAGATCGTGCAGGACAAGGCCCTGATGCGCTCTGTGGCTGTGGCCGCCTCCGAGATCACCGCTATGGTGCAGGAAGGGACCGGCACGGCGGGGGATATGCTGGAGTCGGCGGAGCAGAAGATTTATGCCATCCGCCGGGGGCGGGGTGCCCAGAGCATGGTGACCATCAGCATGGTTTTGCAGGATGTAATGAGCCATCTGGCCGAACTGACGGCGGGAGGCGGCAGCACGTTGCCGGGCCTTTCCACCGGCCTTTCCGCCGTTGACGACAAGATCAACGGTCTGAACAAGTCGGACCTTCTGTTGCTGGCCGCCCGCCCCGGTATGGGCAAGACCAGTATGGCCCTGAATGTAGCGCTGAGCGTGGCCAAGAGCACGGACAAGGCGGTAGCCGTATTCTCTCTGGAAATGTCACGGGAGCAGTTGGTGACCCGCCTGATCGCCGCCGAAGGACTGGTGGAAAATACCCGTCTGGTGACGGGCAATCTGCGGGAGAGCGACTGGACGAAGATTGCGGAGGCGGCCTCTACCCTTAGCCGCACCGACATTCGCATTGATGACAACCCTCTTCTGACGGTGGCGGATATGAACGCCAAGTGCCGCCGGATTGACAATCTGGGACTGGTGGTCATCGACTATTTACAGCTGATGACCTCCGCCGGCGGCAAGGGCTACAGCGGCGAGAACCGCCAGCAGGCGGTGTCGGATATTTCCCGTATGTTGAAAATCATGGCAAAGGAATTGCAGGTGCCGGTGCTGTGCCTGTCCCAGTTATCCCGTGCCAACGAAAAGCGGGACGACAAGCGGCCCATGCTCTCCGATCTGCGTGAATCCGGTGCCATCGAGCAGGATGCGGATATTGTTCTCTTTTTGTACCGGGATGATTATTATAATGAGGACTCCGAGAAGCGGAACATTGCCGAGTGTATCGTGGCCAAGAACCGCCACGGCGAAACCGGCAAGGTGGAGCTGCGCTGGATGCCGGAGTATACCATGTTCGGGACACTGGAGAATCGCTATTCGGAGGATGACGCGTGAGAGCTTACATGGAGCAGTGGCATATGTTTCCATCGACCGACGGCCTGATTTTATGCGCCGTTTCCGGGGGAAAGGATTCCATGTGTCTGCTGCACCGTTTGAAATGTTTGTCGGCTCAGATGGACTTTACTGTGGCGGCGGCTCACTTCAACCACCGGCTCCGGGGGGAAAACGCCGACCGGGACGAAGCATTTGTCCGCGCCTGGTGCGAAAAGGAGCAGATTCCCTTTTATGCCGGACGGGGCGATGTGCGTGCCGCCGCGGCCGCCAACGGTTGGACGGTAGAGGAAGCCGCTCGCCATCTGCGCTATAATTTCCTGGAAGAAACAGCGGATAAAATCGGCGCAGAGAAGATTGCCACCGCCCATCACGCCGCCGATCAGGCGGAAACGGTGCTGATGAATCTGACACGGGGCACCGGGCCGGAGGGCCTTTGCGGCATCCGTCCGGTACGGGGACGGCTGATCCGTCCGCTGCTACGTACCACGCCCGATGAGATCGAAGCGTATCTGGAAAAATATCAGATTCCTCATGTGGAGGACGAGACCAACGCCGACACGGTCATGACCCGTAACCGCCTGAGGCAGTTGGTGATTCCTCAGTTACGCACCATTAATCCCGCCTTTGACGAGGCGGTGGGGAGAACGGTGGAGATCCTGCGGCGGGAGGATGACTTTCTTAACGAACTGGCGGGCGGCTACCTGGACCAGACGGGCGTTTCCTGCCGGAAGCTGCTGAATGCCCCGGAGGCGCTGCGGCCCCGGATTATTCGCTTGGCCATCGACCGTCTGCCGGTGGGAAAGAAAGACTTTACAGCCCGGCATGTGGAGCAGCTGCTGCGCCTTGCCGCAGAGGGAAAGAGCGGTGATAGGCTCTCCCTGCCGCAGAGGGTTACGGCTCGACGCATAAAGGATCGGCTGGTGCTGGAATTGGTCAAAATGCCGCCGGCGGAGACGGTTCTCTCCGAAAAAGAGACGACTTGGGGAGAATATACAATTACCTGCCGGAAAAGCAATCAAAATTTTTGCGAAAAAAGAGATACAATTTTACTGAATTGTGGTAAGATGAAACCATATGTGAGCGTTCGCTCCTGGAGAGGAGACGACCGGCTGCAGCTGCCAGGGGCAAAAGGAAGCCGAAGCCTTAAGCGGCTCTTTTCCGACGCCGGCATTGCCGGTGAAGAGCGGGAGAGGATACCCGTACTGTGCATGGACGGCCGGATTGCCGCCGTTTACGGTATTGGCGTGGATGAAGAATTTACCGGCGGTGAAGATACTGCCATTGCGATAGAGATACACAAGGGAAAGGGAGATTAAAAATATGGCAAAGAGCGAAATGAGTCAGGATATTCTGCGGGTCCTTCTGACAGAGGAGCAGATTCACGAGCGTGTCAATGTATTGGGCGATGAACTGTTTGAACGGTTTCACGGGAAAAACCCGCTATTCGTGGGCGTCCTCAACGGCTGTTTTGTGTTTATGTCTGATCTGGTACGCGCGGCACAGATCAAGAGCGAGCTGGAATTTATCGGCGTCTCCTCCTATAAAAACGCCACCAAAAGCTCCGGCGTAGTGCAGATCACCCGCGACCTTCAGCGCGATATTACCAACCGCGATATTATCATTGTGGAAGATATTCTCGACTCCGGCAATACGCTGTATTTTTTGAAAAACTATCTGATGACAAAAGGCGCGGCCAGCACCACCGTGGTGACGCTGCTGGATAAACCCTCCCGCCGGGAAAAGGCCATTAAGGCCGATCTTTTTGGCTTTGAGGTGCCCGATGAATTCGTGGTGGGCTACGGACTGGATTACTGCCAACAGTATCGCAATATGCCCTATATTGGCGTGCTGAAACCCGAGGTTTACAGTAAGTGAGTGATTCGGATAAGAGGCGAGGCGTTTCGCCTCTTATCTTGTCTTTGCGAAAGGAATGTGCGGCGTGGAATTGAACGACGAGAACAGGGAGAACCGGTCTGAAAATGAAATAAACGGGTCTTTACAGGAGCCGAACACTTCCACAAGCGGAAAGCGGCTGAAGAAAGGCGAACCTTCCACGCTGAAAAAAATCTGGAAGGATTACGGCTATCTTGTGATCACAGTGATCGTGGTGGTGATCCTGTTCCGTGTTATTTTGCAGCTGGCTTATGTGCCGTCGGGCTCCATGGAAACCACTATTCCCACCCATTCGGCGCTGATCTGTTGGCGGCTGCCCTTTGCTTTCGGCGACCCTACGCCAGAAAGAGGTAACATCGTCACCTTCTGGAGCGATGAGTTGAACGAGGTTCTGGTAAAACGGGTTATTGGGCTGCCAGGGGAAACCATTTCCTTCTCCGGAGGATATGTATATATTAATGGAGAGAAGTTAGACGAACCGTATCTGACCAATCAGGGCGTAACACGCAGCGACGATGTGTTTACAGTACCAGCTGACTGTATTTTTGTCATGGGTGATAACCGGGAGAGCTCTTATGACGGTCGGTTTTGGGCAGAACCCTATATTGCTATTCATAAAATAGAAGCCCGTGCCCTTGTGAACATTGCCGTTCGGAAGAGCGGTTCCTGGCGCGGCATCCATATCATTGCCTGACAGCGGGCAGATTTTCAGACAAACAGAAAAGGGGAGGCAAACAGTTGAAAAAAAAGGGGCGGATAGGAATCGGCGGGTATCTACTGATACTGTTGCTGATTGCCTGCGTTTACTATCTGATTTCCGGGATTCGGAACGGCTCCGATATCTCTTACAGCGAGATGCGGCAGCTTTTTGAGCAGGAAAAAGTGCAGTCCTTTACCATTGACAATACAAGACTGACTATGACGCTCAAGGACGAGAGCGGCAGCGGTAAAACCGCCACCTGCAGCCTGTACAGCTTTGATTTGTTTTATGACGATATGAATGATCTGGTGCAGCAGCAGTATGCGGACGGGGTACTTACCAAGTACGATTACCATGCTGACCACTCCACCAACTGGCTGCAGCTGTTGCTGCCCTATGTGTTGGCTGTGCTGGGTTTTGTTCTGCTGCTGAACATGATGGCACGAATGAACGGTGGTGGCATGGGGCCGGATAAAATGGCCCAGTTTGGCGAGGCACGGGTGCAGACGCTGGAAGGGAAGAACAAAAAAGTCTCCTTCAAGGATGTGGCCGGCGCCGATGAGGAAAAGGAAGAACTCCAGGAAATTGTGGAGTTTCTCAAAGATCCTCAGAAGTATTTGGACTTAGGTGCCCACATACCCAAGGGCGTGCTTTTGGTGGGCCCTCCGGGCACCGGTAAAACGCTGCTGGCTAAGGCAGTGGCCGGCGAGGCAGGGGTGCAATTTCTGTCTATTTCCGGCTCTGACTTTGTGGAAATGTATGTGGGCGTGGGCGCCTCCCGCGTCCGCGACCTCTTCACTCAGGCCAAAAAGAACGCGCCGGCCATTGTTTTTATCGACGAAATTGACGCCGTGGGTCGTCAGCGGGGCACCGGCCTCGGCGGTGGCCATGACGAACGAGAACAGACATTGAACCAGCTTCTGGTAGAGATGGACGGATTTGGAAGCAACGAGGGTGTTGTGGTGCTGGCCGCCACCAACCGGGCGGACATTCTGGATCCCGCTCTGCTTCGACCCGGCCGCTTTGACCGGCAGGTCTATGTAGGACTGCCGGACATCAAGGGCCGTGAGGCGATTCTGGGCGTCCACGCCAAAAATAAACCCTTGGCGGAGGATGTGGATCTCGGCACCATCGCCAGAGGAACCCCTGGATTTACTGGTGCGGATCTGGAGAACCTGCTCAATGAGGCGGCTCTGCTGGCCGGACGGCGGGATCAGAAGCTGATTACTATGGAAGCTCTGCAGGAATCTATTATTAAAGTAATAGCCGGCCCCGAGAAAAAGAGCCGTGTGATTCCGGAGACAGAGCGCAAGTTGACAGCCTACCACGAGGCAGGCCATGCCATTGTGATGCACGCACTGCCCACTCATGATCCGGTGCATCAGATTACCATTGTTCCCCGGGGACAAACCGGCGGCATGACCATCTCCCTGCCGGATGAGGATCGCTCCTATCTGTCCAAAAAGTACATGGAGGAGCAGATCGTATCCCTGCTGGGCGGCCGCGCTGCGGAGAAACTAATGCTGGGCGATATTTCCACCGGCGCCTCCAATGACATTCAGCGGGCCACGCAGATGGCCCGGCGGATGGTGGCAACCTACGGTATGAGCGACCGTCTGGGTACTGTTGCCTTTGACGCCGGCCACGACGAGGTCTTTATCGGCAAGAGCATGGCCCAGACTCGCCCCTATTCCGAGCAGATTGCCGCACAGATTGACGAGGAGATTCAACGGATTATTAATGAGGCTTACACCCGCAGCGAACATATTTTGCAGGAAAACCGAAACCAGTTGATTACTGTGGCCGAATACCTGCTCTGTCATGAAACAATGACAGGGGAAACCTTTGAAAACGTATTTGCACCTTCTCCAGAAAAGATGGAATAAGACATATCAGCACAGACTTACGCCGCCAGGCTATGAGTCTGTGCTGATATTTTTTTAAAAACAGCGGCGTGGTTTGTGTATTTTGACGAAGCAACCTGTCTTTAACTCGCGGACAGTAAGCAAATGGGGCCATGGGGAAATATATAAAAAAAGCCGGCTCTTTGTTTCCTTGCGGGAAAATGGGAAGAAAAATACTATTTAGAATTTAGTGTTGTACTTGCACATTGAATTGTTGTATATTCGCGTAATATTGGCGAATAAATGCAATAAAACGACAATTAAGAAACTGTAAAGAGCAGGTAAAGCAATGCCAGCAATTTAAAATTTATTAATAGAATGAACGCGTACTACGGACAAATGACCGCGATATAAACAACTTAAATTGCTTCTGATTCGTGGACAGAATTGAGAAAACTGGCAAATTTGCCTCTTGTATTTAAAAAGGGTATCCGATAAAATGCAACTATCTCAAGGCTCTTGTCACAATGATTCCGGCGCGGCCGGAAAAATGCAAACAAATTAGGAGGAAAGATCATGAAAAAAGTTCTGGCATTGGTTCTGGCACTG
>JAAXZS010000096.1 GCA_012719745.1 Clostridiales bacterium | reverse complement strand
GAAAATAGCGTAGTGGATTTAGATAGGTAAATGCTTGCACTACCTCTGGCATATTAGCAATAGGGAACATGAACCCGGACAATAGCACTGCTGGCAGATAGAAGAAGAACGTAGACATCATGGCCTGCTGTTGGGTATCCGATATGGTTGAAATGAGAAGCCCTATGCCGATTGTCGTCATTAGATAAAATCCGTTGGCTACAAACAAGGTCGCAATACTGCCCCTAACTGGGATATTGAACCAGAACACACTGATCAAGGTCACTAATATCATGTTGACAAAACCGAGTATGACAGAGGGCATAGTTTTACCTATAATAAATTCTGCCGAAGTAATCGGCGTGACAATAATTTGCTCCATGGTACCCATTTCTTTTTCCCTGACTACAGACATACTAGTCAGCAGCAGAGTCACCAACATGATGATTACCGCAATAACTCCAGGGACGTAAAAATTGCGGCTAGCCAGGTTTTCATTAAACCAGGCCCTTGTTTGCAGATTGACACCGATTGTTTCCAGACCCGGTGCTCCCGTACGTTTCTGTAATATTTCAAGAGCATCATTTCGTATAATACCGCCCGCATAGTTCAAGACTACGCCGGCTGTGTTAGAATCAGTACCATCGACAATAATTTGGACTGCCGCTGTAGTCCCAGCAGCCAGATTAGCACTGTAATCAGGTGGAATTCGAATAATAGCCGACACTTTTGCCTGGTCGATAAGCTCATCTATTTCTCTGTCGCTCCTTATCGCAACCTTAACTTTAAAGTAGCCCGAGCGAGCGAATTGATCAATGAGTTCACGGCTTTCAGGCGTTTTATCCTGGTCATAAACGGCTGTGTCAACCTGTTTCACGTCCGTTGTCACTGCATACCCAAAAACCATACTCTGTACCAACGGCATCACTAGCACAATAGCCCGCATTTTGGAATTGCGAAATATCTGGATAAATTCTTTTTTAATCATACACGACAATCGTTCTAAAACCATTTGCTACACCAACCTTTTCTTCAGCTTGCGATTAGCGACAGCAATCAACACTATGGCAAAAATCAAAAGAATGGCGGCATCCGCTTTGACGATGGCAAAACCAGCGCCTTTCAAATAAATGTCCTTTAAACTTGCCACGAAAAACCGAGATGGCACCAGATATGTAAGCCCCTGAATGAAAATAGGCATATTTGCTATGGAATACATGAACCCTGACAACAGGAAGGACGGCAAAAAGGTTAACACCATGGCCAACTGACTTGCTAGCAGTTGCGATCTGGTCATAATACTAATCAACAACCCCATGGTAAGGGCTCCCGGAAGAAAGATTGCCGCTATACCAAAAACAAGAGCCGCATTACCGCGAAGCGGAACATCGAATATGTATTGACCCATTAAAACCGCCAGTGCAACGTCGACCATGCCAATCAAAAAATAGGGCGTCAGCTTGCCTGTAATAAGTTCGCTGGGTGTCAATGGCGTAGTAATTAACTGCTCCATTGTACCATTTTCCCATTCACGGGCAATGGTGAGCGAGGTCAGCAGAGCGGCGATGACCATCATGATGACAGCGATCAAACCCGGAATAATATAGTTTTTTGCCTGCATATTCTGATTGAACCAAACCCGCGGCTTTAATTCCAACGGCGGACCAACAGTTTTTGCACCTCTTTGCTGGGCTGTTTTAATCAACAGTAAATTGGTGTACCCGTCTGTTACCGTCTGAGCATAACCGATGGCAATGGTTGCGGTATTGGCATCACTACCATCGACTATCAGCTGCACATCTGACGCCTGCCCGCCTTCCAGCCTGCGGCTGAAGTCGCGGGGAATCACAAGTGCCAATATAGCCTCGCGCTTGTCGACAGCCTGTTCAATCTCAGCGTATGACGTGACATAGCCAGTCAAGCTAAAATAGCGAGAAGCGGTAAACCTACCAATAAATTCGCGGCTGTCGCTGGTTCCGTTTTGGTCCCATATCACTAGTGGCACATTATCCACATCTAGGCTTAGGGACGAGCCGAAAAGAAAAATCAACAAAATAGGCATAGCAATAGCCATTGCCAGACTGCGCGAATCACGAAATATATGTATAAATTCCTTCCGAATGATAGCGAAAATTCTATGAATGTTCATAATTTCACCGCCTGAGCTTCAGGCTCTTCGTCATGCTCTTCAATAATCGAAACGAATACATCTTCCAGTGATGGGTTGATTTTTTCCAACCTCGTATACTCAATTTTTAGTTCTTTCAGAGTTGCCTCAATGATGGGCATTGAAATTTTCGCATCTGTCACTGCTAGGTGCAGGCCACGTCCGAACAGGGCTGCCTCCTTTATTACAAAAATACCTTTTATATTCTGGAGTATACGGAAAGGGTCCGGACACTCCAAATTCAAAATATCATCTTTCATATACCTGACTTTTAGTTCGTCCGGAGTTCCTATCGCGACCATTTCACCCTTATAGATCATAGCCAAACGGTCACAATATTCCGCTTCATCCATATAGTGGGTCGTTACGAATACTGTAACCCCTTCTCCCGAAAGTTGGTAAATCAAATCCCAAAAATTGCGACGGGAAATCGGGTCAACCCCTGATGTGGGTTCATCGAGGAAAATCACTGGTGGCTTATGAAGCAAGGCGCATCCGAGCGCAAGCCGTTGCCGCCAACCGCTGGGCAAAATCGAGGTAAGGCTGTTTCGGTGTTCTTCCAGTCCTGACATGGCAATGACCCAGTCTTTGCGCTCTTTTTTCTCTTCTTTCGGGATTTGATAAATACCACTGTAAAAATCTATGTTTTCTTCCACCGTTAGATCTTCATACAACGAAAATTTTTGCGACATGTAGCCAATGTGAGCTTTAATCTTTTCTGCTTCCTGAAACACGTCAAAGCCGATTACATTGGCTTTACCGGCCGTAGGAATTAGAATGCCACAAAGCATACGAATAGTAGTCGACTTCCCGGCTCCGTTGGGACCAAGAAAACCGAATATTTCTCCTCGCTTCACTTGAAAAGACACTTTATTGACTGCCTTGAAATCGCCAAATCTTTTTTCCATGTTTTCTACCACAACCGCATATTCAGAATTCTCCATGTTATCCGGCATCTGAATCACTTCCTTCGCAAGCCATAATCCTGGAGATAAATACATCCTCAAGAGACGGTGCCACGATTATAGTCTCCGCCGGCACTCCCAAATTCCTCAGTGCGTCATTAACCACCGACAGCCCCTGCGCCGGTTTTCCGTCCAGCAGAAGATGTATTTTCGCGCCGAATAGCCCGGCCGACACCGGCGACAAGGCTGTTTTTAAAGAAGCTAGTACCTGTCGCGGTTCGCTGCAACGGATTTCAACCAGGACTCCCTTCATGTGTCCTTTTACCTCGTCCGGCGTGCCGCAAACAATGAGCTTTCCCTTGTGAAGCAAGCCAATTCTCCCACAGCGTTCAGCTTCATCGAGATACGCCGTGGAAACAAATATGGTAACCTTTTCTTCAAGCAGCCTATACAAAATTTGCCAAAAATCTCGCCGAGACAAAGGATCAACACCGTTGGTTGGTTCGTCCAGCAACAGCACTTTGGGAGTATGGACCAGGGCACAAGCCAGGGCCAATTTTTGTTTCATGCCGCCCGACAGGTTTCGCGCCTGGCGTTCCCGAAAAGGTGTCATATTACTGAATGCAAGAAGTTCCGCAATTTTGTCTTTTCTCTCTTTACGGGAAACATTATATAAGTCCGCGTAAAAGTCTATATTTTCCTGTACCGTCAGGTCCGGATACAGCCCGAAACGCTGGGGCATATAACTAATATGAGTTCGGAGTTTTTCTGCTTCATTAACGGTATGACAACCATACACCCAAGCATCTCCCGCACTCGGAGCCATCAACCCCGCTAACAGGCGCATCACAGTCGTCTTGCCCGCGCCATCCGGCCCCACTAGGCCAAATACTTCGCCCTCGTTTACAGTCAGTGTCAGACTGTTTACTGCCGTATTGTCACCAAATTTCTGTGTGAGCCCGCGAGCCCGAATGACCTCCATCATATTATTCCTCCCCGCCCAGTTGAATCAATGCGTCG
The DNA here is from genome assembly GCA_012719745.1 of Clostridiales bacterium. Lineage (GTDB taxonomy): Bacteria > Bacillota > Clostridia > Oscillospirales > Oscillospiraceae > Vescimonas. The sequence continues at coordinate 1,365 of JAAXZS010000096.1, read as the reverse complement.
GCAGGCATGCCAGGTTTCAACTCAAAGTCCTTGTTCTCAATCATGATCTTGATCCTGTAAACCAATTTAACTCTTTCTTCTGCTGTCTGAATACTCTTAGGGGTAAATTCAGCTTCCGACGAAATAAAACCAATTGTTCCTTTATATTTTTTACTAGGATAGGTATCCGTGGTAACGTTCACTTTTTGTCCGAGCTTGACTTTGCCGAGATCAGTTTCTGGAATATACGCCTTGAGCCAGACCTGGTTAAGCTTGCCGATCGTGACCACAGGTGTTCCCGGAGAAACGTATTCGCCTGCTTCAATGTTTTTAGATAATACTATTCCATCCACAGGAGCCGTAATCTGAGCGTAAGAAAGCTTGGTCTGTGACAGATTCAGAACTTGTTCAACTTGTTCCACCCTGGCCGCTGCCAGCTCAATATCTTCCTTCCTGGGTCCTTCCACAGCCAAACTGAGTTGCTGCACTGTCTGGTCAGCACGAGCATTAGCCATCGCATAGGTAGTTTGACTTCTATCGCGGTCCTGAGCTGCGACAGCGCCTCTAGCAAAAAGTCGTTGCATACGTTGATATTCTACCTCTGCATTGTCTCTGTCTGCTTCGGCACTTTTAACAGTCGCTCTTGCTAGTAAAACATCTTGCGGTCGTGAACCATTCGTCAGCTGTGCAAGAGTTGCCTTGGCTGCAAGCAGTTGTGCTTTTGCATTGGCCACATCCAGTTCAAGATCGGCAGTTTCCAATTTGGCAACGTTCTGCCCCTTTTTAACGCTCTCGCCTTCGTCCACAAAGCGCTGGATAACAAGTCCTGCAATTTTAAAACCCACTCCGACCGTTGTTACTTCAATGTTACCGGATACCTTCACCTGGTTTGGATTAATTTCCTTTTTGAAATATAAGAAGTATGCGCTTGCCGCCACGGCAATTATCAAAATGGCTATCAATATTTTAAATTTTTTTTTCATGTCCACACCTCCGCACTTAAAAGTTAAAACTTAATTGAAATTTCACAAATACCACTACATTATTATTTATTCACTGGATCTCGAGAACTTTATATCTTGTTTAAGATACAAACCACTACCTATTTCCTGTTGTGAATGTTAATTCACTTCGCCTTTTAGCTAAAATATATCACAATTTTATCGCTAACGCAACATTTTTTGCACTTGCTTACCCCCATTAAATTAAACACTATAACACCACTACAGACTGATAAGCAACCTAAAAGGGGTTTTATTGACTATAAGACTTTTTGCTCTTTAATTAGCTGTGCTTGCTTTTCTTCTATTTTTCGTTGTGCATATCCAATAAGTTGTTAACATCTTGCAATGAGTCATCGGTTTTTCCTGAGAACTTCTGCTTTTC
>JAAXZS010000127.1 GCA_012719745.1 Clostridiales bacterium | reverse complement strand
GTTTGTCCGGTTTTCGGAAATTTAAACAGAAGGAGGGCGAACGGATGAAAGAATATAATCAGGAAGAAATTCGGCTTCTGACAGAAGTGCTGCCCCAGGTAGCGGCGCAGCTGCGCGGTTCATTGGGAAATATATATAGTGGTGTTAACTGCTTGGCTTCTCCCGAGGAGCGCGATCGGAACGTTGCCCTTGATCAGAATGCGGCCATACTGACACAAAGCTACTACCGTATCTTGCGTGTGGTGAACAACTTATCTTCTGCTCCGGATCTGCTCAGAACGGAGAAGCTGCCGCTGCAGAATCAGGATTTAGTTAAGATTGTTTCTGATTTATGTGAGGAGATACGTCCGTTGACGGAAGAGATGCATTTGACACTGCTGTTTCGCTCGGAGAAGACGGCCCATCTGATGGCCCTCAACAGAAGCGGCATACGGCGTATGCTTTTTAATCTTTTGTCAAATGCCATTAAATTTACGCCGGCGGGGGGCCTTATTACCGTGACGCTGCGTTTTACGGAAAAACAGGCGCTTTTACTGGTTGCCGACACCGGATGTGGTATTCGGGGGGAATTGCAGGACACGATTTTTGATCGCTGCCTGCATACTGAACGATGTGACCCACTTCCTCACGGACTGGGTCTGGGACTGCCCCTGAGTCGCCGTGCGGCGGAGGGGCACGGGGGCCAGCTGATGCTGGAATCCCGGGAAAACGAAGGCACTACCGTTTCGGCCTCTTTGCCAAATGTTAAGTGCCCTGAGACAAATATGGAAATAAGGGATCTTCCCTTTCATTATGCGGGAGGATTTAATGAAATATTACTGGAACTCTCAGATGCTCTTCCTTTTCGTTTTTTTGTGCAAAAAAATTTGGATTAGAAAAGAAAGCGGGTTGCCTCAGCAATCCGCTTTCTTTTGATAAAAAGCCGTGCTATGATATATATGAAAAAAACGGTTTACGAAGCGATACGGCCGCGGTTGGAGGGATTGTTTTAAATGGCAATGGAAAAGGTATTGGTGGCTATGAGCGGTGGGGTGGACAGCTCCGGTGCTGCTTTGCTGCTTGAAAAGCAGGGTTATGCCTGCGATGGCGTTACGCTGCGGCTGTTTGACAACGCCGCAGCAGGGCTGGAGGCGGAAAGCACTTGCTGTTCGGCCGACGATGTGGCCGACGCGCGGAGCGTTGCCTGTCGGCTGGGTATGAAGTTTTACGTGTTCAACTTTACCGAAGACTTTCGTCGGGAGGTAATGGATCATTTTGTGGAGGAATACTGCGCCGGCCGCACACCAAATCCCTGCATCGACTGCAATCGCTGCATGAAATTTGGGGCGCTGCTGGAAAGGGCGCTGGCGTTGGGCTACGACTACCTTGCCACCGGCCACTATGCGCGGGTGGGATATGATGAGAACAGCGGACGGTATCTCCTACTGCGAGGAAAAGACAGGCGAAAGGATCAGAGCTATGTGCTCTACCAACTTACGCAGCACCAGCTTGCACATCTATTGCTGCCGGTGGGAGAATATGACAAGCTGGCCATACGTGCGATGGCGGCCGAGAAAGGCCTTCTTAATGCGGATAAGCCTGACAGTCAGGACATTTGTTTTGTCCCGGATGGCGATTATGTCCGTTTTTTGCGGGAGTATGGAGGCGTGACGCCGGAGCCCGGCAATTTTGTTGGCCGAAAGGGACAGATACTGGGCCGCCACCGGGGACAGGTCTGCTATACCAACGGGCAGCGGAAGGGACTTGGCATCAGTGCGGGCCACCCGGTTTATGTGGTGTGCAAAAACGCCGCAGACAACACGGTGCGGCTGGGTGATGAAGAGGAATTGTACACGGGATCCCTGATAGCCGACCACGTTAACTGGATCTCCCAGCCGGAACCCGCACAGACCATTTGTGCAACGGCTAAAACGCGATACAGCCAGCGGGAAGCGGTCTGCACCGTGACTGTTTTGCCGGATCATCGAATCAGGGTGGACTTTGAAGAGCCGCAAAGAGCCGTTACAGCCGGGCAGGCGGTTGTTTTTTATCAGGAGGACGTGGTGGTAGGTGGCGGTACCATTGTGAGCGCGGAATAGCAAAAAGACTCTGCATAAAGTAAAGTGCAGAGTCTTTTTGCTTATCGCTCGCTGATGTGCCAGTCATCCTGAAAGATCATATCGTCTACATCTGCGCAGGTGATTTTCATATGCCGCATGTCGCTTTCCTCCTTGCATACCTTTCCAGTATATGCGGGACGCGTCACATCATACCATTCTATTTAAAAAATGTACGGAAAGTTTTGTCGAAAGATATTTCAAAAAATATATCAAAATATCTTGACACAGGCGGAGTGTTATGATATTCTAATCATTGCCGACATCCGCCGGTGTGGTGGAATGGTAGACACAGGAGATTTAAAATCTCCCGGTAGCAATACTGTACCGGTTCGAGTCCGGTCACCGGCACCATTACGTTACAATGGACGCATTCTTTTATATCGCGGGGTAGAGCAGTTGGTAGCTCGTCGGGCTCATAACCCGGAGGTCGTAGGTTCAAGTCCTGCCCCCGCAACCATTGAAAACAGGTCGTTTCGTAAGAAACGACCTGTTTTTCTTTTATGCTTTATTTGACCATTTATTTGACCAAAGACGATTATTGGTCTACGCTGAGAGAATCGGCAATATCTTCGATGTCATCATTATTCAGTGCATAATAGTAGTTAATTGTGACTTTTACGGATGTGTGTCCCATAATTCTACGAACTTTTTCCCAGTCGGTAGGAAGTTTTCTAAGTGTCTTGCAAAAAAGCTTTCTAAGAGAATGCAACCCTCTCTTTTCAACTCCTACACTCTCACACGCTGAATGAAAAGCACGGAGAATATTACGTTGCTCTGATAGCCCTCCTGTTTTAGTGCAAAAAATATATTCGCTCGAGATATGATTTTCTTTTTTCCAATTTTCAAAGCATTTGATTGCCTGCATAGCTTTTTTGCTCAATGGAATGGAACGATAAGCAGCTTTTGACTTCATATAATTTGAGGCGACAAGCTTTGATTTGTAGCTTACTTTTCCGTTCACGTCTTTGACTTCAAAGGGCTGTCGTTTGATAACCCGTCTTACATTTAGAGTTTTTCCATTAATGTCGGCTGGCTTAATGGCAAGTTCCTCAGCCCGTAAACCGGTTTCCCGTAAAAAGCGAATAATTTCGGCATACATTGATTCGCACGCATCCATATGAAAGTATACTTTTTCATATTCGGTTTGTGAGATAATGTTGACAATTTTTTCCCTATCCCGCCGCCCTTTTCGTATGTCTGGTAGCTTTATTTTGCTTTCGTTGCTAACATCTATCAATCCCATATTCTTGCAGTATTTGAGCAGAGCAATTAATGCTTGTCTGATGTTATTGCATTTTGATTTCCTATAACAACAATTTTCTTTCCGGCTTCCATAACCCATGCAACAAAATCTCTAAAGAGAGAAAAAGGCGGGTTAGTTACGATAATGTCCGCTTCATCTCGTAAAGCGCATACTTCTTCGCTGCGAAAATCACCGTCCCCCTCAAGATACTGCCACTCTAAATCATCAATATCAATAATGCCTGATTTGTTAGTATCTCTTGTCAAAGTGAAGATTTTACCGCGTGAGTACGATTTTTCTTCATCATATTGAGGAAAATTCATTTCAAACAGCGTCATTTGATGATACTGTTCATATTGCTGCTTTTTGCAGCTTGTGGCATAGCTTGTGCTAATCAATTTCTTTAAGCCTAAAACATCAAAATTCTGTGCAAAATACTTTGTGAAATTACTCCATTCCGGGTCATCACAAGGCAATAGGACTGTTTTCCCTCTGAAAACATCCGGGTCATACTCCAAATAGGCATTCATTTCCTTTTGAATATAGTCATAAACGGTATAAAACTCGTCATTTTTCTTAGATTTCGCTTTGCCTAAACTCTCGTTTGCCATGCTTACTCACCCTCTTTCTGTATTTCCACAATATCGTCAAGCCCGCATTCAAGGGCGGTACATATCTTTGCAAGGCTTTCCATAGCGACAGGTTCGCCCTTTCCCATTTTGGCAAGTATGTTCGTGCTGATACCTGCTTGCTGCCGCATTTCTGTTTTTGTCATGCCTTTATCTATCAATTTTTTCCATAACCTGTTGTAGCTGTATATCATAATAATAGCCCTCCTGTGCTATACACATAAAACGCCAAAAATAGTATAGCACAAAAATGCGGGAAAAGCAATAAATTATCATGTTTCCGTGATGTAAATTTTCTATGATTTCCGCTTACAGTATAGCGTCAAGTCCTCTTTGTAGCCCTCGAATGTGTCAAGGCGGGTAATTTCGTACAGTACGCCGTGAAAGCGGATAATATGCGCCGTGGTAATATCTGCCCGGTAGCTGATTTGAAACAGCACTTCTTCCTTGTAGTTGGTGGTTGCCGCTGCGAATACTTCCTTGCCGGACAGGTGCCGGAAATACGCCCACACGGTTGTCACGGGTTCAAGAGTGGTTTTTGTAAAGCCCTGTTCGTCCCGTGTGTGTACCTGTTTCAGCAGTTCAATTTTCTTGTCTTTCAATTTCATGGTATCGCCCCTTTCTGCAATCGGCTCAAAATTGAGCGCATTGCCGCCGACAGGTCAGCGCAGAATTGCGCCGTCCTAAATCGCCGCCGTGTATTCATTGTAATGCTCATAAAGCCCCACATAGCAGTCAAGCAATGCCGCCGCACCGTCTATGCGCTGCCGTGGGCTTTGATTTTTCACGGGTACAATATTGCCGTTGCGGTCGGTCTGTACGCCTGTATTCGTCAAGCACCATTTCAAAACCGGGTTGTTATTGTAGTTGACTTTGTGTGCCTGCAAGTCTGCGCCCAACATCTGCATAGGCAGGGACAGGGTTTTTGCCCCCTGTATGCAGCGCACCATTGTAAAGCCCTGCATCTGCATTTCTTCCACAAAATAACGGGCGCTGTAACTGTCATAATAAACCCATGCCGGGAACAGTTCATATTGCCGCACCGTTTCCACAAACCACGCTGTCACATCGCTGTAATTGATAGAATTGCCGCTGCACAGTCTAAGCAAGCCCCGGTCAAACCATTTGTCATATGGTATTTTATCCTGCTTGACACGCTCTTGCAGGTTGTCAGCGGGTAGCCAGTACATTTGACGGATATATTTTTTATCGCTGCCCCGGCGCATGAACAGCAGGCTTGCACAGGTCAGGTCGGTGGTAATGGACAGGTCAACGCCGCCGATACAGTATGCGCCCCGAAAATCTTCAAGGTCAAAGGTTTCTGTGCAGTTGATAGCGTCAAAAGCAAGCCACGCTGATTTGACGGTTTCCCGGATATTAAATTCTTTGCACAGAACGCCGGAAAGGTCGTTTGGGTTCTGCTTTGCCCGGTCAACCTTGATTTGCAGGTCGTCCGTTTTCTTTATCGTGCCTAACGCCGGGTTAGCCTTGCCCCATGCGGTCGGGTCGTTCCATTCATCCCGCTTGTCCAGTTCGTACAGCACGGGCAGAAAGGTATTGTCTGCAATCACGCCGTCTGCGATTTCGCAGGCGTGGTTATACATATCATCAAAAATACATTCCCGTACTGTGCCAGCGGTGGTTATCATTACAAGCAGCGGTTGCCGCCTTGCCGCCTGTGACTGCCGCAGTACTTCATAAAGGTTTCTGTCCTTTACGCCGTGCAGCTCGTCCATGATAACAAAACTTGCGTTCAAGCCGTCCAGACTGTCCGAATTGCGGGAAAGGGGCTGTAATTTCGACATGGCGGGGATATAATACAGGTCGCTTTTGCGTTTGCGGATATGCTTTGACAGTTCCGGCGACTGCTTTACCATGTTATGACATTCATCAAATAAAAGCCGCGCCTGTGCGTATTTGGTCGCCGTGCTGTAAACCTCTGCGCCGCCCTCGCCGTCTGCAATGAGCATATACAGCGCAAGCCCTGCAAGCAGCGTTGACTTGCCGTTTTTACGCCCCACAAGAAAGAATGCTTCACGGTATCGGCGCAAGCCTGTGTCAGCGTCCACAAAGCCGAACAGGGCTTGTATAAACGCTTTCTGAAACAGTTCAAGGGTAACGCGCTGCCCCGCCCATTCGCCTTTAGAATGGCGGCAGAAACGCTCTATAAAGGCAATGGGGCGGTCTGCTTTGGCTTCGTCAAATACATATTGCCCCGGTGTCTGTGTTTCGGCGGCAAGCCGTGCATATACCGCCTTGATACGCCTGCAAGCGGGGATTTTGCCCCGCTGCAACAGGTCATTGTAGTGCATGATATAATTCATGGCTGCACCTCTGCGGCGAATGCAAGCAGGGGGTCGTCTGTGTCAGGCTGTTCTTCCCGGCTGCAAAGGCTTCTGTATTCCTTTACGGCGGTCAGATACAGGCGCATAAGGCTTGCGTATTCTTTGCTGTCCGTGTCGCCGCTGCAAGCGTTTATGCGCTTTTCCAGCAGGGCGATTTGTCCTTTCAGAAATTCGATTTGTTCATTCATGGTGCTGCACCTCTCTTTCTGTTGGTATCAGTTCGCCGTTCTCGTCAAAGGAATACCCGGCTGCAATCGCGCCGCCGCTGCCAAAATGTTCGGCATTGTGGCAAGCCATACAGAGGGCTTCAAGGTTCTTTGGGTTCAGGCTGATTTCGGGGTCTGTGATATTGGCGGGGGTCAAATATTTGCGGTGGTGGGCAATTTCAGCGGGCTTGCCGCACCGTTCGCAAATATAATGCTTTGACAGCAGGAAAACCCTTGACAGCTTGCGCCACGCCGCCGAATGGTAGAATGCCGATTGTGTCAAGGCTGCGCCCGTTCTGCCGATAGTGCCTTTAACAAACAGTCAATTACCCGCTGTAATTTGTCTGTGTCGGCATTTTCGCCATAATACCATTGCCAGAGGATAAACCGCCCTGCGGTCAGGGCTACGGGGGAATAATTGCCCCCGCTTGCCCTGTAACCTGTGGCATGGTAAAGGTATTCCGGCAATGCCGTGACAAGGGCAGCAATTTCGCTGTCATTGTCGCTGCCGTCAATGCGCAGAATGTTTCGTGCTTCTTCGATGGTAAACATTGCCGTTTCCCTCGCTTTCTTTAGGCTGCGGCGACTTCGATTTTCACGAATGCGCCGGGAACAATGGGCTTGCCGTCCGCAATGCACAGCGCCCTAAAGTCAATCAGTCCGCTTGTAAAGCCGCTTTCCCGGCTTACTTCCACGGCTATGCCCTCCGGGATATTCACGCCATAATAGCGGAAATTGCCGAACAGCACCGTGCCTGCGGGGATATTGTCGTCAATGACGATTTCAAAGCCGAACAGACGATGAACGCCGCCTGCGGTGGGGTCGGTGAACAGATACTTGCCCTCGCCGTCTTTGAGCGGGTACACCTGCCCGAACAGGGTTGCGGTACTCATGGCGAATTTTGCGCCGCCTGCATAGCCTGCGGGCAGCATGGCAACGGCTTCAAGCAGCTTGTCAGCGGACAGGGCAGTTACCGACAGGCTGTTTGTTTTCGTCCATGTAATGCCGGACAGAATGCCCGTGGGCTGTCCCGTGCCTGTGCCGGACACAATAGCCACGCCGATAGCGTCCGCAATGGCACTGCGCAGTTCCTGTGTCATGTAGCTTTCAAAGGCTGCAATCTCCATGCGGCGGGCGGCGGCACTCATAGACAGCACTTTGATAAGTTCAAGCCCGATAAAGGTCACGGCGGTGGTCGTCACTTTCGTGCGGTCAACGGCTGCGCCCTCGGTGTGCCAGCTTGCGGCATCGGTGGGTGTGCCGACAGGGACGGACAGATTAGACGGCACATGGAACAGGCGCACTTCATTGTAAAGCCCGTTGGTGTTTCGTGCCTGCTTGACGATTTCATTCAAGGTCTGTGTCGGGATAACGGCGGCGCTGTTCGACAGGGTGTTAAAGCTGTCAGAACGCTTTTCCGCTTTGGCGGTGTCAAAGGCTCTTGCTTCGGTGTCGGTCAGTTCCTTGCCCAACAGCTTTTTATAGAATGCGCTGCGGTATTCCGGGGCTGCGTGGGTGTCGGCGGTGGTCTGTGCCGCATTCAGAACGGCGTTTTCAATGGGGTTAAAGTTGTTCATGGTGTTTTCTCCTTTTCCGGCTCTCGCCTGTACAGTTGTTTGCGGATATGCTGCACGGTTCACAATGGAAATTTCATAAACCGCTGCAATCTTTGTGATAGTGCATTCCCGTTTCTGTTCGTTATAGTCCTGCGCTCCAATATCAAAGGCAAAGGACATTTCGGACAGGTCGCCACGGCGCACAGCTTCATAAACGCTGCGCCCCTGTTCGGTGTCGGGCAGTTCTGCCCGCATTTCAAGCCCCGTGTCCGTCACGGTCAGGGTCAGGGTTTTGGGACTTCTCGCAAGGGGAATGCCTGCGCCGTTGTGATTGACAAGCAGCGTAATGTTATCAAGGCTTACGCCGTCAAGGGCGCTGCGGCTGATAAATTCCGTATAGCCGCCGATTTTGGCGGGCTTGTCAAATACAATGGCTGTTCCCTCGACAATTAAGGGCTTGTCGCTTGCCCGGACTTCATACGCCCGTGTTTGGGTCTGTTTCATGGTTTTGTACCTCGCTTTCTTCCAGTTGGTATGCGTCCGCTTTGTCGGCGGTCACATAATTGAGTGATTGCAAGCGGCGGTCGCCGTCCTCGACTTCGGGCAGGGCAAGCAGCTTGCGGGCTTCATTGATTGAAATAACGCCAAACGGCAGTAATTCACGCAATAGGGATATGCGGGTTGCGGCACTTGAAAATTCAAGGCGTTCGGCGGTGAAAGTGATTTCCATACCGCACTTGCGGGAAAATTCAAGGCTTGCCTGTATAGCAAATGTTCTGATTGCAAATTCCGGGAAGTGATATTCGTTTGCCGTTTCTTTAATGGTTAAGGCTGCTTTCTGTTCCACGGTCGCGCCCCCTTTCTTGAAATTGGTTCGTTTTTCTTGCACTGTCATATTGACAAATGCGCTTTTCTTGTCTATAATATCATTATAGCAAGTAAATCCGATAAGTCAAGATTACTTGTACTATGTTCAGAATGTTCAAGAAAACCGACATTCAGAAAGGAGAACAGAATGCCAAAATCAGAAAAAGGGTTGTCCCCATTGGAAAAGTACGAACAGCATTTTGCGGCTACGCTCCGCGCTTTAATGGAAGAAAGCGGGACGACACAAAAAGAGCTTGCCGACTTTGTGGGGGTTCGTCCGCAAACGCTTTCCCTGTACAGCACAGGGGAAACACAGCCGAATTGTGACAAGCTGCTAAAGATTGCCGAATACTTTCATGTGACCGTTGATTACCTCTTGACAGGAACAGTCATTGAAAACATTCCCGTCTATAAAATGTTGGGCTTTTCGGAAAGCACCGTGCAGAACATACAGCTTGTAAAACAGGGCTATTTTGAAGATACGCCCGCAATGCTTGCAATGCTTGACTGCCTGCTGTCCGATAAGGACTTTTATACCGCTTTGGAAATGGCGGCGCATTGGCACGATGAAAAGCAGGGCGCGGCAGACGAATATCAAGAATACTGTGAATGGAAAGCAGCGCATTATATGCAGGGTTATTTGCTTGATTTCTTCAAGCGTGACTTTGCTGCAATATATAATGAAAAATAACTGGAAAGGGGTGCTTGTATGGCAAGTATCAGAAAGCGCGGCGATACTTTCACCATTACCGCCTATATGGGGTATGATGAACAGGGACGACAGCGCAAGAAAACCACAACATACCGCCCGCCGGACGGCGTGACAGCGGGCAAGGCTGAAAAACTCGCAAAGCAGTATGCGGCGGTATGGGAAGAAAAAATCAGGGGTTATGTAGCCCTTGACGAAAACAGGACTTTCACAGAATTGGCAGAATGGTATTATTCAACCGTTGCGCCGTCTGTACTGAAAGAAAAGACATTGCAGAATTACCGCAAAACCATTTATGACCATGTAGTACCACAGTTAGGACGGGAAAAGCTGAAAAACATCACGCCGCCCATGCTCGACAGTCTGTTTGCAGACTTGCAGAAAAACGGTTGTATGTTTGAAAGTTTCCGATTGAAAGACAAGGCGCTTTTAGACGGCGTAAACCGTGAACGGCTTGCAGAAAAATCCGGGGTCAGCCGTGCAGCAATATATGATGTATTGGCGGGGCAGACAGTCAGACGGAGCAATGCTGAAAAAATCGCCGCCGGGCTTGAAATGCCGTTTGACAAGGTGTTTGACGATATGACCGAAAAGCGCGGTCTGTCCGGGGCAAGCGTGAACAAAATCAAGTTGAATTTGTCGGCAATCTTTACAGCGGCAGTCAAGAAAGAGATTATGCGCCGCAATCCGTGCAAGTTGGCAACGCCGCCAAAGGTGGACACAAAACCTGCCGCATTCATGGACGAACAGCAATGCAGGATTTTTCTTGATTATCTGCGGCAACAGCCGGACTTTCAGCTTGAAGTCATGTTCAATCTGTTTCTTGCTACGGGCATTCGCGCAGGCGAATTGTGCGCCCTGCATTGGGATGATTTGAATCTTGACAGAGGACTTTTGTATATCCGTCATACGCTTGTTCGGCTGAATGGAGAATACAGACGGGACACGCCGAAAACATCAGGAAGTGAACGCCGTATTGTGTTACCGCAATACATTATTGATTTGTTGAAAGAACACAAGCGCCGTCAGACTTTGGAACGCTTCAAGGCGGGTGCGGCATGGCAAGCGCCGGACGCTGTTTTTACCAATAATTCCGGCGGGTACAATATCAGCGGGAATTTGAACAACAAACTGAAACGCATTTGCAGGAATGCAGGACTGCCGACAGATATACATTTGCATTCATTGCGCCACACGCACGCTTCCTTGCTCATTAACAGCAATGTGACGGCAAAGGTTATTGCGGACAGGCTCGGACACTCTACAACGAAAACCACGCTTGACACTTACAGTCATGTATTTGCTGAAAG
>JAAXZS010000148.1 GCA_012719745.1 Clostridiales bacterium | reverse complement strand
GTCCGCACGTACAGCAGATACCGCCCCGCGGAAATGCGCCCGATAATGGGAATATCCCCCATTCGCAGCGCCGCTTCCAGCCCGTTGACGGTGAGGTGACCGGGTGAAATCGACACGGCGTAACCGGGCAGCTCCTGGGTGGGTACGGCGCCGCCTCCCACGGGGCTTTTCTGCGCTGTGACAGCGGCGTCAAGCCCTGCCTGGCGCAGCATTTGACAAAGGGTCTCCGCCCGCTTTTGCAGGCTCTCCCCTCCGGCAGACAGCATGGACAAAACGGGCAGCTCCTCTGCGGCCCGGCCGGCACGATAGCTTTGGAGAGTGGATACGAGAGCCGCCAGCGTCATTTTATCAATGCGGACGGCTCGGGAGAGCTGATGACGCTTCATCCGGTCGATAAAGACCTTTTTGCCGATGATGATACCCGCCTGAGGGCCGCCTAAAAGCTTGTCGCCGCTAAAGCTGATTACATCCACGCCGGCCTTTACGCTGCTTTGCACGGTGGGCTCGTTCATAATACCGCAGGGGGACAGATCCAGAAGACACCCGCTGCCCAGATCCTCCACCACCGGCAGATGACGGGCATGACCCAGTTCCACCAGTTCCCCCAGCGGCACAGTTTCGGTAAAGCCCATGATGCGGTAGTTGCTGGTGTGTACTTTTAAAAGCGCCCGGGTATCCTCGTTGATGGCGTTTTCATAGTCGTAGAGATGTGTCTTGTTGGTGGCTCCCACCTCATGCAGGCGGCAGCCGCACAGCTCCATCACATCGGGAATGCGGAAAGAACCGCCGATTTCCACCAACTCCCCCCGGGAGGCAATCACCTCGCCGCCGCTGCCCAAAGCCGTGAGAATCAGCATCACCGCCGCGGCGTTGTTGTTCACCACCATGGCCGCTTCGGCCCCCGTCAGCTGCCGCAGCAGCGCTTCGGCATGGTCGTGGCGGGAACCCCGCTGGCCGCTGGCAAGGTTATATTCCAGCGTGGAATAGGAACGGGCCGTCTCGTAGACAGCCGCGGCCGCCTTTTCAGACAGGCAGCTCCGCCCCAGATTGGTGTGCAGCACCACACCGGTGCCGTTGATGACCGGGCGTAGCGAGGGCTGTGATTCCCGGCGGGCCAGCTGGGTCACCTGCCGGCTCAGTTCGGAAAGAGGGGGCAGCTCCTGTACGCTGCCACACAAAATATCCTCCCGCAATTTTGCCAGCACCGCACGAATCCATTCCGTAACGGCGGCTGCCGGATAGGTTTCCTGCAAAAGGCAAATAGGCTCCTGGGTGAAAAAATCGGTGACCTTGGGAATACTTCTCAGCAGAGATGTCATAGTGTATCACTCCTTTGTTGAAACAAGGGACTCATCGCCGGCGTCCGGAGAGCGGCGGGCAAGCTTTTTGTCATAAAGCGGACTGAAAATGTTTACGATATAAATGCCGCAAAGAACCAGAAATGTTCCCGCTCCCTGTAGCCAGGAGAAGGGATCGCCCAGAATCATCACGCCGCTGATGACGGAGATCACAGTGCTCAGACCCGAAAAGGCCGAGGCCCGGGTGGTGCCCAGAATGGCAATGGAACGGTTGGACAGAAGAAAGGCCAGCGTGGTGCAGCCCAGTCCCAGATAGGCGGCGGAAGCGAGAAAACCGTGATTGGTAAAAGGCAGTGCCAGAAAAGTGCCTACATCTCCCTTTAAGCCGTGCTCAGCCAGCGCACCAATCGTAAAGACCAGAGCGCCGGTCAGACACATGGCATAGGTTTTTTCAAATACAGTGTACCCGCTGGCACGCCGCGATTCAACATAAAAAAGGGTGGAACTGCAAACGGCGCCCAGCAAAAAGAGATAGCCTGGCAGGCTGAAGCTGGCACTGGTGCCCTTGAGCAGAACGATGGTGAGGATACCGGCAGTGGAGAGAAGGATACCGCCCACCTGCAGCCGGGTAGGCGGCTCGCGCAGCAGCAGCGCGCTGGCCACCAGCGTAAAAATGGGGATGCAGGCAATGATGGTGCCGCTTTCCGATGCAGTGGTCAGACGTACACCCAGCGCCTCAAATATGAAATACAGCCCCGGCATAAAAAAGACCATCCGCAGCAGCGGTTTAAGGGGCTTAGCCCTGAAATTGACTTTGATAAGACCGAAGGCAACACAAAGACTCATGCCCGCCGCCCCGAAAAGAAACCGCCAGGACAGCAGGGAAAACACGGAAACCGTACCCAGTACCCGCTTGCTGAACATATAACTCAGGCCAAACAGCAGCGAGCTGCCGCAGGAACCCAGCATGGCGGTGGTCTCCCGCCGGGAGAATTTTTCCATGGCCGAGCTGTGCCTTTCCGCACGGGAAGACATGGTGGAACGCGGCTTTATGCCGCCCACGGCCCACGAGTTTGCGCTTGAGGATATGGAAAGCGCCTCAGGGCCGGAATGCGCCCTTG
>JAAXZS010000181.1 GCA_012719745.1 Clostridiales bacterium | reverse complement strand
CCTGACCGAACGGAAACACTGTAAACCCATGCTCCGCACCCAGTTCTTCAAGGTCGCGGCGTATCTTCTCTGCACCGTAGCGGTCGTAGGCGATTTCGCGAATTCTAAAACGCTCCGACAGCTTGGCGATGAAAGCCACTACGTAGTCATAGTCCACCACATTGCCCTCGGTGGTGTTGAACACTCCTGTCTTTTTCCATACGGCATAAGGAACGTGGTCGCGCCTTGTCCGCAGGTCAATCACATCTTCCGGCAGCCAGTAAAACGGCATCACTGTATATTTGGTATCGCCTCCAACCGGTGGGAATATCAGAACCAGAGCCGTAAGATCGCCGGTACTGGAAAGGTCGAGACCGCAGTAGCAATCCCGACCCTCGTATTCTTCAAAGTCTATGTCTTCACCGCAGGCGTCCCATTATAATAACGCAAACTTTGACGACGGCTCAATTGAAAAGCAGATCATGAAAATGATTGCCGTCAGAGACAATCTCAGAAGCTTTGCCGTCTCTGCCCGTTTACATGACGCGGCAACCTTCACGGTAAGTTCCAGAGAAACTATGCTGGAAAAAGCCGCTTCTGTAGGTGTCCTGTCAACAGTAAACGAGGACGTGCGTTCTCTCCGTCAGATGATCACATACGGTCTGAAGGGTATGGCGGCTTACGCTGAGCACGCGAAAAATATCGGGAAGGAAAACCTTGACATTAATGCTTTCATCTATGAAGCACTGGCGGCAACGCTGGACGATTCGCTTACCGCTGACGATCTGGTTGCGCTGACATTAAAAACCGGCGAATATGGTGTAAAGGTCATGGCACTTTTAGACGAAGCCAACACATCGAGGTTCGGCAATCCCGAAATCACCAAAGTCAATATCGGCGTCAGGAAAAATCCCGCGATCCTTATTTCCGGTCACGACCTGACCGATCTCGAACAACTTTTGGAGCAGACAAAGGGCACCGGCGTGGATGTATACACCCACAGCGAAATGCTACCTGCTCATTATTATCCGGCTTTTAAGAAATATGATAATTTTGCTGGCAACTACGGCAATGCATGGTGGAAACAGCTTACAGAATTAGAGTCATTCCACGGCCCAATATTATTCACCACAAATTGTATCGTTCCACCAAAAAGTGAAGAAGTCAGAAGCAGGATTTTCACGACAGGTTCCACCGGATTCCCAGGGGGTAAGCATATAATAGCTGATGAAAATGGTAAAAAGGACTTTTCGGAGATTATTGCACTGGCTAAAACTCTTCCGGCACCGGAAGAAATTGAAACCGGAAGCATCGTCGGAGGTTTTGCACACAATCAGGTGATTGCTCTGGCTGACAAAGTGGTTAATGCCGTAAAATCCGGAGCGATTAAAAAGTTCTTTGTCATGGCTGGTTGTGACGGACGTATGAAATCACGAGAGTATTATACCGAATTTGCAGAAAAGCTTCCGAAGGACACAGTTATTCTTACAGCGGGTTGTGCTAAATACCGTTATAATAAACTGGGTCTTGGTGACATCGGAGGTATTCCGAGAGTATTGGATGCCGGTCAGTGTAACGACTCTTATTCACTTGCTGTGATCGCTCTTAAGCTAAAAGAAGTATTCGAATTGGACGATATTAATAAACTTCCGATTGAATTTAATATCGCATGGTACGAGCAAAAAGCTGTCATTGTACTTCTTGCGTTGTTGTATCTTGGTGTGAAGAATATTCATCTCGGCCCAACGCTTCCGGGATTCCTTTCTCCGAATGTCGCCAATGTTCTTATTGAAAAATTTGGAATTTCAGGCATTGGTACCGCAGATGATGATGTCAAGCTGTTCATGAATGCTTGATTTACGAAAGGATTCTTAGCATATGAAAGCAACTATAGACAGAGAAGGCTGTATTTCCTGCGGTTTATGCGCATCAACCTGTCCGGAGGTGTTCCGGATGGCTGATGACGGGGTTGCAGAGGTTTTCACGGACCCTGTTCCTGAATCTGTGGGAGATGCAGCAGCGGAAGCGCGTGATAACTGTCCCGTCTCTGTTATTATAATACGACGCGCTGGTGGAAACCAATCTCCTGACCAACATCAGGCAGACCGCCAAGGAACTGCACATGGGTGAGCGGACTTTTTCTTCTCTGCTGATAGAGGTAGGTTTCTGCTACCGTTCCCCGCGGGGCATCATTTTGCCGTACTCCGGAATGACGGACAAGGGCTACGCACAGATTAAAGAATACACAAACGGCAAATGGTCGGGCGTCTACACGCTGTTTACCCCGGCCGGCCGGGATTTCATCCGCAAAAAGTTCGGGGACAAGCTGGCGCTGGCGAGTATCTGAATCATCCATATAAATCAGGCTTTACGCCGGAAAGGATATGCCATGAAAGCACTTAAAAAGGAATACGCGGGCTACTCTTCCCGTTCTTTGCGTTGTTTTTCTTCCTCCTCAAGTCTTTTTAACCTGACAGGATATGACGCCTCATACGCTGACCTGATCCATTTCCGTGTAAGAGTGCGAGATACTGATTGTGATGGGTTCGGTGGAATTCGTGTCGGCGGTGCCGCTGTCTTCACCGCTGGAAGCCTTGCTGCCGCAGGCCACCAGGCTCAGTGTCATGAGCAGCGCCAGGACAAGAGCTAAAATGTTCTTCAATTTTTTCATCAAACGTACATCTCCCTTTTATTTTGGTTCCTCCAAATTTGCCGCAAAAAACACAGTGAATCAATTGCTGTCTTTTCACCGATGCTTTTTGCATTTGTAATATAACATGGCATATAATGTTTGGCTACGGAGTACAAATCCCTGGAATCTCGCAGATTTGTAGGGGTAAATTTTAATAAATTTTTACTAAATCTGTAACAGTCCTCGTCCAAAGAAATTTTCACCCCCGAAAGTCGGCTTTTATCCCCTGCTGCACGGCATCAAGCCAAGTAAACGTTTACTAAAACATTTACTTGGTGTTAAAATTCCATAAATTTTCTATGTTTTGCACAATAAAGCCACCCGCCTTCGCGGGTGGCTTTATTGTTAATTGTGTCTGATGATATATACGGGGCAAAACGTACCCTTTTCATCCTGACAGGTACCTTATTTGCAAAATATCGCCCAGTTTTCTGTTGCAAGAATAACCATTGTCACTCTTTCTGCTACTTTTTCTCCCGCATAGGGCCGGTGCTTTTTCTTTTGACAAGCCGCGGAATGTATTCCACCCGCGTCACTTCATTGTAATACTCCGTTTCCATTTCCGACGATTTGGGGGATTTCAATTTGCGTACCATCATATTGACAGCCTCCTGTCCGGTCCGTGTTGCGTAGCATTCCACCGATGTCAGTGAAATACCTCTGTATTTGGAAATAGAGGTATTGTCACAGCCACAAACAGAGTAGTCCCCCGGGACCCTCTTCCCTGCGTCTGTGATCGCGTCAATGGCGCCAACGGCGATCATGTCGTTGGCCGTGACAAATGCCGTCACAGGCTCATAGTTTTTTAAAAGGTGCGTCACCATAAAGTAGCCCAGATCATACCCTTCGGATGTAATCTCTTCTCCTACGTTGACCAGCTCCGGCGAGTAAGGGGTCACACATTTCAGCGGGTCAAATCCGTGGGTCCGATACGCTTCCCGCAGACCGTTCAAGCGTCGGATTCTGGCAATCTGCTTACTCTCCAGATTGGCAGAAATAAATCCAATTCGTTCATGACCCAGCCCGATCAGATACTCGCCGATAATTGTGCCCACCTGGAAGCTGTCGATTTCCAGAACATCGCCCTTTTTTTGAATGTCCTTGTCGTAAATATGAATAACGGGCCTGTCCCACTCCGATTGCTGCAGCATACTGTTCTCCGGCGGATAGAGCAGGAACACGCCCGCGAACGGGAATTCCTTGCACATTTGCATCACGCGGGCCTCCTGCTGCCTGTCGCGGAATGTATCAAACAGCAGCAGGGAGTAGCCCAGTTCTTTCGCTCTGTGCTGCATGGCCTCTGCCATATTGACATAATACAGGTTTGAAAGCGTGGGTGCGATGGCCACAAGCACATTGTGATCGCTCTCGCCGATTTGACCGCTGCGGCTGCGCATATACCCCAGTTCCCTGCTGGCAGTGATGACTCTGCTGCAGGTTTCCTCCGGGAATTTCGCGCCGCCTTTTCCATTTAAAATAAGAGATACCGTCGTGGCAGACACATTTGCCTTCTGCGCAATATCCCGGATCGTAACACTTTTCACAGAAGACTCACCGTTCCCTTCGTTTTATACAGCCGCTTTCGTGGCAGAGCACCTGAGCATTTGCTTTCCCCGATTATAGCAAACCGCAAAGAAAGTGTCAATCAAGCCGGAATGCGCCGCGCCAGGAAAAATATTCCTTTGGGGTATACCCGCCATTTGGCGGAACCTAAATAATGGATCATTTATTTTACCCTATTGGGAACCGTCTTGGTGGTATTGATTATTTCAGCGGTTCCCTATCTTCTCCACACCAATCTGCCAAAAAGCCCCTTGCTCTTTTATACAAATCATTGCATATTCCGACGCCAAATGCTATGATAATGCACATACAAGTGTGACGCCGGCTTCTCTGTGCCGGTCATCGCACAAATGCGGTCGGGAGGCAAAAGAGTCGGCGAACGAAACGTCATTTGCCCCATGCCCGTAAAATCGCAAAATAAAAAGCGAAGAAGAGACATCTGTTATGAAAAGAGACGTGAGCGCTTCCACCCGGCCATATCTCCGCACCGCCATCGCGCTATCGTGCGTGATTGCGCTGCTTATTTCCCTGCTGGTGACCGTATTTCAGGCCAAAAAGCGTCTGAGCGATTCCGGCAGCAATGTAACGAAGGATTACGCTTCCATTATGGAGTCCTACACCCATTCCTTCTGTCTTTTGGAAAAGCTTCTGCAACAGGAGCTGGGCAGCACCGCTGACGCCGATGAAATTGAGGCGTATCTGAAATCCCAGGATTCCCAGCTTCTGGCCATTGAGGGCAGCGACTATGACGGTGTGTATATGTATTATCAGGGGCGGTATCTGTACAGCTGGGACACGCCCTACTCCACCTACGAACAAAGCGGGTATGACGCCACAAAGCGCCCGTGGTATCTGGGCGCGGCGGCGGCAAAGGGCGACATTTATTTCACAGTGCCTTACCCCAGCTATGCAAACGATTATATGCTGGCGACGGTTTCACGGCTGCAGCCCGACGGGGAGACTGTCATTGCCTATGATCTGAAGCTGGGCGCCATTCAGGACTTTGTGACGCAGCTGGACAGATACGCCGATTCCCTGACGCTGATCTGCGATGAAGCCGGCAACATTATCGCCAGCACGGAGCCTCTCTATGCCGGCGGAAACTACACCTTTACAAAAAGTGAGTTGGCAGATGGTGTTTCTCTGGCGGCGGAGGCGCTTGCCTCCGCGGAGGGAGACGATGGCCTTGTCAAGGCGCAAAAAAAGCTTTCCAGTATGGAGGCTCTTCAGGACTTCTGCTCCACCCGGGGAGAATGGCTTACAAAGCTTCTTGCCGCGCCGGATCGTCTTGATCTGAATTTTAAAAATTTTACCATTGGCTATGCCCGCCACGACGGCGAGACGGTCTGTTTTGAGCTGGTACCCATGGCGGCCCTTCTGCCCCAGGCGGCGGTTTTGTGGGCGGTGCTGTTTCTCTTCTTGATTCTTGCCACCATGCTGATTGACAATATTGTCATTCGCCTGCGCAGCACAAAGGAAATCAAGCAAAAAAACAAACAGCTGGCGGATATGGTGATTCATGCGGACGCCGCTAATACGGCAAAATCCCAGTTTCTGGCGCAGATGAGCCACGAGATCCGCACCCCCATGAACGCCATCATCGGTTTGACCAGCATCGCCCGGGCAGAGGTGGACTCTCCGGAAAAGGTCGGCGACTATCTTTCCAAAATTGACGGAAGCGCGCGGCTGCTTCTCTCCATCATCAATGATGTGCTGGATATGTCGGCCATTGAGGGCGGCAAGCTGAAAATTGACACAGCGGCTTTTGATTTCCGCCGGATGCTCACAAATATTACAACGATATTTTACACACAGGCCAAGCAAAAGAGCATTCAATTCGAAGTACATATGGACGGTGTCACCGAGGAGACCATCATCGGCGACGAGCTGCGGGTCAACCAGGTTTTGATAAACCTTCTCTCCAATGCCGTGAAGTTTACGCCGTCCGGCGGTCGAATTGATCTGACGGTGCTGCAATCCGGCTGCTCACAGGGTAAGGTACAGCTTCGTTTTTGCGTATCCGACACCGGCTGCGGCATGAGTGCGGATATGATGGGGCGGCTGTGCCGTCCCTTTGAGCAGGAGTCCGCCTCCACCGCCCGCAAGCACGGCGGCAGCGGTCTGGGGCTCTCCATCACCAAAAATCTGGTGGAAATGATGGGCGGCTACATTTCCGTGGAAAGCACGGTGGGCCGCGGCTCTGTCTTTACGGTGGATCTTCCCTTTGGTGCCCCTCCGGAAAAACAGGCTGCCGGTGTAAAAGGCTTTTCGGACATCCGTACCCTGGTGGTGGACGATGATGAGGAGTCCTGCCGGTACAGCGGCATTCTGCTAAAACGGCTGGGGGTTCGCCATGACTATGTGACCACAGGCGAGGCGGCGCTGGAGGCATTGGGTGAGGCCGAAGACCGGAAGGATCCTTATCATTTGTGCATTATTGACTGGAAGATGCCGGATATGGACGGTGTTGAGGTTACGGCAAAAATCCGGGAAATTTTCGGTACAGACACCATTGTCATCATCGTATCCGCCTATGACCGCAGTGAGGTAGAGGCCTCCGGAAGGGCCGCCGGTGCCAATTACTTTATCTCAAAGCCGCTGTTTCAGTCCACGCTGTTCAATGCACTGATGCAGATTTCCGGCGGGAATTACGCCGGTCTTGCGGCGGAAAATGATACGCAGGCCTATGATTTTAAGGGAAAGCATGTGCTGATTGCCGAGGATGTCACACTGAACATGGAGGTTGCCGTCAAGCTTTTGAACATGGTGGGAATCGAGGTTACCTGTGCCGAGGACGGCCGTCAGGCTGTGAATATTTACGAAGGTTCCCCTGTTGGCTATTATGATTGTGTGCTGATGGACATTAATATGCCGGTCATGGACGGGTATGAGGCCGCGCAGATCATCCGCCGGTGTGACCGGGCGGACGCAAAAACGCTGCCCATCTACGCCATGACGGCAAACGCCTTTGCCACAGACGTTACCGCCGCGCTGAATGCGGGCATGAACGGTCATATTGCCAAGCCCATTGAGACGGCCGTACTGTATAAAACGCTGCAATCGGCCTTTAACCTAAAGAAAAGCATTGACTCGGACAGCACCACCGGCAAAAGCTCGGAATGAGGAGAGAACAGCTATGAATCGTTACAAATTGTCTAAAGCAGGTATCAACGCGAATGAGGGTATTGCACGTTTTAGCGGGCGTGCGGAGCTGTATGAAAAATTTTTATATCAGTTTCCTCAGGATGAAAACTTCTCTCTTTTGTGCGCGGCCATCCGGCAGCAGGATGTAAAAGCGGCTTTTATTGCCGCCCATTCTCTCAAGGGCATTGCGGGCAACCTGAGTCTGACAAAGCTGTACGAGGATCTCTGCCCGTTGGTGGAGCAGCTGCGCGCCGGCAGTCTTTCCGGAGCGGAAGCGCTTTTGCAGTCGGTACGGTGCGACTATGAGGCGCTCCTTGCGGTACTGACGGAGACGGTATGACGCAAATAATCGGTTTACCAAAGACGGAAAGCGGCAAAAAAACCGCTTTCCGTTTTTTTCGGCGCAGCGTTCACTAATACAGCCTCATATGGTGCAT
>JAAXZS010000071.1 GCA_012719745.1 Clostridiales bacterium | reverse complement strand
TGCAAATCATCTTCGCGCTCCAAGCTTCCGATATCCGCGTCACGGTATCTGACGCTGCCGGTTTCGCTGATCCGGCAGAGGGGAAGCCCGTCTGCCGATACGGGCAACAGTCCATTGTCAGGGGCGGAAGTATCATAGCCGCCTCGCCGCAGCACGAGGCCGATCTCCGCAAAAAAATCAGTCTGTTTCATTCCGTTCACTCCTTAAATTGTATTTTGATAAAAAAAAGGCCAACATTCTTTGCAGAATGTTGGCCCTGAGTACCCTATTGTACTTCTGGGGAGAAGTTGGATTTTTCTTGATATTTCAATACTTTTCGGAAATTTAGATGCGAACCGAGCGCAGGGTATGGTTCGCAACTTCTAAGGTTTTGGGGCTGTTTTGCCTGTGGCATTTTAGGGATGGCTTTTGAGTCAATTCTTGCCCTCTTTTTCACATAGGAAAATAGGATGCGAACCAGGCGAGGCCAATTTTACGAAAAAGCGTGGAAGCGGCAGGTTCGCAGGCCCTCAAAATCCTCCAAAAAGTTATGAAAAAGCGGTTAAATCAATCGATTTAACCGCTTTCTTGGTGGAGACGAAGAGGATCGAACTCTCGACCTTACGGATGCGAACCGTACGCTCTCCCAGCTGAGCTACGCCCCCAAGTTGTGGAATCTGTTCAATTTTTGGATTTTGCTTTGTGCAAGTTGTCAGGTGGTCAGGGCCCGCTTTGCGGATCACTTGCTCTCCCAGCTGAGCTACGCCCCCAAGTTGTGGAATCTGTTCAATTTTCGGATTTTGCTTTGTGCAGGTTGTCAGGTGGTCGGGGCCCGCTTTGCGGATAGCTTGCTCTCCCAGCTGAGCTACGCCCCCTAATTGGGCGAGGCATATTGCCTCGCCCAATTATTATACATGAATTTCCGAAAAATGCAACTGTTTTCTTTTGCGCCTACTGGTATTACTCCAGTACCGGCAGCTTGGCCATGACAGCGGCGCAGCGGGGGCAGAGATCGGGGTAGTTGGGATCCTTGCCAACGGCGGGATTGTGCATCCAGCAGCGCATACATTTTTCGCCTTTGGCCTCGGTGACCTCCACCGTAAGGCCCGGGAAGGCGGAACCCTGACCCACCACATTGGCGGGATCGGGAGCGCCGGTCTCCACCGTGCAGTCGGAGACGATAAACAGTTCTGCCAGATTAAGGCCCTTGACAACCTCCAGTGCGGCCTTGGCGGCGTCGTCGCCGGCATACAGCGACACATGAGCCTCCAGCGCCTTGCCGATACGCTTGTCGGCACGGGC
The DNA here is from genome assembly GCA_012719745.1 of Clostridiales bacterium. Classification (GTDB taxonomy): domain Bacteria; phylum Bacillota; class Clostridia; order Oscillospirales; family Oscillospiraceae; genus Vescimonas. Next base: position 35,663 of record JAAXZS010000071.1, on the reverse strand, counting down.
GGCCTCCAGCACCACATTGACATCGCCCCGCAGTGCCATCACGGTGTCCCATTTGGTCATGGCGTCAGCGGACAGCGCATAGGCCTCGTAGGGCTGCACCATCTGGTTGAGCAGCACGTTGCGGCCGTCGTCGGCGGCGCGGTGGGGCATGACCTGCCAAATTTCGTCGCAGGTAAAGGCCAAAATGGGGGCAAACATGCGGGTCATGGCGTCCAGAATCAGGAAAATAGCGGTCTGAGCGCTGCGGCGGGAAAGACCATCGGCTTCGTCGCAGTAGAGACGATCCTTGATGATGTCAAAGTAGAAGGAGCTCAGATCCAGCACGCAGAAATCGTTGATGGCGTGGGTAATGGGATGGAACTCGTAATCATCATAATAGGAAAAGACTTTTTCAATGAGGCTGTTGAGCCGGGATACCGCCCAGCGATCCAGCTCCAGCATATCCGCCGGTGCCACCAGCTCGTCGGGGTTAAAGCCCACCAAGTTATCCAGGCAGAACTTGGAGGTGTTGCGGAACTTCAGGTAGTTTTGGGACAGCTGCTTGAAAATATCGTCAGAGCAGCGCACATCCACCCGGTAGTCGGCGGAACCGGCCCACAGGCGCAGCAGATCGGCACCGTACTTTTTGACAATCTCGTCGGGGGACATGCCGTTGCCCAAAGACTTGTGCATGGCTTTGCCCTCGCCGTCTACGGTCCAGCCGTGGGTCAGGCACTCTTTAAAAGGAGCGCCCCGTCCCAGTGCGCCTACGGCCACCAGCAAAGAGGACTGGAACCAACCGCGATACTGGTCACCGCCTTCGATATACATGGTGGAGGGCCAGAACTTCTGATCCCGCTCCATAGCGCAGAAGTGGGTGGAGCCGGAGTCAAACCAGCCGTCCAGCGTATCGGTCTCCTTCTCAAAGGTCTTGCCGCCGCAGTGGGGACAGGTAAAGCCTTCGGGCAGAATGTCGGCGGCCTCCCGGTCAAACCAGGCGTTGGAACCCTCTTTTTCAAAGAGCTTGGCAACGGTCTCGATGCTCTCGTCGGTGCAGACGGGCTTGCCGCAGTCCTTGCAGTAGAACACGGGGATGGGCAGACCCCAGCGGCGCTGACGGGAGATGCACCAGTCGTTGCGCTCACGGATCATGGCGCCCATGCGCTCCTTACCCCAGGCAGGCAGCCACCGTACATCCTCGCAGGCTTCAATGGCCTTATCCTTAAAGGAATCCACGGAGCAGAACCACTGGGGAGTGGCCCGGAAGATGATCGGGCTCTTGCAGCGCCAGCAGTGGGGGTAGCTGTGGACGATGTCCTCGGAGGCAAAGAGGGAACCGGCCTCCTTCATATCCTTGAGAATGATGGGGTTGGATTCGTCGGTGGTCATGCCGGCATACTTACCGGCGTAGTCGGTGTGGCGACCCTGATCGTCCACAGGCACCACCATGTCCATGCCGTAGCGCAGGCAGGTAAGGTAGTCGTCGGCGCCAAAGCCGGGAGCCGTGTGGACGCAGCCGGTACCGGAATCCATGGTGACATAGTCCGCCAGCAGCAGCCGGGAGGTCTTGGGCAGGAAAGGATGATCGGCCAGCATATTTTCAAAGAAGGAGCCGGGATGCGTCTCCACAATCTCATAGCTGTCGAAGCCGCCGATGTGCATGACCTTTTCGGTCAGAGCCTCGGCCATGATATACATTTCACCGTTGGGGGCCTTCACCACAGCGTAGCTCTCGTCGGGATGCAGGGCAATGGCCAGGTTGCCGGGCAGAGTCCAGATGGTGGTGGTCCAGATTACGAAGAAGAGGCGGCTCTTGTCCAGGTGGGACAGCTTGCCCTGATCGTCGTTCATGGGGAACTTCACATAGACGGTGGTGCAGGGGTCGTCCTGATATTCGATCTCGGCCTCGGCCAGGGCCGTCTCGTCCTTGGCACACCAGTACACGGGCTTGAGTCCCTTGTAGATGTGGCCGTTTTTATACATGGCGCCAAACACACGGACTTCATCGGCTTCAAAGCCCTTGTCCATGGTCTTGTAAGGGTGCTCCCAGTCGGCCACCACGCCCATGCGCTTAAAGCCGCTCATCTGGCGCTGAATATACTTCTCGGCGTAATCATGGCAGGCGGAGCGGAAATCCGCCACGCTCATGGCCTTATGGTTAAGCTTCTGCTCTTTGATGATGGCGGACTCGATGGGCATACCGTGGTTATCCCAGCCGGGGATATAGGGGGTATAGTAGCCCCGCATGGCATAGGAACGGGTAATAAAGTCCTTAAGAGCCTTGTTCAGGGCGTGGCCCATGTGGATGTCGCCGTTGGAGAAGGGAGGGCCGTCGTGCAGGTTAAACAGGGGTTTTCCCTCGTTCTTTTTCAGTAGCTCGTTGTAAAGACCCATGTTCTCCCACTGCTCCAGCATACCGGGTTCCCGGTTGGGCAGACCCGCCCGCATGGGAAAACCGCTCTTGGGCATATTCAGTGTTTTCTTGTACTCCATTTGCTTTTCCTCCATTTATCATGATAATCGAATTGTTGAAAATAAAAAACGCCTTTGTCTCTTACTGTTTGTAAGAGACAAAGGCGCGTAACCTCTGCGGTACCACTCTTATTGCCGCCACGGGCGGCCGCTCACTCCACAAGCTGTGGGCGGAGGGTGATAACGGCCTCCTGCCGTCCGGGCTTACTTTTTTGCTTCAGCCGGATGCTCCGGGGTGATTTTCATGCCGCTTCCAAACGCCGACTCACACCTGCCGCCGGCTCTCTTTGCCATGGAAAAGGCCCTACTTGTCCCCATCCTCGCCTGTTTTTATAATATGCCTTATCTTACTCACTTTCAGCCGCTTTGTCAACGAAAAAATTCAAAATCGGCAAATTCCGGGATAATTAGCCCAAAATACCGAATAAGCCCAGCAGGCCCATAGCGGTATATACCACACAGACAACCGCCAGAATCAGGGTGATGATGCCGTAGCTGGCGCCCTTTTTCTCCTTGTGGTAATATTTGCGGATGTAAAACAGTGCGCCGCAGGCCACACCCAGCATCAAAGAGGAGATATAGCTCATGGTCATACTGTCTTTAAATGAGGTCAGCCGCAGTACCAGCGTCACAAGAAGAGCGGTAAAAAGAATGATAAGGATGGTCTTTAGCCAGAAGGGAAGCTGCACCCGTTCCTGCTTGTTGATCTTCTCGGCAGCTGCCTTGGCCAGCTCTGCACCGGGATGATAGTTGGAGCCGTTCTTTTTGGCGTGCTGATTCTTCTGGGCCATCTTCTCCTTCCGGCGCGTATAGGTCTCCTCCGTGCCGGTGTAGTGGTTGGTGTATTTCTTTCCCATGGTCAATGTTCCTTTCCTTATTCAATGGTCGCTCCGGTGAGATACCGGCGCAGCATATCGAAAGCGTGATGGGCGCTGACAGTGCGGATAATCTCCCGTCCGCCGCCCAGCAAAAGCGAGCGGACATAGGTGCCCGTGGGCGTATCCAGCCCCACAAAAACAGTCCCCACCGGGTTGCCCCGGTCATCGCTGTCGGGGCCGGCCACGCCGGTGACGGATATGGCCAGGTCAGAAGCGGTCAGCTGTCGTACCCCCTGGGCCATAGCCCGGGCCACCTCGTCTGAAACAGCGCCACAGCGCTCCAATAGAGCGGCGGGAACGCCCAGCACCCGGTTTTTCACCTCGTTGGTGTAGGATACCACGCCGCCCTTGAAAACACCGGAGGCGCCGGGCAGATCGGTGATCCGCTTGGCTACAAGTCCGCCGGTACAGGACTCGGCAGCGGAAAAGGTAAGATTCCGTTCTGCCAGCAGATGAAAAACGGCCTCCTCCAGACTGGCAACATCCACGCCGTACACAAATTCACCCAGCGTGTCACGGACGGATTGCAGCATGGGGCGCATCATAGCCTTTCCCACGGCGGCGTCGGGTGCCTTGGCGGTGAGCCGCAACAGCACCTCTCCGGTCTTGGCGTAGGGGGCCAAAGAGGGATTGACGGAATCATTCATAAGGGTCAGCAGCTTTTCCTGCACGGTCGGTTCGCCCAAACCGAACACCCGGATGTTGCGGGAGACGATTACCTCCCGGCTGCCGGTCTGCAGAAAGGGGAGAACGCTGTGCCGGAGCAAATATCGGCATTCTGAGGGCACGCCGGGGAGCATAATGACCGTTACACCGCCGTCGGTAAAGCCACAGCCGGGGGCGGTACCCACGGGGTTGTGAAAAATGGTACAACCCTCCGGCAAAAAAGCCTGCTGCCGGTTGCAGTCCGAGGGTGCGTGATGAAAGACTGCCTCCACATATTGCCGGATCTCCTCCTGAATCTCCGGATGAAAAACCAGGGGAATGCCAAAAGCGCTGCACACGGTCTGCTTGGTCAGATCGTCATAGGTAGGCCCCAGCCCGCCGGTAAAGAGCAGCAGGTCGGCGCGGTGGCGGGCAATCTCCACCGCGGAAGCCAGTCGGGCGGGGTTGTCACCCACCACCGTGTGATAGTCTACATCAATGCCAATGCCGGCAAGAGCTTCGGAAATCTCCCGGGCATTGGTGTTGGCGATGTTGCCCAGCAGCAGCTCCGTGCCCACGGCAATTATTTCCGCGCAGCGAAACATGAAAAAGCCTCCTTAAAACCGCACCTTGACCAATTCCCGGCCGTCCCAGGCCCTTTGCATCAGGCCCTCCACATCCAGCGCCGCTTCCATCTCCCGTACCTCCTCTACATGGGGCTTGGTCTTGGGATGACGGGGGGTAAAGACGGTGCCGCAGTCCTCGTAAGGGAGGATGGAGGTGTCAAAAGTACCGATCTGCCGGGCAATGCGGATGATCTCCTCCTTATCCATGCCGATCAGGGGCCGCAGTACGGGCACATTCACCACATCCTCGGAGACACGCAGCGCCTCCATGGTCTGGCTGGCCACCTGCCCCAAATTCTCGCCCGTCACCAGCGCCTTGCAACGCAGGGTATCGGCCAATTTCTGGGCAAGGCGCATCATAAACCGGCGCATAATCAGCGTAAAATGATCCTCCGGGCAGCCGGTACGGATGGCCTCCTGAATTTCGGTAAAAGGAATGATATAGACATTCAGCCGCCCGCACCAGGGGGTCAGGAGCTTTGCCAGTTCCAGCACTTTTTCCTTGGCCTGCTCAGAGGTATAGGGTGGGGAAAAAAAGTGTATCATTTCCAGTGTGACGCCCCGTTTGGCGATCATGTAAGAGGCCACCGGGGAATCAATGCCGCCGGAGAGCAGCGACACGGCGGAGCCGCTCATACCAAGAGGCAGGCCCCCCGCCGCCGGTTCCGCCGGCGCGTGGACATAGGCCGCGTCCTCCCGGATCTCCACAAAGACCGTCAGCTCCGGTTGGTGGACGTCTACCGTCAGATGGGGAAAGGCGTCATGCAGCTCGCCGCCCACCCACTGGCTGACCTGAATGGAGCCCATGGGAAAGGATTTGTCCGCCCGGCGTGTCTCTACCTTAAAGGAGTGAGCACGCACAAGGGCATCCTTCAGATAGGTGCGAGCCGTTTCAAAGATGGCCTCCTTGCTCTTTTCGCAGGGCAGCGCCCGGGCCACGGTAATAATGCCGAATATCTGGCGGCAGGCGGCGTAGGCACCCTCCAGATTGCAGTTGTCGCCGGTGGGCTCCACATAGATGGTGCTCTGCTTGGAGTAGACGTTGAATTTGCCGCAGTGTTGGGTGCGGCGGCGGATGTTGGCCATCAGCCGCATTTCAAAGCTGCGGCGGTTGAGCCCCTTGAGGACCACCTCTCCCAGCTTGCAAAGAATCATTTCGCGCATGGTTTTCTCCTTGTCTATTTCAAAATCGAACTGCTTCTATATTGAATGGCCTCGGCCAAATGGGTGCTTTCAATGGTGTCGCTGTGATCCAGATCCGCAATGGTGCGGGCCCGCCGCAAAATTCGGTCGTGGGCGCGGCCGGTAAGTCCTAAACGGTCAAAGGCATTTTTCATAAGCGTTTCTCCCGCCGCATCCAGCACGCAGAATCGGCCGATCATGGCAGGGGTCATAAAGGCATTGCAGGCGATCTCCGTCCCGGCAAAGCGGGCCTTCTGAATGGACCGGGCGTCGTTGACCCGTCCCCGGACAACGGCGGAGGATTCCGGCGTTTCCTTGCGGCGCATGGCTTCGTAGGCAACCGATGGCACATCCACATGCATGTCAATGCGATCTAAAAGCGGCCCGGAAATCCGCCGCATGTAGCTCTCCACCTGGGCGCTTGAGCAGGTGCACCGCCCGGAGGGATGGCCGTACCAGCCGCAGCGGCAGGGATTCATGGCGCCCACCAGCATGAAGCGGCTGGGCAGCGTCAAAGAGCCGGCCACCCGGGTAATAGTCACCTCACCGTCCTCCAAAGGCTGACGGAGTGTTTCCAGAGCGGTTTTGTCAAATTCCGGCAGCTCATCTAAAAAAAGCACGCCGTTGTGGGAAAGAGAAATCTCTCCCGGCCGGGGTACGGTGCCGCCGCCGGAAAGGGAGGCGGGGGAGGCGGTGTGATGGGGACTGCGAAAAGGCCGCCTGACAATCAGAGGGTGATCCGCCTCGGTCATCCCCGCCACGGAGTAAATGGCGGTGGTTTCCAGCGATTCCGGCCGTGTCATATCCGGCAAAATGGAGGGAAGCCGCCGGGCTAACATGGATTTTCCTGCGCCGGGAGAGCCGATGAGCAGAATGTTGTGTCCGCCGGCAGCAGCAATTTCCAACGCCCGCTTTACATTTTCCTGTCCCATCACATCGGCAAAGTCCGGCAGAGGTCGGTCATCCGGGGTCGGTTCCCATGTCTCGGCAGGTAAAATAGGTTCTTCGCCCCGCAGATGGCGTATCAGTGTGTTGACGTCACTGACGGGATAGACGGTAAGCCCGTCCACCAGTGTGGCCTCTGCGCCGTTGGCAGCAGGGACATAGAGGGACTTGACACCCGCTTGAGCGGCAAAAAGAGCCATGGGCAAAATCCCGCTGATAGGCCGCAGCGCGCCGGTGAGGCTCAGTTCTCCCACGAAGGCGGCGTCCTCAGGCAGCCCCTTCAGATCTCCTGCGGCAGTAAGAAGTCCCAGTAAAATGGGCAAGTCATAGATGGTGCCCTCCTTGCGCTGTCCGGCGGGCGCCAGATTCACGGTGATGCGGCTGACGGGAAATTTGGCGCCGCAGTTCTTCATGGCGGCGCGAGCCCGCTCCCTCGCCTCCCGCACGGCGGCATCGGGCAGACCCACCACATCAAAGGCGGGCAGCCCGCCGGAGAGGAAGCATTCCACGCTCACCTCATAGCCGCCGATACCGAATAACCCCAGCGAGCGTACAGTCACAACCATTTTTGGCACCTCCCCAGACGAAATCAACCTATTTTAACACAAACAGACGGGCCTTTAAATAGGTTGTCACAAAAATTCACAAGAAAGGGCCCGGTATTTTGTGAAAGACCCAGAAAAGATTTCCTGAGATGAAATTTAATCAAATCCCGGTTTACATACGTGAATCTTTGTGTTATTATACACATTGTATATCATTTCACAATTTTAAATTGCGAAAGAAGATAAATAAGGAGGCTCGTTTATGGTAAGAAAAATGAAGACCATGGATGGTAATAATGCCGCAGCGCATGTGTCGTATGCGTATTCGGAGGTTGCTGCCATCTATCCCATCACGCCGTCCAGCCCGATGGCTGACTTCGTGGATCAGTGGTCTGCCAACGGTCTGAAGAATGTCTTCGGTACCCGGGTAAAAGTTGTCGAAATGCAGTCTGAAGCCGGCGCTGCCGGTGCTGTGCATGGTTCTCTGGGCGCCGGCGCCCTGACCACCACCTACACGGCGTCTCAGGGTCTGCTGCTGATGATCCCCAACATGTACAAGATTGCGGCGGAGCAGCTGCCCTGCGTGTTCCATGTTTCCGCCCGTACGGTTTCCACCCAGGCTTTGAACATCTTCGGTGATCACTCCGATGTCATGGCCTGCCGTCAGACCGGCTTCGCCATGCTGTGCGAGGGCAATGTCCAGGAGGTTATGGATCTGTCCCCCGTGGCACATCTGTCCGCTCTGACCGGCAAGGTGCCCTTTATCAATTTCTTTGACGGTTTCCGTACGTCCCACGAGATTCAGAAGATCGCTGTCTGGGATTATGAGGATCTGAAGGACATGTGCGATATGGACGCCGTGGCGGATTTCCGTGCCCATGCCCTGAACCCCGAGCATCCCCACACCCGCGGCAGCCATGAAAACGGCGATATCTTCTTCCAGCACAGAGAGGCCTGCAATAAGTATTATGCAGAGCTCCCCGCCGTGGTGGAAAAGTATATGGGCAAGATCAACGAGAAGCTGGGCACTGACTATCAGCTGTTCAACTACTACGGTGCTCCCGATGCTGACCGCGTGATTGTGGCCATGGGTTCCGTTTGTGACGTGGCTGAGGAAGTCATTGACTACCTGAATGCCCACGGCGAAAAGGTGGGTCTTATCAAGGTCCGTCTGTTCCGTCCCTTCGTGCCCGAAAAGCTGATCGCTGCCATTCCCGCCACTGCCAAGAAGATTGCTGTTTTGGATCGCACCAAGGAGCCCGGCGCCATGGGCGAGCCCCTCTATCAGGATGTGGTCACCGCTTTGGCCAATGCAGGCCGGAACGACATCACCGTCATCGGCGGCCGCTACGGTCTGGGTTCCAAGGATACACCTCCTGCGTCCCTCTTCGCGGTGTATACCGAGTTGAAGAAGGCCGAGCTGAAGCGTCAGTTTACCATCGGCATTGTGGACGATGTGACCAACCTCTCCCTGCCCGAGGATGAGAACTGTCCCAACACGGCGGCAGCCGGCACCATCGAGTGCAAGTTCTGGGGTCTGGGCGGCGACGGTACCGTTGGCGCCAACAAGAACTCCATCAAGATCATTGGTGACCATACCGACAAGTACGTCCAGGCGTATTTCCAGTATGACTCCAAGAAGACCGGCGGCGTCACCATCAGCCACCTGCGCTTCGGTGACAAGCCCATTCGTTCCCCCTACTATATCAACAAGGCCGACTTTGTGGCCTGCCACAACCCCTCCTATATTACCAAGGGCTTCAAGATGGTCAACGACGTCAAGCCCGGCGGCGTGTTCATGATTAACTGCCAGTGGGATTTCGAGGAGCTGAACCATCACCTGAAGGCGGACGCCAAGCGCTATATTGCCAAGAACAATATCCAGCTCTATACCATCAATGCCATTGATCTGGCCATTGAGATCGGAATGGGCAAGCGCAACAATACCATTCTCCAGTCCGCTTTCTTCACGCTGGCCAAGGTCATGCCTCAGGAAGACGCCATCAACTATATGAAGGAAAAGGCCAAGGCATCCTACCTGAAGAAGGGCCAGGATGTGGTGGATATGAACTACAAGGCCATTGATCTGGGCGCTTCCGCCTTCAAGAAAATTGATGTGCCCGCCGACTGGGCCAACGCGGTGGACGCCGCCGACACCAAGGTGCTGACCGGCAAGCCGGAGCTGGTGAAGATGGTCAAGAATATTCTGGAGCCCGTGGGCAAGATGGATGGCGACAGCCTGCCCGTTTCCGCCTTTGTGGATTATGTGGATGGCCAGTTTGAGCTGGGTGCCGCCGCTTACGAAAAGCGCGGTGTTGCCGTTTCCGTTCCCACCTGGGACGCGGAAAAGTGCATCCAGTGCAACCAGTGTGCCTATGGCTGCCCCCACGCCACCATCCGTCCTTACGGCCTGACCAAGGAAGAGGCTGCTGCCGCTCCCGCAAGCGCCAAGATCGTGGACGTCAAGGCCGGCAAGGGCAAGGGTGTGTACCAGTTCACCATGGCCATTTCTCCGCTGGATTGCATGGGCTGCGGCGTCTGCGTAGGTGCCTGCCCGGTGAATGCGCTGACCATGGTTTCTCAGGAAGGCGAGCTGCCCCAGCAGGATGTCTTTGACTACTGTGTGGCCAAGGTTTCCGAAAAGAAGGATTTGCAGGACAACACCGTCAAGGGCAGCCAGTTCAAGCAGCCCATGCTGGAGTTCTCCGGTTCCTGCGCCGGCTGCGCCGAGACCTCCTATGCCCGTCTCGTCACCCAGCTCTTCGGCGATCATATGTATATCTCCAATGCCACCGGCTGTTCCTCCATCTGGGGCGGCCCGGCTGCCACCTCCCCCTACTGCACCGATAAGGCCGGTCACGGTCCCGCATGGTGCAACTCCCTCTTTGAGGACAACGCGGAGCACGGTCTCGGCATGTATGTGGGCCAGAACAAGATCCGCGATGACCTGGCCGCCAAAATTAAGGAGCTTTCCGACGTGACCACCGTTCCCGCGAAGAAGGCTGCCTGCGAAGAATATCTGGCCACCATGGATGACAGCGCTGCCAACCGTGCGGCCACCGACAAGCTGATTGCCGCACTGGAAGCCGATCCCACCTGCGAGTACAGCAAGGAGATTCTGAGCAAGAAGGAATATCTGGCCAAGAAGTCCATGTGGATCTTCGGCGGCGACGGCTGGGCTTACGACATCGGTTACGGCGGACTGGATCATGTCATTGCCTCCAAGCAGGATGTTAACATTTTCGTCTTCGATACCGAGGTGTATTCCAACACCGGCGGACAGGCGTCCAAGGCATCCAACATCGGCCAGGTGGCACAGTTTGCCGCTGCCGGTAAGGAAGTTAAGAAGAAGAGCCTGGCGGAGATCGCCATGCAGTACGGCTATGTGTATGTGGCACAGGTGGCCATGGGCGCCAACCCCGCTCAGACCATCAAGGCCATCACCGAGGCCGAGGCCTATCACGGCCCGTCCCTCATCATCGGCTACTCTCCCTGCGAGATGCACTCCATCAAGGGCGGCATGATGAACTGCCAGAAGGAAATGAAGAAGGCTGTGGATTGCGGTTACTGGAACCTGTTCCGCTACAATCCCGCCAGCGAGGACAAGAAGTTCTCTCTGGATTCCAAGGCGCCTGCCGGCGGTTATCAGGAGTTCCTGATGAACGAGGCTCGTTACAGCCGTCTGACCCGTGAGTTCCCCGATCGTGCCGGTGACCTGTTTGCCCGCAACGAGAAGGAAGCCCAGAACCGGTATGAGCATCTGCAAAAGCTCATTGAGATGTACGACAAGTAAGCATCTCCCAGACCTTATAAAAAATCCCTGTGCCGCAAGGCACAGGGATTTTTTGTGGATTAAAGGGCTTCTCTCCGGTTGTAAAGCCAGATACTGCCGCCGAATAAGATGATAAAAAGGAGTATACCCATCGCACAGCATTCAATGTCCAGATGCCCATCTGCCAAAATAGAGACGGTGTCGCTCAGGGTAAAGGGTGTGCAATACCTAAAAAACTTCATTGACTCGGAAAGTTTGGAAAGGACAACAGGTATGTAAAAACCAATAGATACCCCCAGCGCCAGACCCACACTTCCCTGAAAGCAAATGGAAAGAAACAGGCAAAGGGCGTATAGCACTGCAAAAACCAGCAGCGGGGAGAGCGTTACGGCCAGCATGACAGGTGCGTCCAGATCATCGCTGATCAAAAGGCCAATCAAAATAGTGGCGCTGGCCACCAGCGTGAAAAGAAAAATACTTAGCAAATCGGCCAATGCTTTTTTCACAATAATGGAGGTCCTTCTGACAGGTTTTACCGCCAGAAATTCGATGGTGCCGTCTTTACGTTCTCGCCATACGCAGTTGCTTCCCAACAGCGCACTGTAAACAGCACCACCCAGCAAAAAGAAAATCATTCCTTCAGAGTTGACCCAGCCGGAGGGTGTGGCAATATCCGTCATGTTGAAGGCGTCCAGCAGTTCCTGGGGAAAAACGGCCAGTAATTGGTTAATTGTGTCCTTAGATTCAGCCATAATAGAAGGATATATGCAAAAAACGGCGGAAAGTAAAATCAGAAAGAGACTGCCCCAGATAAAAAGCCCCTTTTCGTTGTCTTTAAGTTGTTTGGCAAACATACTATATCTCCTTTCACTGATAGTAATGCAGAAAAATTTCTTCCAGATCGGGTTCCTCAATAATCAGCCGTTTTAAGCGGCAGGTGCCTAAATGGGCGATCAGCTCATTGGGATCGCCGGTATAAAGGGTGGTGTAGGTATCCCCCTCCCGGATAAAGTGCAGTGCAGGGTCCGGCAGATCATCGGTCGCAATACGTACCCGTGTTACGCTGCCCTCCGTCAGCTCCGCTGTGGGAGCGGTACGGATCAGTGTCCCCTCCCGGATAATAGCGACCCGGTCGCAGAGCTTTTTCACCTCTCCGAGATTGTGGGAGGAAAAAAGAAAGCTGGTTCCCCTTAATTTTTCCTCACGTAAAATGGCGTAGACCTCTTCTTGTATCAGCGGGTCAAGTCCGCTGGTGGCCTCGTCCATAATGACAAGGCGGGGTGCGTGCATCAGCGCCAGAATTAACCCCAGCTTTTTCCCGTTTCCCAAAGAAAGGGCCCTCAGCCGTTTCTTCTTGTCAAAGGAAAGTCGCCGGCAAAGATCCTCGGCCCGTTCCAGAGAACCGGGCGCATAAAAAGAGGCGTTGTAGAGCAGCATCTCCTCTCCCGTCATGTTGTCATAAAGATGAATTTCACTGGGGAGATACCCAATCTGTGCATAGGCAGTGGTATCTCCGCGCAAAAGAGGCTTTCCCTCAAAAAAAATCTCCCCGCTGTTTTTGTTGAGAAGATTCATAATGCAGCGAATGGTGGTGGATTTTCCGGCGCCGTTTGGCCCGATAAACCCCAGAATTTCTCCTTTTTCAACGGACAGCGACAAATCGGTAACGCCGCGAGCCTTCCCATAGGTTTTTTGTAAATTTTGAATGGTTAAAATGGACATGTTGTTTCTCCTTACTTCAGATAAACGCTTTTCCAAAAGGCCAGCAGCCTGGAAAATTCGGTTTCCATAGCCTCTGGGTTTAGGGGCCGTGTCTGTAGTAGATTCCGCATACAGCCGTCCGATGCCCAGTAAATCTCCCGGTACATCATTTGCAGATCTAATCCCGGCCGGTAGTCATCGGGATTCAGAGATGCCACCAGCTGCTGGTTAAACTCGTTGACCAAATCAAAACAGTTTTGGGCAATATCCCCGGCTACCTCGGGGTCTTTTTCATAAAATGCCTGGACAGTAAAGTTGGCCAGATCCGGATATTGATTCATTATGCGGAGCTTGACAAACATGCCCGCCTCCAATATGTCAAAAAAATGATAATTGTCCTGCAAGGCAATGGATGCAGTGGAGTCCCGTGTCAGGCGAGCCGCCTCCTCCCACAAATAGAGGTACAGCTCCCTTTTATTCTTGAAGTAATGGAACAGCAGTGCCTTGCTAATGCCTGCCTCTGCGGCAATTTCACTGACAGGGCTTTTTTGTAACTGTTGGCGCCAAAAACATGGTACCCTGCGTTAAGAATACGTCTTTGCTTTTCCGGGGGCAGAGCAAAAAACTTTTCGTTCATACTATTTCCTCCGTTAACCATTTCGGTCAACAATATTCTACCTCTATTGACCGTTTTTGAGAAGGGGGCAGCAGAAAAAAATTCCCACGCCGATCAAAGCGCGGGAAAAATTTTTCTGCTATGCTGATTATTTGCTACTGGGGAAAAAGGGACGCAGGGCACCGGCCACGGAGCTGATGGGCATGGTCTGCAGAAAAACCTTGCCGGGTCCCCGAACCACGGTATTAAAAATACCTTCGCCACCCAACAGCATGTTCTTCACCCCCGGAACGGTCACGATGTCCATAGAGCAGGAGGCGTCCATGGCCGCCAGATAGCCGGTATCCACAATCATGGAATCGCCTGCACCCAAATCATATTCACATACGGCGCCGTCCAGTTCCACAAAGGCGGTGCCGTTTCCGTCCAGACGCTGCATAATAAAGCCCTCGCCGCCGAAAAACCCGGCGCCCAGCTTTTTTTGAAAAAAGACGGATAGCATCACGCCGGTCTCGCTGGCCAAAAAGGCGCTTTTTTGGACAATCATGGGGCGCTGCGGTGTAATTTGAAAGGCACGGATGGATCCCGGAAAGCTGGAGGCAAAGGCAATTTGCCCTGGGCCGCCCTGGGCCGTGTACCGATTTTGGAAAAGGGCCTCCCCGGCAAACATACGACCAAGGGCCTTGCCCAGCCCGCCGCTGCTGGTGGTCTCCATTTTCATGTTGGGGCTCATCCAGGCCATGCTGCCCCGCTCCGTAATCAGGGTTTCTCCCGGCTGTACGTCGCAGATCACAGCGGGCAGAGGTTCTCCGACAATTTTGTACTGCATATAAATCCCTCCTGCATTGTTTGGCCCATTATAGCAGACAACAGGAGCGGGAGCAACCATATCCTTTCGATAGACCGCACGCATGACCGAAAGGCAAATCGGGGTAAAGTCAAAAAGAGACGCTGCCGTTGCGGCAGCGTCTCTTTTATATCATGCTTCCTTAAAATCGTGGGCTTCCACCAGCTCCATTTCCTTGACCTTCATCAAGCGGGTGGTGTTGCCGCGCTCATTTTCATCCAGCTTCATGGAGATATACTTGATGTTCTTCTCCAGATCCGGAATCATCACATATTCCAGCGCGTTGACCCGGCGGCGCGTCTTTTCAATGTCCTGGGCCAGCAGCTGCATGGTTTTTTCCACCTCGGCCAGCTGCAGCATATCCTGAAACACCGCCGACAGGGATTCCAGCGCCGTATCCAGCTCGCCGCTGGTCTGGGCAAAGCCGTAGGGATAGATCTCCGTGGAATCCTCGTTCTTCGTCTTGAAGTGATAGACCGGCACATCCACGCTCATCACGTTGCGGTAGGTCATATCCAGCTCCACGCTCTGCTTGGGGTACAGCAGCGCCTGCTCCAGCATTTCGGGAGACATGACGGCGGAGGCCACGGTAAAAGCGCCGTTGGCCTGCTCCAGCCCCTCTTCCACGCGCTTGCGCAGCTGACGGTTGCGGCGCACGATTTCCAGAAACTGCTTCATCAGCTCGTCCCGCTTATCTTTCAGGAGCTTGTGGCCCCGGGTGGCGGTTTTCAGCCGCCCCTTGAGACGTGTCAGTTCCATCCGGGTGGGATTGATGGTTGCACTTGTCAAATTCGCTCACCTCGCTTCCCGCAGAATTCTGCCATGTTCATTCCGCCTTCTTGGGCAAATATTTGTCCAGCATCTCGGGCTTGATGCGCTTGAGCTCGGAGCGGGGCAGCATGCTCAAAAGCTCCCAGCCCAGATTCAGTGTGTCCTCAATGCTGCTGTTTTCATCGTAGCCCTGGGACACATAGCGCTTTTCAAACTCGTCGGCGAACTTGGCAAACAGCAGGTCGGTGGGAGACAGGGCGGCCTCGCCCAGAATAGTCATCAACTCCTTGGCTTCCTTACCGGAGGCGTAGGCGGCAAACAACTGGTTCATGGTGGAGGAGTGATCCTCCCGGGTCTTGCCCTCGCCCACGCCCTTATCCTTCAGACGGGACAGGGAGGGCAGTACATCGATGGGCGGCTGGATGCCCTTGCGGTACAGGTCACGGGAGAGGATAATCTGCCCCTCAGTGATGTAGCCGGTCAGGTCGGGAATGGGGTGTGTCTTGTCGTCCTCGGGCATGGTCAGAATGGGGATCATGGTAATGGATCCCTTGTGACCCAGCTTCCGGCCGGCACGCTCATACATGGTGGCAAGGTCGGTGTACAGATAGCCGGGGTAGCCGCGGCGGCCGGGAACTTCCTTCCGGGCGGCGGAAACTTCACGCAGGGCCTCTGCGTAGTTGGTGATGTCGGTAAGAATGACCAGAACGTGCATATCCTTTTCAAAGGCCAGATACTCCGCGGCGGTCAGCGCCATACGGGGGGTGGCGATACGTTCCACGGCGGGGTCGTTGGCCAGGTTCGTAAACAGAACCGTCCGGTCAATAGCGCCGGTGCGCTTGAATTCCTGCACAAAGAACTCGGATTCTTCAAAGGTAATGCCGATGGCGGCAAAGACGACGGCAAAGTTGGATGCGCCGTCCAGAACCTTGGCCTGCCGGGCGATCTGGGCAGCCAGCTGGGCATGGGGCAGACCGGAGCCGGAGAAAATAGGCAGCTTCTGGCCACGCACCAGCGTGTTCAAACCGTCGATGGAGGACACGCCCGTCTGAATAAATTCATTGGGGTAGTCCCGAGCGGCGGGGTTCATGGGAAGACCGTTAATGTCCCGGTATTCCTCGGCCAAAATGTCGGGGCCGCCGTCAATGGGACGGCCCATGCCGTTAAAGACACGGCCCAGCATGTCGCCGGACACGGCCAGCTGCAGGGGATGGCCCAGAAAGCGGATCTTGGAGTCCCGCAGGTTGATGCCGGCGGAGCTTTCAAACAGCTGCACAACGGCCTTGTCACCGTTGACCTCCAGCACCTTGCAGCGTCGGACGGAGCCATCGGAAAGCTCAATTTCGGCCAGTTCGTCATAGGTGACGCCCTCAACCTGTTCCACCACCATCAGAGGGCCGGAGACCTCGTGTATGGTGCGATATTCCTTCATCATTCTTCCGCACCTGCCTTTTCAATAAGAGCGGAAACTTCCTGCTCCATCTCGGTTTCAATGTCGGCGTAAGCCTTGGCGTAGCCGTCGGCTTCCACATATTTGGCACGGCCGATGGCTTCCCGTGCGCCGATGCCGAACAGATCGGCGGCGGCCACACCTTTGGGCAGTGCCTCACGGCAGAGTTTGTCGTAGTTGAGAATCAGCTGCATCAGGGCCTTTTGCCGCTCGAAGCTGGAATAGGAGTCCACGTCCATGAAGGCGTTTTGCTGCAAAAAGTCTTCGCGGAGCATCTTGGCTGTCTCCAGCGTCAGCTGATCGGCGGCAGACAGGGAGTCCTTACCAACCAGCTGTACAATTTCGTTCAGTTCGGCCTCTTCCTGCAAAATGTGCATAGCTTTGCCCCGGTTTTTCATGAAGTCTGCGCCCAGGTGCTCATCAAACCAGGGCTTCATGGAGTCCAGATACAACGAGTAGGAGTTCAGCCAGTTAATGGCCGGGAAGTGACGCCGATAGGCAAGGGACGCGTCCAGCGACCAGAACACCTTGACAATCCGCATGGTGCCCTGGGAAACAGGCTCGGACAGGTCGCCGCCGGGAGGCGATACAGCGCCCACAGCGGTGAGGGAGCCCATGCGCTCGTCAGTACCCATGCAGGATACCACACCGGCCCGCTCATAGAACTGCGCCAGACGGGAGGCAAGGTAGGCGGGGTAGCCTTCTTCGCCGGGCATTTCCTCCAGACGGCCGGACATTTCACGCAGCGCCTCGGCCCACCGGGAGGTGGAGTCGGCGATAACGGCCACAGCGTAGCCCATGTCGCGGAAGTATTCCGCGATGGTGATGCCGGTGTAGACAGAGGCCTCACGGGCAGCCACGGGCATATCAGAGGTGTTGGCGATCAGAACGGTACGCTTCATCAGTGTCTCGCCGGTGCGGGGGTCGGTCAGCTCGGGGAATTCCCGCAACACGTCGGTCATTTCGTTGCCGCGCTCGCCGCAGCCGATGTAGACCACGATGTCCACATCGGACCACTTGGCCAGCTGGTGCTGCACCACGGTCTTGCCGGAGCCGAAGGGGCCGGGCACGGCGGCGGTACCACCCTTGGCGATGGGGAACATGGTGTCGATGATCCGCTGACCGGACTGAAGCGGTGCCACAGGCGGGAACTTGTTCTTGTAGGGACGTCCCACACGGACAGGCCATTTCTGCACCATGGTCAGCTCTTTTGTTTCACCTTTGTCGGTTTTGATTTTGGCAACTACCTCGTCAATAATGTAGTTGCCCTTGTCGGCCACCCATTCCACGGTGCCGGAAATTCCGTTGGGCACCATGATCTTGTGCAGCACCACGGCGGTCTCGGGCACGGAGCCCAGAATATCGCCGCCCACGACCTTGTCGCCCACCTTGGCGACAGGAGTGAACTCCCATTTCTTCTCCCGGGTCAGAGCGGGCACTTCGATACCGCGGGTGATGTTGGAACCCACTTTCTTGACGATTTCCTCCAGAGGTCTCTGGATACCGTCATAAATATTCTCGATCAGGCCCGGCCCCAGCTCCACGGACAGCGGTGCGC
The DNA here is from genome assembly GCA_012719745.1 of Clostridiales bacterium. Classification (GTDB taxonomy): domain Bacteria; phylum Bacillota; class Clostridia; order Oscillospirales; family Oscillospiraceae; genus Vescimonas. Next base: position 17,676 of record JAAXZS010000071.1, on the reverse strand, counting down.
CGGTGGTGATTACCTCCGCGCCCTTGCCCAGTCCTGAGGTCTCCTCGTAGACCTGAATGGAAGCCCGGTCGCCCGTCATATTCAGAACCTCACCGATCAGCCTCTGCTCGCCGACGCGCACCACGTCCGCCATATTGGCGTCCGCCATGCCGTCTGCCACCACCAGAGGGCCGGATACTTTGATTATTTTACCCATGCTGTTCTTCCTTTCATGAGATGTCGGCGCCCACGGCGCGCTCCACAGCGCTGTGCAGGCTTGCCTCGCCCAGTCCCATACTGCCGCCCTTTCCGGGGATCAGTATAATGGCGGGCGTCACGGCGTCCTTGTACTTTTTAATCTCATCGTCAAGTGCCAAAGACAGCTGTTCCGTGACATAGATAATGGCGTAATCGCTTCCGGCCAGGCGGTGGAGCTCATGGCGGGCAGTCTCGGTGTCCTCCACAAAGACCACATCCAGACCCAGTGCCCGAAAGCCCAACACGCTGTCGCGATCGCCCATGACAGCAATTTTATACATAGGACTCACGCAGCCTTTCCCGAATCACATCTGCATTGAGACCGGCGATTCGTCCGGCCATAATGATCCGCACGGCGGTAAACTCGGTTTCCTTGGCGGCCACATAGGCAATTAACACCTCGGGACCGAAGGGCACCTGCTTGGCCGTGGCCACCTGATGGAGCACGGCGTCATCGCAGAGCTTTTCAAACTCGGTGAGACTGCCGCCCTTGCAGGCGGTTTCCCCCGCCTCGGCGGCGGCGCGCAGCACGGTGCTGTGATACAGCTCCAGCATGTTGCCGCCGGCGGCTGCATGGACAATCCCATCCACCGGTACAGTGCCGCCGGGAAAGAGAACCAGCTTTAAAAAATCCAGCCCCCGATTCATCCGCAGCGTCCGCACAATGCTGCGCAGATTGGCGGCGTCGATGGTGGCGCGCACATAGCGCAGCAGGTAGCCGCACTTTGTGGCCTCGGCGGCGGCCAGCATCTCCGTAAAATAGGCCCGATCCAAGATGAAGTCGCTGCGCTGGGGATCAAAGGTTTCTGCCAGAACGTCGGACGCCTCAGTTGCGGCCCTCCGCATGGCCTCGGGCAGAAAATCCCAGCTGCCGCTGTCGGTATACTTTTTCAAAAGCTCGTCTGCCGGAATCCGGCCGGCATCCACCAACAGGCGGGAGGCGTCGGTGCCTCGGGCCTTAATGATGGTTTTCAGGTTGTGATAATCGTATTTGATTTTGAACACGTCTATCACGCCGGCGTCCGGCGCGAAGCGGTAAAGCTCCGCAAACAGTTTCTCCCGCTCCTTAAGCAGCGCCTGGTTCAGCTCTGCCTCGCTGGCGGGGTTAAATTCCTCATAGCCGATCTCCGCGAGCACCTTGGCCGCTTCCGCAGCGTCTGCGGCGGCAAGCATCCGATCCATGCGGGACGAGGTCAGCAGGCTCCGCTCCAGCGAGCGAATACGGGCGGAGAGAAAAAGATAGTCCGTGTCCTTATTTTTCTTTGCCAAAAGGGATCCTCCTTTCATGTGAGGATTTTGTTCTTCGCATCAGTTGAACAGGATCTGTGCCACATCGGCGGCCATGGTCTCCCGCAGGAGCCGCAGCTGGGTCTCAAAGGCACAGTTGACCTCTACAAAGCCGTTTTTCAGCGTCAGACCGCCCTCCATGTCCCGGGTTTCGGCGGAGAGGGTAAAGTGAGCGCCGTTTTTCAGCTCGTTGGCACGTTTCACCACAAGAGCGCCTACCTGGGGTGCGTCGGCGGGGGAGAAGATCAGCTCTTCTTCGCCGGTACCGGCTCCCACGGCGATCTGGGCCAGCAGATTGACATATTCCTCCCGGGGCAGGGATATAAGCTCCTGCTGTGCTTTGGCAAAGGCCTCGTCAATGCAGCCTTGCTTGGCGGCAAGCAGCATTTTCTTTGCCTCCATGTCGGCGCTGCCGGCCAGCCGTTCCGCCCGGTCGGCGGCGGCCTTTTCGCCCTTGGCGCTCTCGGCGCTTTTCAGGGCGTTGGCCTTGGCCTGATAGCCGGCGGTAATCTCGTCGGCCTTGGTCTGCGCCTCTTTCAGGAGAGAATCGGCTTCCTGCCTGGCATCCTGTTCGATCCGTGCGGTAATTTTTTCAATACCGTTCATATTTGTTGTTACCGCCTTTCCTGTCATCTATTTTACTTGATCGCATTCATTAACAGCAGGATGGTGGCCAGCAGAGAAAGGATGGCATAGAATTCCACGATACCGCAGAGGATAATGCCCTTGCTGGAAGCCTCGGGCTTCTTAGCCACGATGTTAATGGAAGCGGCAGCCACACGGCCCTGATACAAAGCGGACAGCCAGCCCCCCAGAGCAACAGGCAGGCAGGAGGCAAAGACGGTCAGGCCCTGTGTCACAGTAAGCTGTACCACACCGTTGCCGCCGAAAATGCCCAGCACGAACAAAACGAAGAACCATGCCACCATGCCGTACAGACCCTGCGTACCGGGCAGCACCTGCAAAATCAGGCACTTGGAGAAATACTCAGGTGTTTCACTGATGACGCCGGCGGCGGCTTCACCCACCATGCCTGTACCCTTTGCGCTGCCTACGCAGCAAAGACCCACGGCCAGAGCCGCACCCAGAAAGGCGAGACCGATACCGCCAAATGATTCAAAAAAAGCTGCCATGTTATTTTTCCTCCTTAATGATTTCCGTATATTTGGTTTGAATGGATAGAGGGCGGTAGGATCTGGTGCCCTCCTTATAAAAGCGTCCGAAATATTCCAGACATTGCAAACGCAGATCGTGGACGTAGCAGCCCAACAGGTTCAGCGCCATGTTAAGACCATTGCCCACCAGGGAGATAATAATGAAGGGGATTACGCTGCCAAAAACAGAGCCCAGCGTATTAAAAACCTGTGCAATGACGCTGCCGGCCAGCATCAGTGCCATCAGACGCAGATAGGAGAGAATATCACTGAAAAATCCGGTGACTCCATTGTAAATGGCGCCAATCAGAGCGGCCGCCTTGCCAAATCCCTTGGCTTTGCGGGTGGAGCCGTAAAGGAGCATCACGCCACCCACACACAGCACCACGGGTACACCGCCTACCATGCCGATCTTCAGCACCATCAGCGCCACACCTGCCAGTATGATCCACCAGGTGACCTCGTCCCACAGGGCGTCGGCCCAGTCGCCGTTTTTCACCTTCTGCACCACACTGATAGCCATGCCGGTGACCACCTGAATAAGGCCCAGCACAAGGGAACCCAACAGGATAGAAACGGTATCATCCAGCGGCGTAAACAAAGAGGGGAGGTTGAAGGTACTGGCCGGATTGATAATGCGGCAGATCTGGGGGATAAAGTCGCCCAAAAAGCCGCCGGTCAGTGCGCCGAAGATAAATGTGGCAATACCGCACCAAAAGACCAGCTCCATAAAGTTACGGGTTCCCACGGCAGGCCGCTTCTTTTTCAAAACGATCAGGGAAGCCACGATCATCAGAATGCCGTAGCCCATATCCGCCATCATCAAGCCGAAAAAGAAGATGAAAAACGGAGCCATCAGCGGGTTGGGATCCACGCCGTCATAAGCGGGAGGGGAGTACATATCGGTGACCACATTCAAAGAACGGGTCAGGAAGTTGTTGTTCAGCTTCACGGGGACTTGCGGATATTCCTCCGGTGTGGGATCCGTCAGATCCCAGGCGCAGTCAAAATCCGCCAGCAGATCTGTCAGAGCCTTTGCGTCCGCCTCGGGAACCCAGCCGTCCAGATACAAGATGGTGTCGTCCACCATCAGGCGTTCCTTGGCGTCCTCCTGAGCGATCTCCTGGTTCAGCCTGTCAATGCAGAGCTGGCCTTCGGCCTGCTCTTTGCCGAAAGAAGCAATGGCTGCTATTTCTTTCTCGCGTTGCTGCCCGATCTCAGAGAGCTCGCCGGTCAGGCGATCCATGTTTTCCCGGGCGGTGCCGTGCATTTCCTTAAGCTGGGTATAGGCAAAGCCGGAGGAGCGTAGGGCCTCTACTGCATCATCCGCTTCCGTCTTAAAAACCAGAACCGCCGCGTATTTTTGCTCCTTATTTTCAGAGACGGAAAAAAGCTCCGCCTCGGGAGCTGCCTGCGCCAAAGCTGCCTGAACCGCCGGTATATCGGCGGCTGTTGGTAATGTGCCAAGCAGCAGGGAAACCTGACGGGTTCCGGTGCAGTCCAGGGATACATCCAGCGGCAGCCAGGGCTGTAAGGCCAGCATATCGCTCTTGACCTGTATTTCCCGGGCGGTCAGACGGGCAATTTCCCGTGTGTGTTCGTTAATTTGCCGGGCAGTGCCCATGGTTTTATCCAGTGCCGCTTCATTGAAAAAGTCAGCTTCCCGGATGGTAGGACGGGGAGAAAGCAGCTTGGACTTTTGCGGGGCGTATTTTTGCAGGGCATCCATGGCGGCATTAAGCTCGCCAAGCTCCTGCTTGCGCCGGGAAATGTCAGTGTTATCTCGGTGCAGAAACTCCGTCCACGCACTGTCAAGAGCGATGGCTGTAGGTTCATTGACCTCCAGACATCCCACATGAAGCAGCTTCGCCATCAAAGCGTCGCGGTCGCGCCGCAGCGCAATGAGGTGAACCCGTTTCATTTTTGCGATGGACATGACCGTTCAACCACCTTTCTCACAATTTCCTTCACCGCGTCGGGCATATGCACCGCTGCGGACTGCCGCAGGGCGTCGCAATCTGCCTGCGCGGACTGCAGCGTTCGGGTCCGTTGCAAGGCTGCCTGCTCTTCTGCCCGCCGAAGGGATACCGCGTTTTCCGCGTCCGCTTCCTGCTGCGCCCGAACCAGCAGAGCCTGTCCTGCTTTTTCGGCATCGGCGATCCGTTTTTGGGCCTCCGTCTTGGCGTCCGCTTTCGCTTTTTCCGTGGCGTCCTCCACCTGACTGATCTGCCGAATGGTTTCTAAATACATTTTCTCACCGCCTTTGCGCCTTAAACTGTAAAAGGGTCGAAATCCATTATCCTCAACTATTTTAACCCATTTCATCATTTTAGTTTACCACGCGGCGTGTGGCTTTTCAATCGGAGTTTTTCCTAAAAACCAATTTTGTGATTTTGTGCAACAAAGAGCTTTTTATTTGTGCAAATAGTGAAATATGCTGACAAAACATTATTAAAAAACCCCGAAAGCGTTAATTGTGTGACAATGTCCCATCTGCTTTCCGACAAATGATGTAAAGTGTATAGAGGAAAGCCCGCAAACGTAAAAAAAGGGAGCCTGTAAAGGCTCCCTTTTTTATAATATTCAGGAATAAAAGGCGCTCCGGCCCGTCTCGTGAAATTCTTCCACCCGGTGGCGGTAGGAATCAAAAGCCGCCTCCTCAAAGGCAAGGGCGGTGCTTTCACAGCCCATGAGTAAAAGCAGGTACTTGGTAAAGGGTGGATTGAGAATCAGCAGCGGCCCAATGAGATGGGTGGCCATAAAGTTATGAATGCGGAAACCCTCCAAAGCTGTCTTGGCGTTCCGGCCGGTACCCCGGACCATGGTAAAAAGACCATCTTCTTCCGGTGCGCCGTAGGTGTGGCCGAAGAGGCTCTTAAAGCCCACAATGTCCATGGGGCCGCTTTCGGTGTCAAAGGTACCCAGAAAAAAGCTGTTCTGCCGCTTCATCATGGTGTATTGGGCGCGGGTGGGCAGGAGACCCAACCCGTCAAAGTGCCAGTCGCCGTCGCTCTCCACGCGCTGCCCGAAGGCGTCCATGGCGTTGCCGGTAATCAGAAACAGCTGCCCGGCGTCAATTTTGGCCTGAATTTCCTCTTTGTAGGGCAAAAGGGTTTCCACCGCCAGCATCAGTCCCTTTTCCGTGGCGGAGCCCATGTAGGCCAGCGTGATGTCCTCGTCCAAAAAGGCGGGGCGTGTTTTCAGGGGTGTTTCCACGATTTCAAGGGCAGGGCAGCACCGGCTCAGATACCGGATGTTCTGGGTGTCGGCATAGAGGTTGCAGACCTCGGGAAACAGAATTTCAGCCTTCATCAATGGTCTCCTCCTTTGCTAAAAGCATTTCCTTCAGCTTTTCCTTTACCCGAAACGCCCGGGGCATACCGTCCACACCGTAGAGAATAAAGACGTCGTCGCCGGGAACCAGCTGCAAATGGTGCAAAGCCCTGAACTCGTCGTCCTCCACGGCAATTTTCTCCTCGGGAATGCCCGCCAGGAGCAGCCGCAGCTTATAGTCCCGGGCCCGGGGGCCGGCACAAATGAGCTGGCGGATATTGTCGTGATTTAAAAACTCAAAGTCGGTGTCATACATCCAGGAGGGATTTTCCGACCAGTTTTTGGCTACACCCAGACAGTTCATCATCAAAAACAGCTCCTTTGTGCCGGGGCGGTTTTGGATGTAGTCAAAGTTGCGGGAGCAGGCCAGAGCATTTTTATCCTTGGACATTTCCATCACAATGCCCACACCGTTCACGGTTTCCTCGCTGTGACGGGTACCCAAAATGGCGGCGTGATCCAGTTCTCCGGCTATTTCTTCGTGGGAAAGACCCAGCTGCCGCAGGGCGGCAATGGCGGTGACCATGTTGTAAACGTTAAAAAGGCTGTCGGTAATAAGCTTGTAGTCGGCGGTTTCGCCTTTTTCCCCAATTACCATGGAGCCCTTTTCAAAGTCCACATCCCGGGCCAGATAGTCGCTCTCCGGGGAGTGAAAGCCGCAGCTTTCGCAAACAGCCCGGCCAATGTGGTGATATCGGCGGTATTCAAAGCGCAGCGCACCGCTGCATTTGGGGCAGATGCGCATGTCATTGAGCAGATTCATACAGTCCGTCACATCGGTGGAAAGGCGGTCAATGCCGAAGTAGACCCGGGAGTTTTCCGGGGCTACGCCGCAGGAGATCAGGTCATCGGCGTTGAGAATGAGGCGTGTGTCGGTGGGAATGGACGCCGTAAGGATGTCGGCGATATAGCCCGGGTGGGCGTTACGCATGATGGAATCCCGAAAAAGGTTGGTAATGACCAGATAGGTGGGCTTTACATAGGGATAGACCTTGGGGGAGGAGCGTTCGTCCACCTCCAGCACGGCCATGTCGCAGTCCTTCAGCCGTCCCCTGCCGTCGCAGGCGCGGATAAAGGCGGTGGAAATGCCGGAAACGATATTGGAGCCGGCTCGGTTGCTCATGACCTTCCGTCCGCTTTTCTCCAGCACGTCCAGCAGCAGATTGGCCACCGTGGTTTTGCCGTTGGTGCCGGTGACGGCCACAATGGTCTTTGGCTTTTCCACATAGCGCAGAAAATCGGGGCACAGCTTTATGGCCAATGAGCCGGGAAAGTCGGTGCCGTTGTGATGGGTTATTTTCAGCGCCGGGATGGACAGCTTGGCCATCCAAAGCGCAAAAAGAAATCTCAGCTTACCCAAAATAGATGCTCCTTTCAGTTTTTAAGTGAAATCCGGTGAAAAAGGATGAAACATATTTCACGTTTTTCACGCCTTTTCAAGCCAGATCATCAGCGCGGCGATGTCCGCGGGGGAGACGCCGGAGATGCGGGAGGCCTGTCCCAGGTTAAGAGGCTTTATCTCGTTTAGCTTTTCCCGGGCTTCCAGCCGCAGACCCGCCAGAGCGGAATAGTCCAGATCGGGGGGGAGGGCGTGGCTCTCCAGCTTCTCAAAATCGGCCACCTGCTTCATCTGGCGGCGGATATAGCCGTCATACTTGACGGTGATCTCCACCTGCTCGGCAATGGCTGTATCCATTGCGGCACAATGGTCGTCAAAGCTTCTTAAATCTCTGTAGCCAATCTGGGGCCGCTTTAAAAGGTCAATCAGGCGACAGCCGTCGGTGACGGCGGTACTGCCCCGGTCAGTCAAAAGCCGGTTGAGAGACTCGCTGCCCGGAATGCCGGTATGGGTGAGGCGCTCGATTTCCCGTGCCACCGCCGCATACTTTTCTTCCACCTGTTGGAGCCTTTCCTCGCTTACAAGGCCGATGCGATGCCCGATGGGGCACAATCTTTCGTCTGCGTTGTCCTGCCGCAGCACCAGCCGGTATTCGCTGCGGGAGGTCATGATGCGGTAGGGCTCGTTGGTGCCCTTGGTCACCAGATCGTCCACCAGCGTGCCGATATAGGACTCGCTGCGTTTTAAGATCATGGGAGGCTGGTTTGTCAGCTTCAGAGCGGCGTTGACGCCGGCCACAAAGCCCTGAACGGCGGCCTCCTCATAGCCGCTGGAGCCGTTAAACTGACCGGCACCGTAGAGACCTTCCACTTTCTTGGTTTCCAGTGTGGGCTTCAATTCCAGCGGGTTCACGCAGTCATACTCGATGGCGTAGGCCGGGCGCATAATCTGGGCATGGGTGAGGCCCGGCACGGAGTGAAGCATCTGCACCTGCACCTCCTCAGGCATGGAGGAGGAAAAGCCCTGAATGTACATCTCCTCGGTATCAAGGCCCATAGGCTCGACAAAGAGCTGATGGCGGGGCTTGTCCTTGAAGCGGACAATCTTTGTCTCAATGGAGGGGCAGTACCGGGGACCGATTCCCTCAATCACGCCGGAATAAATAGGACTGCGATCCAGATTATCCAGAATGATTTTGTGGGTTTCCGGCGTGGTGTAGGTGAGATAGCACGCCGCCCGGTTCATCGGTGGTTGGGTAGTGGTAAAGCTAAAGGGCAGGGGATCGTCATCGCCGGGCTGGATTTCCATTTGGGAAAAGTCGATGCTGCGGGCATTGACCCGCGGCGGCGTGCCGGTTTTAAAGCGGCGCAGATCAAGTCCCATATCTACAAGGGACTGGGTCAGTGCCGTGGCGGCGTGCATTCCGTCGGGGCCGCTTTCCTCGGTACATGCGCCGATGATGGTGCGACCGTGGAGATAGGTGCCGGTGGCCACCACCGCCGCCCGGACATCAAAAACGGCGCCGGTACGCAGTACCACCTGGGAAATATGACCGTCTGTCTGTCGCAGAGCCACTACCTCCGCCTGCCGCAGCGTCAGGTGTTCCTGGGATTCCAGCGTGTGTTTCATAATCTTCTGGTATTCCCGCCGGTCCGCCTGGGCCCGCAGAGACTGAACCGCCGGGCCCTTGCCCCGGTTCAAAAGGCGGTACTGAATGCAGGCTTTGTCGGCGGCTCTGGCCATTTCGCCGCCCAGAGCGTCCAGCTCCCGCACCAGATGTCCCTTACCGGTGCCGCCGATGGCGGGATTGCAGGGCATGTTGCCCCCAGCGTCCAGATTGATGGTGAAGCAGACGGTTTCCAGTCCCAACCGGGCGCAGGCAAGAGCAGCTTCAATGCCCGCGTGCCCGGCGCCGATCACGGCCACATCAAAACGGCCCGCCAAAAATTCTTCCATAGTTAAAACCTCTAATCGGATTGTAAAGTCAGAACCGCCACCTCCGGGCGGTTAAAAAGCCGGGGGACGGGAATAGAACCGCCCAGACCCCGGGAAACAAAGAGCGGCGTTGCGTAATCGTAATAGAACCCATTTGTCCAGTTGGGAAAAAATTGGCCGCCGGTACCCAGCAGACCGTCGGTAAAGGGCAGACGGATAATTCCACCGTGGGCATGACCCGACACAATGAGATCGGCACCTAAGCTGCCGTATGTACCGTATTCGCTGTTGCGGTGAGCCAGCAAAATCCAGAACAGACTGTCCCCTTCGGCCTCAATTTCGGCGGAGAGCTGGGCGGGCGTTTTCTGATCGGCGTAGCCGTTGGGATCGTCCACACCTGCCAGCAAAATAGAATCACCGCCCCGGGTCAAAGAGGCATAGGTGTTGTTTAGGTAGATAACGCCCGCATCGGTCAGCATCTCCTTCAGAGACGGAAACAGGTGCGCCGCCCACTCGTGATTGCCCGAGACATAGTAGGTGGGGGCAATGGCCGTCAGGGCACGCAGCAGAGCAGGAACAAAATCCACGCCGACGTGCTCGTCCGCCAGATCACCGGTGATGACAATGCAGTCGGGGCGGCAGTCGGCTACCGCCGCAAGAAGGCGGCTGTTGTCCTTTCCGAACTGCTTGCCATGGAGATCGGAGAGCTGCACTATGCGGAAACCGTTAAATCCCACGGGCAAACGGGCAGAGGAAAATGTATATTCCTCCACCGAAAGGCTGTTGTTCTCCCACAGCAAAATGGCTGAAAGCAAAAGCAAAACGAGAAAAAAACAGACAACATGTTTCGTTCCTTTAGGAAGTTTAATCTTTTTCATACCTTATATTATAATAGTAACACAACAGAAATATTATAAAAGAGCCGGCGGCAAAACGCAAGGAGAAAATTGTGCAGGATAGCAAAAAGACAGCTTAAAAATTTGTGAAATATGTTCAATACGCATCTTGAAAAAAAGACTGGGATGCTTTACAATAAGAACATAAAAGTGAAGAAAGGAGCGTGATATGTAATTATGACATACAATTGGATCATCGGAGACCTGGACGACATGATTTTTGCCGGCTGCGACTGGGAACCCAGCGAGCGGTAAGGTTCAACGAAGGAAAGACCACGCGAGAGCGTGGATTTTTTGTTTTTATACGGGTTTTCCCGTTTTCTCGGAGAAAGTGCGGCTTTTTTGACCGGGTGCAACTGACGGTTGCGCCCGGGTCAAGGATACTTGATAGACGAAAAGCCGCCGCTGCGTTATATTAAGACCACCAAATTGATGAAAGAGCGAGGAATTTTACCAATGATTCTGGCTGAGAAAATTACCGCACTGAGAAAGAAAAATGAATGGTCCCAGGAGGACCTGGCAGAAAAACTGAATGTATCCCGCCAATCTATTTCCAAATGGGAGAGCGGCGCCAGTTTGCCGGACATGAACCGGGTACTGGATATGAGCCGCATTTTCGGCGTGACCACCGACTATCTTTTAAAAGACGAGCTGGCGGAAACAGTATATAATGAGGGGGAGGAGGGGACTCTTCCCAAGGTGACGGCGGAGACGGCCAACCGCTATTTGGACGACAGCGCCCACTACGGCCGGCAGACGGCTCTTTTTGTGATGCTGTGTGTCCTTTCCCCTGTGCCGCTGCTGATTTTAGCCGCTTTTTCCCAGATGCCCGGATCGGCCGTTTCTGAAAATTTGGCCGGTGGCGTGGGCGTGGTGATTCTGCTGCTGATGATCGCCGGTGCCGTGGCGGGTTTTATCACCACCGGAAACCGGATGAAGCAGTATGAATACCTGAAAAACGGCGACTTCGAAACGGCTTACGGCGTCTCCGGTATTGTGGGGGAGCGGGCCGGTGCCTATGAGTCCCGCTATAACGCGGGGATTGTCACCGGTGTGGTGCTGTGCATTCTCTCCCCTGTGCCGCTGGTGGCGGCGGGACTGATGGAACTTTCGGACGCAACCTATGTGTTTTTCACGGCACTGCTGTTGGTAATTGTTGCCTGCGGCGTCTATCTGTTTGTCAATGTGGGCACTGCCCACGAGAGCTTTCAGCTTTTGCTGCGACAGGGGGAATACAACCCCGTCTGGCAGAAAGAGAATCAAAAAAGCCGCAAATTGGGCGGTTTTTACTGGCCCATTATCACTGCCATCTACTTGGGCAGCAGCTTTATCACCATGCGCTGGGATATTACCTGGGTGATCTGGCCGGTGGCGGGGCTGGTATGGGCCGGAATCTCCGCACTGCTGCGGAAGGAACAATAACACTTTTATAAAGAGCAGGGGATTGCCGTAAAAAGGGCAATCCCCTGCTTTTCCTATCAAGCAAATATTTTAAAGGAATCGGATTTTCAGAGGAGGGCGCTGCGGCGCTCGTATAAGGTGGTGTCCTGCCACTGACCAAAACGGTCTTTGGCAATCTTCTCCCGATAGCCGATTTTCCGGAAACCGCATGCCTCATGAAGGCGGCAGCTGCCGGTATTGATGGAATAAATGCAGGCGTAAATAGACCAGTATCCGGCTTTTTCGCTCTCTTGGCAAAGTTTTTGCAGTAACGCGGCGCCGACACCCTGCCGCCGATAAGCGGGGTCCAGATAAATGCTGTCCTCCACCACACCCAGATAAGCCGGGCGGGAGGAGGTGGGACTCAGGGCACACCAGCCCGCCACGGTGTCTCCTACTGTCAGCACAAGACGACAGTCCGGTAGGTGGGAGGCGTCCCACTGCTCATAAGAGGGGCACTCTGTCTGAAAGGTGGACATGCCCTCTTCCACCGCGCGGCCATAAATGGCACACACACGGGGCCAGTCCGAGGGACGCATGGGTCGAATGACACAGGACATAACACATTTCTCCTTTAGCTGTCCCAGAGGGCTTCGTGGGTGGTAGAAACGCACAGGGCACCGGACGAAAGGGCGGAAACTATGTCCTCCTTTTCCTCCACCAATCCCCCTGCGATGACGGGAATATGAAGAGAAGCGCTGATGCGGGCAATGACACGGGGGAGAATGCCGGGCAGCACCTCCACCACGTCGGGCAGCGCCATGTCCCGCTCCTTTGTCAGATTGCTGACGGCCTTGGAGTCGATGGCAAAGACCCGCAGTACCGTTAAAAGGGACAGTTCCCGCCCGCGGCGGATGAGATTGGGCCGGGTACTGATAATGCCGTCGGCCTTGCATTGCAGCAAAAAATCCGCGGCAATCTCCTTCTGGCTCAGTCCCTGCACCAAATCAGCGTGAACGATCACATATTTGCCGGCGGCGTGAATCTGTTCCACCAGCTGCCCGATGTTGCAGACATCCCCGCAGAGGAGAAACAGTACCTCGCAGGGGGAGGAAAGAGCGGCGGGGAGCAGTGCCACGTCCTTTACAGAGGCAATGACCGGGTTTCGCTCCAGAATGGAGAGCATTTGATGGCGCATAACGAAAAACCTCCCGCGTGTAAAATAAGCTTCCCGTCTGTATCGTACCACAGACGGGAAGCTTTTTACATATTTTTTTACCGTTTACGCCGTTTTTTCAGCCACATGGCGAGTGGCTACCACAGAAACACCGGTGCCGGCCACGTTTTCCGCCAGCACATCGCCGATGGAGACGGGCGCCGACGCGCGAATCTCGGCAAGAGCCGCGGCGACCTCAAAAATTTTATCCTTGGGCACTTCCTGTGCCGTTTTTACGGAACAGACCGGCAGGGAGCCGCCGCTGATGCGGACGGTGCCGGTTACGGTGCGTGCCGGGGCGACGCACTCTTTGTGGGCATAGTCGTCGCCCTTTTTGCAGGTGTTGCCGCTGACGGACACCACACGACCCTCCTCTAATGCCACATTCAGTGTGCAGCCCAGAGGGCAGCCGATACAGGTGAGTGTGCGTGTTGTCATTTCGCATCCTCCTCTACGGTAAAGGTAATGGTATGAAGATCCGCGGGCAAATCTGCCCGGCGGAGGGTAAACTGCTCCATTTCACCGGGGGCCATAATACGCTTGCGAATCCGGCGGAAGCAGGTGTCGTTAAACCAGACGCAAAGGCTGGCATCCCGGTAGGACTGCCCCACACGAAAACGAACGGTGAGCTGTTCCGGCATCTGGTGCACATCCAGCAGCTGGGGCACCGTGTAGCGTACGCCCTTTTTGCCAACCAGACATACGCTGGCATCCTCCGCCTTTTCACCACCTTGCAGATAGGCCGCGGCATTGGAACCGGCCCGGGAGGCCTCCTCCGACACAAAGTCCACCAGATCGTGGACATGCAGCACGTTGCCGCAGGCAAAAACACCGGGGACGCTGGTCAGTAGGCTCTCCGTCACCACCGGGCCGCCGGTGACACTGTCCAGGGTCACGCCGGCGGAAGAGGAAAGCTCGTTTTCCGGCAGCAGACCCACGGACAGGAGCAGCGTGTCGCAGGGGATATACTCCTCCGGGCCGGGAATGGGACGGCGGTTTTCGTCCACCTCCGCCAGCGTTATGCCGCGGACACGCTCCTTGCCGTCAATGTCGATGACGGTGTGGCTCAGCTTCAGGGGAATGCCGAAATCATCCAGGCACTGGGCAATATTACGCTTCAGGCCACCGGAATAGGGCAGAACCTCCGCCACCACCTTCACATGCGCCCCCTCCAGAGACATGCGCCGCGCCATAATCAGGCCAATGTCGCCGGAGCCGAGAATCACAATTTCCTTGCCCGGGAGGTATCCCTCCATGTTGACAAGGCGCTGAGCCGTGCCGGCGGAATAGATGCCCGCCGGACGGTAGCCGGGGATATTCAGCGCGCCCCGGGGACGCTCACGACAGCCCATGGCCAGGATGATGGCCCGGGCAGCGATCTGCTGCAGGCCGTGCTCCCGGCCGGTGACGGTCAGCACACGCTCGGGAGAAATATCCAGCACCATGGTCTGAAGCTGGCAGGGAATGTTCAACTCCCGTACCTGGCGGATATAGCGGTCGGCATACTCGGGGCCGGTGAGTTCCTCCCCAAAGGTGTGGAGACCGAAACCACTGTGGATGCACTGGTTTAAAATGCCGCCCAGCTCGCTGTCTCGCTCCAGGATCAAAAGGCGGTCAATGCCCGCTTTTTTAGCGGCGATGGCCGCAGCCAGACCGGCGGGGCCGCCGCCTACAATGACAATATCATATGTTTCCATTACAGTTCCTCCTTTGTCAGTCCCACCACCAGACGGGACGCACCGCCCGACTTGGTGAGATCGGTCATGGGCTCCTTCAGCTCCCGGGACAGAAGCTCCATCACCCGGGGGCCGCAGAAACCGCCCTGGCACCGGCCCGATCCGGCACGCACACGGCGCTTGACCCCGTCAAGAGAACGGGCTCCCAGAGGACGGTGAATGGCATCCAGTATTTCCCCCTCAGAAATTTGCTCGCAGCGGCAGATAATGTTGCCATAGGCCGGATTCTGCCGTACCAGCTCCTGACGCTCCGGGAAGGACAGCTCCTGGGGGTTGACGATCCCCTTGCGCTGGGCCTTAAAGTTTTCTTTTTTGGAAAGATGCAGGCTTTCGGCTGCCAACTGCGCCATGTAGACACCGATGGCGGGGGCGGCGGTGAGGCCGGGAGATTCAATGCCAATGGCTTCAAAATAGCCGGGAGCGGATTGCTGCATGACAAAATCATCCTCCCCGTCTACCAGATGGGCCCGCAGGCCGGCGAAGGAGGTAATCACGTCCCGCAGGGGCAGATCAGGTACACTGCACCTGGCCTTACTAATAGATTCTGCCAAACCTGCCGCCGTGGTGTTGGTGCCCTCTCTGGCGTCCTGATCGGCGGCGGTGGGCCCCATCAGCAGGTTGCCGTGTACCGTGGGCGTCACCAGAATACCCTTGCCCAGCTTGCCGGGCAGCTGAAAAACGGTGTGATCCACCAGATGACCGTCCTTGCGGTCCAGCAGGCAGTATTCGCCCTTCCGGGGAACAATGTGAACCTGTTTTTCGCAGATCTGATTGTGCAGAATGTCGCCGTAAACACCGGCGGCATTAATGACAGCCCGGGTTTCCAGATCACCGGCGGCAGTGGTCACCACAAAGTGATCGCCTGCACGACGAAGGGACTGTACCTCGGTGTTCAGACGGAATTCTGCCCCGTTTTCACAGGCGTTTTCCGCCATGGCGATGGTCATGCCGAAGGGACAGACAATCCCGCTGGTGGGGGCGTACAAGGCTGCCACCGCTTCTTGTGTAACGGCGGGCTCCATGGCGTGCAGCGCTTCCTTTTCAAGAATCCGCAGGCCCTCCACGCCGTTGGTGACACCACGGTCATAAAGTTCTTGCAGCTTCGGCCGATCCGCTTCGTCAAAGCACAGCACCAGCGCACCGTTGCGGCGGTATGCAAAGTCCAGCTGGTGGGACAGCTCCTCCATCATCTGGCTGCCGAG
This sequence comes from Clostridiales bacterium, assembly GCA_012719745.1. Taxonomy (GTDB): domain Bacteria; phylum Bacillota; class Clostridia; order Oscillospirales; family Oscillospiraceae; genus Vescimonas. Next base: position 1,961 of record JAAXZS010000071.1, on the reverse strand, counting down.
CACGTTGAACCGAGCCTTTTTACTGCCCGGCAGCGCGTCAAAGCCCGCGTGGACAATGGCGCTGTTAGCCTTTGAGGTGCCCTCGCAGACATCTTCATTTTTGTCCAGCACGCACAGCCGGAGCTGATAGCGGGATAGCTCCCGGGCGATGGAACAGCCGACGGCGCCTGCCCCGATTACAATGACATCATACATAGTAAACTCTCCTTTTAAACGCAAAAAAGCTGCACAAACAAACACAGGGAATACCTGTGGTGGTTTGCACAGCTCAAAATCTCAGCGCACATTATTAATTTGTGTTATAATAATACCATAAAATAATTTCGTTTGCAACAGGGAATTAAAGAAACGGCAAAATTCCGGCGGTTAACGGGTTTTTAACGAAATCTTTACACGGAAGTATGATAAAATATAAAAACAAAACAGCAGTGAGGAAAGCATGAAAGAAAGAAAAAATACATACAAGTGGACATGGCCTACACCGTGGCTGAAAAGAACGACCATATCCAAGGGACTGCTGGTCTATACCGGAAAGGATTTTGTTATATCGGTGTCCCTTTTTTTGCTGGCGGTAATCCTGTGTATGATTATCCGGCACTTTGACGCGGGAAACGATTCATCCTACGTGGCAATGATTTTCCTGATGGATGTTTTTCTGACGGCTATGCTGACAGAGGGCCTCTTATTCAGCCTTTTATGCGCCGTGCTGGATGTGCTGTGTGTGGACTACATATTTACAGAGCCCTACTGGGAGCCCAGTTTTACCATCGGTGGATTTCCTGTGACCTTTGTGGTCATGATGACCATTACCATTATGACCGGCGCCGTGACCAGCCGGGCTAAACAGCGAAACCAAATCCAACAGGAGGCGGAGAAGGAAAAAATGCGCGGCAATTTGCTGCGTGCCGTCTCCCATGATATACGGACGCCCCTTACCTCCATTGTGGGTGCAACGAACGTGCTGCTGGAGGATCGGGGAAATTTGAAGCCCGAGCAGGAAAAAGAATTGCTGACCGATATAAACGAGGACGCCCAGTGGCTGGTGCGGGTGGTGGAAAACCTGCTCTCCGTGACCCGCATCGGGGGCGACACCGGCGGCCTGCACAAAATACCGGAGGCAGCCGAGGAGGTATTGGAGGAGAGCATCCGCAAGTTTGAGAAGCGGTATCCGGCGGTGGAAACCGAGGCGGTTTTGCCAGAGGAATTTTTAATGGTGCCCATGGACGCCATGCTGATCGAACAGGTTTTGATGAATCTGATGGAAAACGCGGTGCTTCATGGCGAGCATACTACGCATATTGTTCTGCATCTGGAACGCAAGGGGGACAGCGCCCGCTTCGCAGTGGAGGACAATGGCAAGGGAATCCCCCCTGAAAGGCGGCAGTCGCTTTTCGATGGGATCTTATCCAGTGCGGATGACCCAAGACCCGATATGCACCGCAATATGGGAATCGGACTTTCTGTATGCAAGACCATCGTTCAGGCTCACGGCGGTATGATTCACGGTGAAAATCAACAAAACGGCGGCGCTGTCTTTTCGTTTACGCTGCCGCTGACTGAGGAGGATAGAAATGAAAATCAAGGATAAAGTGTTAATTGTGGAGGACGAACAGAGCATCAGCAATTTTATTTCCATGATTCTGGTGGCCAACGGGTATGACACCATTGTGGTGCGGACAGGGGAAGAAGCGCTGACTATGATCGCATCCCACTGCCCGGATCTGATCGTGCTGGATCTGGGGCTGCCGGATATGGATGGCATGGAGGTACTGAAGTCTGTTCGGAATTGGTCTAATCTGCCGGTGGTGGTGGTATCGGCCCGCACCCATGAGCACGACAAGGTGGAGGCACTGGACTACGGTGCGGACGACTATATTGTCAAACCCTTCGGTACCTCTGAGCTGTTGGCTCGTATCCGCATGGCCATTCGCCACACCCGCACCAATCTTTCCAACAGCCAG
>JAAXZS010000044.1 GCA_012719745.1 Clostridiales bacterium | reverse complement strand
TTTATATTAAACCGGGCGCTTCTTGTAATAAAAAATATTAGGCAGTAGTTCCAATATTCCAGATGACAAATTCATCGCTACCCATGCCGAACAGCTCGCTTTTGGTACGTTCTCCGGAGGCAACAGCGATCAATGCCTCGAAGATTTCCTCGCCCATTTCCTCCAGCGTCTTATCCCCGTCGATGATGGCACCGGCGTTGAGATCAATGTCGTCCTCCTGGATCTCATAGCGATCGGTATTGGAGGATATTTTTAACGTAGGGAAGTGCTGCCCGCCATAGCAGGAACCACGCCCCGTGGTAAAGGCGCACAGGTTGGCGCCACCGGCAAACATAGCCGCCGCAGATACAGGGTCGTAGGATGGCGCGCTCATAATGACGAAACCGGTCTCCCGGATAGGGGCGGCATATTCGATCACCGCATTAAGGGGCGTGCTGCCAGCCTTGCGGGTGCTGCCCAGTGCTTTTTCCAGCACATTGGTGATACCGCCGGCATTGTTGCCCGGCGTGACCTTTCCGTTGATCTGGGAGTCAGTTCCTCTGCAATATGCCCGCCCCCAGTCCATCATATCCATAAATGCCTGGGCTACCTGTGGATTTTTGACGCGGCGCACCATAGCTGCCTCAATACCCACAAATTCCGTAGGCTCGGTCAAAATCGCTGTTCCGCCCTGGCGGATCAGCAAATCCATGGCCCTGCCCAACGCAGGGTTGGCGGAAACACCAGAAAAGGCATCGGAGCCGCCGCACTCCAGCCCCACCTTCAGATGGCTGACGGGAACACGCTGTCGGGTAAAGCCGTTGGCGGCTGCCAGCATTTCCTCTGCCAGGGCAATTCCCTTTTCCACAGATTTACGAGAGCCGCCATCCTCCTGAATGACAAGGCGCCGGAGCATAGGGCCGGGTGTCAGACCCACCTCGTCTAAAAAAGCGTCAATATTATTGTTTTCACAGCCCAGCGCGCAAATGACAGCGCCGGCAATGTTGGGGTTTTTTACGGCGCCGCCCAGCACACGGCGCATATAAGTCAGAGGAATGCCGCTTTTTTCAATTCCGCAGCCGGTAGATGTAATCAGCGGCACCACCGCATCCACATGGGGATATGCGGTCAGTACGTCCTTCGTAAAATGGTCGGCAATCCTACGCACCACGGTGGCGGCACAGTTGCTGCATGCAATGATGGCAATACAGTTCCGCGTGCCCACCTGGCCGTCCGGACGGACATAGCCCATAAATGTCCGGCGCTCCGCCGCAGGCACAAGCTCCACCGGCCGATAGTCCCTGCAGAACTCCAGCTTTTCGGTAACGGCGTCAAAACGAATGGTATCGTTGTGCATATGTGTTCCCGGCTCCACATTCCGGGCGGCATAGCCGATCACCGTATCGCACTTAAGGACCGGTTCTCCCCTGGCAATATAAGTCGTGGCAATTTTGTGTCCCAGCGGAATGTCTTCTGTTACGGTAATGCCTTCACCGGCAATCACCGTACCGGCCGCAATGGCCTTTCGAGCCAGAACAGTATTATCCGCCGCATCCAGGCGGATGACAAGATCCAATGCCGTTTTTTTCATGTCCGGTACCCGCTTTACATGTAGGGGCGCATCTGCTTGATGTAAGCATCAATGCGGGCCATTTCGTCTTCCGTGATCTTTTCGGTGGGGCGGCAGACACGCTTATCCACAAAGCCCAGCTTGCTCATGGCGTACTTGGTGGACGCCGTCTGGCTCTTCGCCATGGGATAGATTTTGCAGATCTCGTCCACAATGGTGCCCCACTTCATGGCGTTTTCAATATCCTTTTTACGGCCGTACTCGTAAACGTTGATGTGCGCCCTGGGGAACAGGGGTGCGAGGGAGGGTACATAGCCGTCCGCCCCCATCAGCATACTGGGCACCGCCAGATTGGTGGAGCCCTGCAGCACCTGAAAATCTTTATCCCTAAAATAGTTCAGCAGTTTGATGAAAGAGGGGAAGTTGCCGGAGGTGTCCTTGATGCCCACCACCTTATCAACTTTGGATATTCTAATAACGGTATCCGCCGTCAGGTTCTGACTGGTGAAGGAAGGAATGTTGTAGATCATTAGGTCTGCCTCTGTACTCTTGCTGATTTCCTCAAAATGCTGGACAGTTTCGTCCTGGGTGGCGTGGCGCGCATAGAAAACCGGCGTGACCACCGCCGTCTGACCGCCCATATCCTCAAACCGCTTAATATTTTCAATCACCCGCTGGGTGCTGGAGTCCATACATCCGGCGATTAGGGGCACGCGGCCGGCGCACTCGTCCAGTGCGATTTTGATGGCACGATCACGCTCCGCCTGTGTCAGAGCCATGCACTCGCCGTTGGAACCGCATACGAAGATCCCGTGGATACCGCTTTCAATGCAGTGGTCAATTAAAAGACGCAGCCCCTTTTCGTCCACATGCTCCCGCTCGTCAATAGGGGTAATAATGGGAGGTACGACACCGATCACTTTCTGCTTCATTTTCAAGACACTCCTTTTGTTTTTTATGGCAGCCGGGCAAACGGAGCGTGCCCCGCGGCGTACGGTTTTGATGCTTTCAGTATAGCTTCCGCCACCGGGAATGTATTTGAAAAAAACAACTGAATTATTTGTACAAATCCCATATATATGATAAAATCAATTGACAGGGGAACGGAAACATGAGATATGTATTACAAATGATTATGGGGGGATTTTAGCAAAATTTCTCTATATTTTTTGCGGGTTCAATGGAACTTTTACCACATATCAATTGTACCAAAAAAGGAGTACTACCATGGAATTTTTGCACAGAAACGATATTGAAAAAAATTTCCTGCCGGGCCGTGTTGTCCAGAATGCCGTGGGCCGCAGCAGTGCGCTCGGCAGCGAAAAGATGACGGTTTCTTTCTGCCATTACAGCGTAGAAAGCGGCCCTATGGCCCCTCATAACCATGCAGAAGAGTCCGTAGTCGTGCTGGACTGCCGGAATGCCTATGTCCTGTGGGGAAATAGCCCGGAGCATCTGACAAACAGACAGTCTCTCAAAACGGGTGATTTAATGCATTTTCCGGAGTTGGAGTGGCATGTGTTCTGTTATGAAGAAGACGGTTTTCTGGATGCTCTGTGTATTTATGGGCAGGTGACCAACATCCGTCCGGAAGAAATCCACCAGACCCGCTGAGTAGTGGGAGGCAGCAGATATGCACGAAACAATTCTTCCCCTGTCGGCGCTTGGCCGTATTCCCCTGCCGGATGAGGGAACTGTATGCAACGCTCTTGCCCAGGCGCGCACAGGTTTTCAGAAAAAAATTGTGGTACTGGATGATGACCCCACCGGCATCCAGACCGTCCACGATGTGCCGGTCTATACGGACTGGCAGACGGAAACGCTTATCCGCGGCCTGCAGGAAGAGGGGCCTCTCTTTTTTGTGCTGACCAATTCCCGCAGCTTTACCGCAAAGGAAACAGAGGCGGCTCACCGGCAGATTGCCCGCAATCTGGCAGAAGCCTCCCACCAAACCGGTATGGAGTTTTTGTTGGTATCCCGGGGTGACTCCACCTTGCGGGGACACTATCCGCTGGAAACAGCAGTGCTGCGGGAGGAACTGGAACAGCAGCTGCCACTGCGCTTTGACGGTGAGATTCTTATGCCCTATTTCAGTGAGGGCGGCCGCTATACCATTGATAACATCCACTATGTCCGCATGGGCGATCAACTGGTGCCGGTGGGTCAGACCGAGTTTGCCCGGGACACCTCCTTTTCCTATCATGCCTCTGACCTGACACAGTGGTGCGAAGAGCGCACCGCCGGGCGCTATCCCGCCAAAAGCGTCTGCTGTATCTCCCTGGCAGAACTGCGTCGGGTGGATATAGAGGGCATTTGCCGCAAGCTGACGCAGGTCTCTGATTTTGGCAAGGTAGTGGTCAACGCGGCAGACGATCTGGATGTGGCCGTTTTTACCGCAGCGCTGCTCCGCGTTATTGCCGGAGGAAAAAACTATCTATTCCGCTGCGCGGCAGGTCTTGTTCGTGTGCTGGGCGGCATTTCCAGTCGTCCGCTGCTGACTCGGGTGGAAATGGGTGTGCGTGCTGGCGGAGCCGGTCTGGTTATGGTCGGTTCCCATGTAAAAAAAACCACCGAGCAGCTACAGTACCTGCTGGAATCAAATCTTTCTCTGCACGAAATCTGTTTTGATGCAGCCACAATATTTGATGATGCAGCCCTCCGGCGGGAATGTGACCGTGTGGTGACGCAGATCGAAGCAAATTTGCAGGCCGGACAGACGGCCGTGGTGTATACAAGCCGCACGGTGCTGCACGCCAAAAACAACGATTCCCAGGGCAACCTGACCCTGAGCGTACGAATTTCAGGGGCAATGACCTCGCTGGTACGCCGGCTGTCCGTCCGCCCGGATTACCTAATCGCCAAAGGCGGCATTACCTCCAGTGACATCGGCGTCAAAGGTCTGGGCGTCCGACGGGCATGGGTCGTAGGGCAGATTCAGCCGGGCATTCCCGTCTGGCAGACCGACCGGGAGAGCCGCTTTCCCGGAATGCCTTATGTCATTTTTCCCGGCAATGTAGGAAACCGGGACACTTTATACCGGGTCGCCGCTGTTTTGCAGCAGCTGTAAAAGGAGCAGGCAATGCACAATGATATTTCCGTCCATCGTGTGGTAAAAACAGAAAAACGGGCGGGACAGTTTATTGCGCCCCACCGGCATCCATTCTTTCATTACATTTACTCGCTGCACGGGCGCGCCATGGTCACTGTGCAGCACGAAAACTTTCTCATGGAAGAACGTACTCTTATGTTAGTCCCGCCGGAGGCTCTTCATTCCGTGGTGGGTGTGGATGTGGCATGCAGTGTCGATATCAAATTTTCCTGTTCGCCGCAGCTTCAGCAACAGCTTACAGAGTTGCCGGTCTGTCTCCATCGTTTGGGGGAGCGGGAGGACTCTCTGATTCGCAGCATCTTTGAAGAGGCCGTTGTCCAGAACGAGAACTATGATGAAATGGTTAATATCCATCTGTATGAGCTACTGATCCTGCTGCTGCGAAACCAGCATCAGAGCAATTCCCTCTGGCAGTCCCGAGATTATCCCATCCACGGGGTAAAAAACGAGCAAATCCGCCACGCCCTGCAACTGATTGAAACCCAGATCTGTCAGCCCATCAAAATTGCTGATCTGGCCGCAGAGTGCGGGTATAATAAGAACTATTTTCAGGCCTTTTTTAAGGAAAATGTAGGGATTAACCCCAACAGCTACATTAACCATCGCAAAATCTCCTGTGCCAGGGATCTGATGATGTATTCCAGCATGAAGGTTACCCAAATCTCCGAATATCTGGGCTTTCAAAGCATTCACTATTTCAGCCGGCTCTTTAAGAGTCTGACGGGCTATACCCCCACCGCTTATATGCGGCGCGTCAAGCAGGCGTGCCCCATTAATGTTTTGCAAAATGAATATACCCCGGCGGGGGAGTTTGAAATCCCGCTCTGCACCGCTGGGGCAGATTCGGTTGAAACGGAAGAGGACGCATGATGCCTGGGGCAGGTTGCAAATCGTGCGTTCCGTTTATTCGTGTCATTCTCATTTTATTGTCTAACTGCTTTATTTTACTCAATACCATAAGCGTCAAAAACCCTATATGGATATTGAACTGGACTAAGGAGGCTGTAAAAAAAACAGCCCCCTTTTTAATTACCTGCAGGGGCTGGACTGATTCTGCGACAAATGTTATTATTAAGACAAAAATAAAAATTTTGTCGAGGAGTTGTTAATTTTGCTGAGTTATTATCTTTTATTACTGGAAACTGACGATGATCAGGCAAAATTTGAGCAGCTTTATCAGACCTACAAGGGCCTGCTGTTTTATGTCGCCAATCAAATCCTCCACAACGAACAGGATGCGGAGGACTGTGTGCATCAGGCGTTTTTGGCCATTATTGAAAACTTAGATAAAATTTCCGAGGTCAGGTGTCCCAAAACACGCGCCTATGTCGTTATTATAGTTGAGAGAAAAGCCCTTGATTGGCTAAGAAAGAACCGGAGGGAGTGGGCGGCGGATATGGAAGGCACCTTTTATGGTGTTGAAATTCCGCTCCCTGGTGGCGGCGGCTTAGCCGACGCGATGGCTTCCCTGCCGGCAAATTATAGGGAGCTTCTATTACTTCGCTACGATAATGGCTACAGCAGCAGGGAGATGGCTAAAATGCTGGGAATGACGCACGACGCAGTCAGAAAACAACTGTGGCGTGCCAAGCAAATGCTGCAAGGCCGACTGGAAACGGAGGACAAATGAAGAATTTTCCCTTTTCAACGCAAGCGCTGACCCTTGCCGCCGGCAAGGTGCGTGCTTCCATGCTGGACACCATGCCGTCTCCACAGGCGTGTGCTCACACCTTTTCCCCAACCTTTGAAGAGGCCACAGCCAATCTGCACCCACGGAAAAAGCATCGGCAGCTGCGGCGGATTGCAGCGGTTCTTTTGGCAATCCTTTTGGGTAGCGGATTGCTGCTTACCGTTAGCCCCACGGCGCGTGCGGCTGTCTTTTCATGGGTGCGGGAGGTGTACGAGCAAAGTGTTGTATACAAATTTTTCAATCAACCGACATCTGAGACGCTGCCGGATTACCGCATGCAATGGATGCCGGAGGAATTCACGTTGGAGCGAACCGTTATCGACAGCGACGGGCAAGCCTTTATCTATGTAAATAAAAACGATGCGGATGACGGTGTGATTTTCTCCTATTATCGGGCCGGTACGGGAACGGAGGAGCATCTGATGACCGACGTTTCCGGTGAACCGGTCACAGTGAACGGCTTTTCAGGTTACTATTACCCGGTGGAGGAACCCGACGAAACCAATGAGCTTATTTGGATCGATGATGGGCGACATATCGTATTCTTATTATCATCCTACAGGGAAAAGTCCGTCATGGTGCACATGGCGGAGAGTATACAATTGGTCAGTCCTACAAAGTAAAAATATTTCTCGAAAAAATGTCCCAAATTTACCCCCTTTTTCGTTTTATAAGGTAGAACGAGAAAGGGGGTGATTTAATGAAAAAACGACTGATTGGTTTTGTTGCCGTTTTGGTTTTTATGTGCAGTATTACTATTGCACAGGCGGTGGAGGCGGGATCGACAAATGCGGTGCCGTCACTTACATTTAGTGGAACAACAGCGCATTGCGCAGTGACCATAAGCAACTTTGGAAAAACGATAACGGCGTCAATCTCTCTTTGGGAAGGCAATATATTTATTGCGTCATGGCACGAAACGGATACCAGCGTTCTGCATCTAAGCGGAACGAAGACGGTAATCAGGGGAAAGACCTATACGCTTAGATTAAGTGGCTTGATTAACGGACAATCTATCTCCGCGATATCAGTAAGCGGTACCTGCTGACCTCCCCTTTTTATATGCTGATTCTATACAAATACATAAATCTCTTAAATTTTTCAGAAAAGCATGTAATGAATGTTCTTCTTAACCGTTATAGAGTTAGGAGAGTTTGCGAATGAAAAATTGATAGAGGGTGATTTCAATGCAGTAAGAGAGCTAACAGTTGAAAGGGTAAGGTTATTTATGAAATCCAAGAATTTTTTGTATTTGGGAATAGTTATATTTGGCGCATCACTTTCTGAATATATCTATGGGCTGATTATTGAAGGCATTGGACTGTTTCTGCTATTGCTGTCAGCTATCGAGTCAGACTAATTGCCTGACTCACTTTCTGGTTGACAAATATAGCAATATTT
>JAAXZS010000004.1 GCA_012719745.1 Clostridiales bacterium | reverse complement strand
GCTTTGCCATGTGGCAGTACAGCGAAACCGGTGTGGTCGCCGGCGTGGACAGCGGCTATGTGGATCTGGATCTCGGGGTTTACCGTGGAGGGGTGGACTGACGGGCAGAGCCTTCCATCAAATTCGTAACAAAATTGTGAAGAATTTTCATTTTTGTTGATTTGAAAAAGGTAAAATGATACACTATATTATTATTCTGTTTTCCCCAAGAGCTTACACATGTTTTGGCGCCTGGGGCTGCATTGCTTAGCAAGAAAGAGAGGGCTCATGCCAAAATTCAGTGTAAAAAAACCGCTGACGGTATTTGTGGCGGTAATTGCGATTCTGGTACTGGGGGTGGTTGCCTACCTGAAGATGACGCCGGATCTGCTGCCCAACATGGATTTTCCCTATGCGGTGGTGGTGACCAGTTATCCCGGTGCCAATCCCGAAACCGTGGAGTCAGAGGTGACAAAGCCTATGGAGCAGTCCATGGCCACACTGGATCATATCAAGTCGGTCAGCTCCACCTCCAACGAAAACTACTCCATGGTGGTTCTCCAGTTTGAGGACGAGACCGATATGGATACCATCGGCGTTGATATTCAGCAGAAAATCAGTGCCCTCTCCGGTTCATGGGACGACAAAATCGGCAGTCCCTATGTGATGAAGATCAATCCCTCCATGCTGCCGGTGGAGGTGGCCGCCGTATCCATGGAGGATATGGATGTTACCGAGCTGTCGGATTTTCTCAACGACACACTGACGAACCGGCTGGAGGGTGTGACGGGCGTTGCCAGCGTTTCCTCCAACGGAACGGTGGATCGTCAGATGCACGTGACGCTCAGTCAGGAAAAGATGGATGCTCTTTCTGCCACGCTGACGGACGCCATCAATGACCAGATGGATCAGGCGGCAGCGCAGCTAAACGCCACGCGCCAGCAGATCACCGCAGCCAAGGCAACCATGAAAAATGCCCAGCAGTCAGCGGTGCAGGGCGCCACGGATCAGGCGCTCACCGCTCTGCAAAACGGTCTTGATACCATGGCCCAGCAGCGCCAGCAGCAGCAATCACAGCTGACAAAGCTGCTGGCTCTCCAGCAGAAGAAAACGCAGCTGGATCAGCAGCAGGCGGTTTATGACCAGCGGATACAGGCCATCCAAAACGATGCGTCGCTGACTGCGGCGGAGAAGGAGAGCGCCATTGCCGCGATTACCTCTTCTTCAGACTACGCTCTTTTACAGGCCCAGCAGGCCCAGCTGCAGGTGGAGCTTGCCGCGGCCGGCGTCACCCCGGAAAATTTGGCGGAGACTATTGCCCAGACCCAGGCGGCTTTGCAAAAGCTCAATGAGCAGCAGGCGGCGCTGGCCGGTGGGGATCTTACTTCCCTCTCCGATCAGATCAGCGGCGGCGTTTTGTCACTGACGGACGCAGCGATGCAGCTGGTTTCCGCCAATGTATCCATGGATGCGGCGCTGACGCAGGTGGACCAGGGACTTGCTCAGCTGGAAACTTCCCGTGCCGCGGCGCTGAAAAAGGCGGATCTGAGCGGCACCCTAAATTTAAAAACCATTACGGCGCTGCTGACGGCACAGAATTTCTCCATGCCGGCCGGTTCCGTGAAGCAAAATGACGTCAGCTATATGGTGTCCGTTGGGGATCAGATTGCCTCCCGGGACGAGTTGGAGGATCTGCTGCTCTTTGATCTGGGTATGGATGGGGTGGAGCCCATCCGCATCCGGGATGTGGCCGATATAACGGTGACAGATAATTCCGATGAAGTGTACGCCAAACTGGACGGGGCCCCCGGTGTCATCGTCAGTTTCCAAAAGCAGTCCACCTTTGCCACCGCGTCGGTGACAAAAGAAATCAACCAGCGCTTTGCGGAACTGGAGCAGGAATATCCCGGTCTTCATTTTGTCTCTTTGATGGATCAGGGCACCTATATTTATATGATTGTCCAGTCTATTTTGCAGAGTCTGGGCTGGGGTGCTCTTTTTGCGGTGCTGATTCTGCTGCTGTTTTTAAAGGATCTGCGGCCCACCATTATTACGCTCTGCTCCATCCCCATCAGTGTGATCTTTGCCGTAGTGCTGATGTACTTCTCCGGCGTCACGCTGAATATGATTTCCCTCTCCGGCCTTGCGGTGGCGGTGGGTATGCTGGTGGATAACTCCGTGGTGGTGATCGAAAATATCTGCCGCCTGCGAGCCAAGGGCGTCAGCGCCATTCGGGCGGCGGTGTCCGGTGCGGGACAGGTGGTGGGCGCTATTACCGCCTCTACACTGACCACGGTCTGCGTCTTTTTGCCCATTGTGTTTGTGGAGGGCATTACCAAGCAGCTTTTTACGGATTTGGCGCTGACCATGACCTATGCGCTGATGGCCAGCCTCATTGTGGCGCTGACGCTGGTGCCCGCCATGGCCTCCGGTATGCTGAAAAAGGAAAAACCCATTAAGCCCGGTCTGCTGGATAAGATCTACCCTGTTTACCGACGGGCGGTGGACTGGTCGCTGCGCCACAAAGCCGTTATTCTGGGTGGTGCGCTGGCACTGCTGCTGGCCAGCGGTGCACTGGCGCTGGCCCGAGGATTTTCCTACATGCCGACGGTGGATATGAACTCCGTTTCCCTGACGGTGACCATGCCGGAGGATACGGACCGTGCCACGGCGGAGGATCTGGCGGATCAGGTGCAGCAGCGGATTGAACAGCTGGATAATGTGGAAACTGTGGGCGCCATGATGTCCTCTGGCAGCGGTATGACTGGCATGACAGGCGGCAAGGGCGGCGCCTATAATGTGCCCATGTATGTGACGCTGCACGAAGGAGATTCCGGTGAGGCGGCGGGTAAACAGCTCGCGGAGCTCTGCAGTGATCTGCCCTGCGAGGTCAGCTACGCCACCTCCATGATGAATACGGATACCCTCAGCGGCAGCGGCATTACGCTGAAGGTCTACGGCGACGATATGGAAGCGCTGCAATTGGCCGCCTCTCAGACGGCGGATACCCTTAAGGCCGTGGCCGGCACCGAGGAAGTGGATGACGGGCTGACGGACGCCGCCAAAGCCGTCCATATTCGTGTGGATCGCAGTGCCGCCATGAAAAAGAACCTGACAGTGGCCCAGGTCTACCAGCAGGTGGCGGTGGCGCTGAACAATTCCTCCACAGCCGCCAAGCTGACACTGGATGATGTCGCCATGGATGTGCAGGTGGAGTTGCCTACGGAAAGCCGGCTGACAAAGGATACACTGGGTGATCTCACACTGAGCTATACCGATGCCGCCGGCAATCAGGGCACCTGCCATCTGTCTGATATTGCTGCCACAGAGGATACGGTGAGCCTAACCTCCATTCAGCGCTCGGAACAACAGCGCTATGTGTCGGTATCCGCAAAGATTGCAGATGGCTACAATGTGACCAAAGTGACCACCGTGGCCAAGGAGGCTCTGTCGCAGCAGACAATGCCGGAAGGCGTCAGCTATGCCTTTGACGGTGAAAACGAGAATATTATGGAATCCCTGCAGCAGCTTTTGCTGATGCTTCTGCTGGGAATTCTGCTGGTTTACTTTGTCATGGTGGCTCAGTTTCAGTCACTGAAATCCCCCTTTATTGTCATGTTTACCATCCCCCTGGCGTTCACCGGCGGTTTTCTGGCGCTGCTGTTGGCCGGACTTGAAGTAAGTGTGGTGGCGTTGATCGGCTTTGTGCTGTTGACGGGCGTCATCGTCAACAATGGTATTGTACTGGTGGATTACATCAACCAGATACGCCGGGAGGGTGTTGAAAAGCGGGAAGCCATTGTCTCTGCGGGCGTCATTCGTATGCGGCCCATTCTGATGACCTCTATCACCACGATTCTGGGTCTGATTGTCATGGCCTTCGGCAAGGATGCGGGTACCGCTTTGATGCAGCCGGTGGCGCTGGTGTGTATCGGTGGACTGGTGTATGCCACGCTGATGACCCTTTTTGTGGTGCCCTGCATGTATGATCTTATGAACCGTGGGGAGCTGCGAAACGTGACAGACGATGATCTGAAAATGCTGGATATGTAAAAAGGCAGCGACCGCTTCACAAGGCGGCCGCTGCTTTTTACAAATAGCACTGAAGGCCGGGCAGCTGCTGCAGCCCTTCCTTCAAATCTTCCAGCAGGCAAACGGCTGATGGCGAGGGAGGCGTGTCCTTCCGCGTCAGCAGATAAGAGACCCGGTCGGGTGGCGGCTGGGTAAAGTGGCAGACTCTGGCCCGATGACTTGACAGGAAGGTCTGGGCAGCAGAGATAGGGGCGGCGGACCAGTAGTTGCGATGGCCGGGGAAGGCCTCGGCCATCTGCATGGTGTCGGAGTAAAAAAGGGGTCTTGCGCTGGCGCCGAACCAGTAGTCATGCCATTGGGAATACTCCCGGTTCCACGCCATCATAATTTCACTGGACACATCCAGTGAGGAGGGATCCACTTCTTGGGGAAAGTCGCTATCTAATGAGCAAATGAGAAAGAATTTTTCGCGGAAGGCCGGTGTCACCTCCACCCGGTCGGAAAAAATGGGATTTCCGTCAATGAGGGCCAGATCCATTTCCCCGTTTCCCACACTTTGAAAGGCCTCCGTCGGATGGACGGTATTGACCCACAGAGAGACCGGCAGTTTGCGAGAGAGAAACCGCTGGTAAACAGCCGGCAGAATATATTGATTGATGCTGTATACCGCACCAATGCGCAGGGCGGCCCTGGCGGCGGTTTCCGACAGCGAACGGGTTTCGGACAGCAACGTTTCCCAACGCAGAGCCAGCGGAATAAAGCGCTGCCCCGCCTCCGTCAGCTCCACCCGCCGAATGCCCTTGCTCCGCTTAAAAAGCGGCGCGCCTGCTTCGGTTTCAAGGGAACGGATCCGATTGGAAAGGGTGGGCTGGGTGATAAAAAGGGATTCAGCTGCCGCTGTCAGAGAACCGCGCTGTACCACGGCCAAAAAAGCCTCTATTTCCGCATTTGTCATAAAAGGGTACCCCTTTAAAATATAGAAGATACTTATAT
>JAAXZS010000084.1 GCA_012719745.1 Clostridiales bacterium | reverse complement strand
GGGCAGCTTCTCCCGCCATTTGGAAGAAATGCTGCCGTACAGAGGGAGAATCACCGCCACCTGTTCCCCCGCTTCCGCCAGCGCCTGCGGAAGACTGCCTGCCACATCCGCCAGACCCCCTGTTTTGCAAAAAGGTGCCGCTTCACTGGTCACATATAGAATCTTCATATGTTTTTTCCCCCTTTCGGCCGTTTATACCACACTGTCCCGGGCAATGGCCAACGGATAATTTTCGTGGCCCATCAATGTCCGGCCCGGCTGGATATGCACATATTTATCCGCAATGATATGACGCATCACCGCATCGCTCTGCACCACCGTGCCTTTGAACAAAATACAGTTACGCACATCCGCGCCCTTTTCCACCCGGACGCCCCGGAACAAAATGCAGTTTTCCACATTCCCCTGTATGTCGCAGCCGTCGGCAATGAGGGAATTGACACAGCGGCCGCTGGGGTCAATGTAGGAGGAGGCATCGTCATTCTCCTTGGCCAGGATGGGCCGCTGGGGGCAGAACAGCTCATCCCGGAGGGTGGGCTGCAGCAACTCCATGCTGCGGTCATAGTAATTTTTCAGCGTATCAATGCGGGCGGCATACCGATCCCACACATAGCCATTAAAACGCAGCATTTTGCTTTTTTCCTGTAATATATTGTGTCTAAAGCTGTACTGGTTATGAGCGGCGCAGTCCTCCACCAGCTTGACCAGCAGATCTTTGCTGAGGAGGAAAAGGTTCAGGCAGCGATAGCCCTGGGGTGCGTAGACATCATACACGGTATCCACAATGCGGCCGCTGCCATCCAGTGTAAAGTAGGTATCACTGCTCTCACCGGGGGCGGAAGTACACACCGCCGTCAGATCCGCGCCGCTGCTGATATGAGCCTGCAGTACATCATCCAGAGGAATATTGATGATGAGGTCACTGTCGGACAGGACCACATAGTCCTGCCGGATGTCCCGCAGATACTCCAGCATACAGGCCAGCGCCTCCACCTTGCCCCGAAACTGCCCCGCCGTCTCACGGCGCTCAGCATAGGCAAAGGCAGGCAGCAGCGTCAAGCCCCCGTGGTTGCGGGACAGATCCCAACTTTTACCGCTGCCCAGGTGATCCAGCATGCTCTGGCACTTGCCGTGCATGATAACGCCCACATCCGTAATGCCCGCGTTGACCATGTTGGAGAGCATAAAATCCACCATGCGGTAGTTCCCTGCAAAGGGGACCGAGCCGTGTACCCGGTGCTCGATCAGCTCGCGCAAGCCGCTCTTCTTCTCGTAGGAGAAAATAATGCCGTGCATTCCTTTCATGACTTTACACCTCCATGCGTCCGGTCCAGTAGCGTCTTGGGCGCCACCTGCTCCCCCTCCGACACCACGGTGCCGGGTCCCAGCACCGCAATGCCCCAGTTATCGGGATTTTCCGCTTTCTCCGGCGCGCCGCCAATACGGGCGCCCCGGCTCACCCGGGATTTTTCACCCAGAATGGCGTATTCCACAATGGCGCCGTCTTCCACCACGGCACCGGGCATCAGCACCGAATAGGACACATGGGCACCCTCGCCCACCGTCACATCATAGGAAAGAACGGAGTTTTTCACCTCGCCCAGCACGCTGCATCCCTTGGTCACCACGCTGTTTCCCACATCCGCATACTTGCCCACAAAGGCAGGGGGGCAGGACGGCGTACGGGCATAGATGGGCCAGGTCTTATCCAGCAGGTTGAGTCCCGAACCCGGGCAGAGCATATCCATATTGGCGTCCCACAGGGAATCCAGCGTGCCCACATCCTTCCAGTAGCCTTCAAACTGATAGGCCACCATCTTTTCGCCGTCGGCAAGCATTTGGGGAATAATATTTTTGCCGAAATCGTTCTGGGAGGACGGGTCCTGCTCATCCGCCGTGAGATAGGCCTTCAGCTTTTGCCAGGTAAACACATAGATACCCATGGAGGCCAGGTTGCTCTTGGGTTCCTTGGGTTTTTCCGCGAACTCCGTGATTTGGCCGCCGTCGTTCACGCTCATGATGCCGAAACGGGAGGCCTCGTCCCAGGGTACCTCCATCACCGAAATGGTGCAGGCGGCCTCTGTCTCCTTATGACGGCGGAGCATCTCGGAATAGTCCATTTTATAGATATGATCACCGGAGAGGATCACCACATACTCCGGGTCGTAGTAGTCCACAAAGCCGATGTTTTGGTAGATGGCGTTGGCCGTTCCCTTGTACCAGGTGGCGCCGGTGGCGCTTTGATAGGGCGGCAAAATATGGACGCCGCCCCCCAGACGGTCCAGCTCCCACGGCTGGCCGGAGCCAATGTAGCTGTTGAGCTCCAGCGGGCGGTACTGGGTCAGGACGCCCACCGTGTCAATGCCGGAGTTGGTACAGTTGGACAGGGGAAAATCAATGATACGAAACGTACCCCCAAAGGGAACCGCCGGCTTCGCCATATCGCCGGTAAGAACATACAGCCGACTGCCCTGACCACCGGCCAGCAGCATTGCAACACATTCTTTTTTCATGGTCACTCACCTTTCTTTTCCGCTTTTTTGGAAAGCCGCCCCTTGCCCTTCAGGATCACGGCGCCCAGCGGCGGAATCCGGACGGAGATAGAACACTCCTTGCCATGGGAGGCTATTCGTTCTGTGGGAATGGGGGCGTCGTTCGAAACGCCTGAGCCGCCGTAGCACGGCTGATCGGTATTGAAAACCTCCTCGTACACCGCCTTGGGCGGTACGCCGAAGCGGTAATCTTCAAAAGTGACGGGAGAAAAGTTCACCGCCAGAATAAGGGCCTTGCCCGCGCGGTCGCGGCGCTCCAGCACCAGCACGTTATTGTGGTTGTCGTCCGCCACCAGCCACTCAAAGCCGTCCCAGCTGTCGTCGACCTGCCAGAGAGGCTTATTCTTTTTGTAAAAGTGGTTGGCATCCTTAAAGTATTGGAACATCTGCTGATTTTCTTTACTTTGCAGCAGGTACCAATCCAGCTGGGAATTAAAATCCCACTCGTGCCACTGGCCCAGCTCCGTGCCCATGAAGGTCAGCTTTTTGCCGGGATGGCAGAGCATATAGGCGTAAAAACCCCGGACACCGGCCAACTGCTGCCAGTCATCCCCCGGCATCTTCCCCCGGAGGGAGCCTTTCATATGTACCACCTCGTCGTGGGACACCGGCAACACAAAATTTTCAGAAAAGGCATAGACCATGGAAAAGGTCACATCCCGGTGGTGGTGCTGGCGGAAATAGGGGTCCATCTTGAGATAGTGGCTCAGATCGTTGACCCAGCCCATATTCCACTTCAGGTTGAAGCCCAGGCCCCCCATCTCGGGGGGCTTGGTCACCATGGGCCAGGCGGTGGATTCCTCCGCCACCATCAAAACCGCAGGATCCACCTCAAAAGCCGTGCGGTTAAGTTGCCGCAAGAAGGAGATGGCCTCCCAATTTTCCTTGCCGCCCTTTTCATTGGGCCGCCACTGGCCTGCCGGGCGGTCATAATCCAGATACAGCATGGAGGCCACCGCGTCCACCCGCAAACCGTCGATATGATACTCCCGCAGCCAGAAAGCCGCAGAGGACAAAAGAAAACTCCGCACCTCCGGCTTGCCGAAGTCAAAAACTCTTGTGCCCCAGCCGGCGTGTTCCCACTTAAGGGGATCGCTGTACTCATAGAGGCAGGTGCCGTCAAATTCTATCAGACCACAGGCATCCTTGCAGAAGTGGGCAGGCACCCAGTCCAGAATAACGCCGATCCCTGCGCGATGCATTTTGTCAACAAAATACATAAAATCCTCAGGCGTACCGTAGCGGGAAGTGGGGGCGTAATAGCCGGTACACTGATAGCCCCAGGAATCGTCCAGAGGATGCTCTGTCACCGGCAGCAGCTCCACAAAGTTGCAGCCCAACTCTTTGACATAGGCCGAAAGCTCATCCGCCAGATCCCGGTAGCCGATGAAGACCCCGTTTTCCCGGCGGTGCCAGGAGCCCAGATGCACCTCATACATATTGAGAGGCCCCTCCACCGGCGGGGTCTTGCCGCATTTTTCCCGCCAGGCGCCGTCCTGCCACGGGTAATTCGGCAGCTCATAGAATTTGCCGGCCGTTTCCGGCCGGGTCTCGCAGTGGAAGGCAAAGGGATCCGTCTTATAGAGAAGCCGCCCGTCGGAGGCCGTGATGACATATTTATAGGCGTCATAGGTTTTGACGCCGGAGACGGTGATTTCCCATGTGCCGTCTGTCAGGCGCGTCATGGGGGCGGCCGTTTCTGACCAGCCGTTCCAGTCCCCTGTCAGAGCCACCTGCCGGGCATGAGGCGCCCAGACGCGGAAAGTAACGGCCTCTCCTTCCCGATGTGCGCCGAAGTACCGATACGCCTCGCTCCCGTTTCCCTCATGGAACCGACGCTCCATTTCTTCCCGGTTTTCCATAGGCAGGTTCCTCTCTTCCGAAGGCCGGCGGACAGCGCCGGACCTTCTGTTAAATATTGTACAATTTTACCCCATTTTTCTTTCAGCGTCAAGGAATTCGGCTCCTTTTTCGTCGTAAAGGAATTCAAATGGCTCCCATAAGAAAAGGGACTGTCAAAAAGACGCAAAAGCGTTTTTTTCGACAGTCCTCTTTGTTTATGAGTCCTCCTGCTGGGTGGCCGCGCCGCCCAGTCCAAAGTCCTTTTCGGCGCTGGCGCCATCCCGTTTGAGCATGGTTTCCATGACACGGATGTCGCTTTCCACATCCATGGCATCCACCTGATAAAGCTGATCCAGCTGCTGCTCAAAACCCGCCACGATGGCATCCATGGTCTTTTGAATCTTCTCCTTGGCCTGATTGAGATTATCGCCGCTGACACCCGCCTCCTCAAACTCCGCATAGGAGTCCAGCAGTTTCTGGGTGGTGGGCAGATAGTAATTGAGGAAGGTACTGGCCTTGTCCCGCTTGGCAGGCTCCGATTCAATGATGCGGAAAATTTTTCCCGCCACTTCCTCCAACCGGTCGATCTTCCCCGACAAAGCAGGATCGGCAATACGGTCGTTGGCCCGGCGGATATTCCGCAGGACGCCGGAATAGCCGGTGTCCGCCGCCGTTTCCTCTTTCTTTTGAGGCTGAGGCGGATTTTTCTTCTGATAATACGCGGCGGCGGCCTGCCGGGTGCGGAAGAACATGCCCGCCCCCACATCCACATAGGCCTCCTGTCCCCAGAGGCCCTTTTCCACCATGATTTCCAGATCCTTGGCCACCTTGCTCTCCGGCACATCCACCGTACCGGCCAGGCGGGTAATGGGCATGGACAAATCCTCTCCCATCACAGCGGCGTATTTGGCAAACCGCCGCTGGCGCAGCACCATGCTGCGGCTGCCGATCCAAAGACCGGTGCCGCCCAACGCCAAGCACACGCCGTAGACCAAACGGGAAATCATGGCCCATGTACCGAACACATACTCAAAAGCGCCCACGGCCACGGCGATGCCCAGGCACAACATCAAAATGCCCGCCATCTTCATACCGCCGGCACCCCGGCTGGAATACTGGGGCGTTTTGGTCAAATTGCTGCGAACCGTAGCTCTTGTCTTTTCCGCAGCAGCCTTTGCCTGCGTCGCCGCGCCGTTCCAGTCGTTATTTGCGTTGTCCGCAGGATCGGTATAAGCGCTGCGTCCGTAAGAACAGGAAGCGCTTTTTTTCCGGCTGCTGCCGTCGCTGAGCTTGGCAATGAGCAGAATGAGGCCCACGGGCCAGACACCGGTGAGGAATAGAATGCCGATGAGGATCCAAGAACCCACATCGTTCTTGTCTTTATTCGTTTTATTGTATGAATTGGATTTGTTCTCGTGATGATCCGGCTCGAAGCCGTTGTTTCCGTTGTAATAATAAGCCATCAGGACGGTGTCCCTCCCCGCTTTTGCAGTTTTTTCTTATGTCCCTGTTCATCCACCACATAGGTGTTGTCCAGCTGCTGTTTCAAGTTGCCCATTACGGCGTTGAGATACTCCTGACGCAGCAGCGTCCGCTCCTCCGTCTCCGCCTCTGTGAGGCCTTCGGGGGTTTTGGCCTTGCGGGCCAGTTCATTGATGCGGTCGATCTTCTTTTGTTCCATCTTTCTCCTCACTCATATCGCTTCAGCGTCATCAGATACCGACCCTTTTTACTCAGGCCGCCCACTTCCTCCACCGTACATTTACCAAGTCCCCGCACCGTGACGGTATCGCCCGCGTTCACCGGCTTGTCCGGCTTGAGACAGTCCCGCCAGTTGAGTTGGGCCTTACCGCCTTCGATCAGCTCTGCGGCCTTGCCACGACTGAGAGAAAAAGCGGAGGACGTCACACTGTCCAGTCGGAGAGAGGATACCGTTGTTTTGATAAAACGGCATTTTTCCGCCGGCACCAGAAGCTCTGCCGGCGTTATTTCCGCCACCTGCAGGGCCTCCCGTCCGGCGCTGTCCCAGCCTTGCAGCAGAAAATCCGCCGCTGGGCCCGCCGTCATCACATCGGCACTGCGCTCCGACACCAGAATATCCCCCAGCGTCTCCCGCTTGACGCCCATAGCCATGAGACTGCCCAGCAGATCCCGATGGGTCAGGCTGTTTTCATGATAAAAGCGGCACCGCAGTACGCGCACGGCGGTATCCTCTGCCGCCTCGAGCCAGTCCGGCAAAAAGCACAGCCGCTTTCGCTCCGCTCCCGCATAGCCGCCCCAGAAGGAAAACCCCTCTGATACGCCCGATGCGTGAAGAAGACTCTCACACAGTGCCTGCTCCTGGGGACTGAGAAAGCTTGTATATACCGGAATATTCTTACGTTCATACTGTTCGTACTGATCCAGCACCCGCCCCAGCAGGAACCGTTCCTCAGAAGTTCCCGCTGCCCGGGAAAGCAATTTTTCCTTATCCATGGGCGGCCCCCAGATTCTGGGTGCGGTAGAGCTGGGCATAGGCCCCGTCTGCCGCCAGAAGCACTTCATGGCTGCCTTGCTCGGCAATGCGGCCGTCCTGGATCACCAGAATGCGGCTGGCCGAGCGGATGGTAGAGAGCCGGTGGGCAATGATAAGCGTGGTTCGCCCCCGGGACAGCTCGTCAAAGGCGTGCTGGATTTTGGCCTCCGTCACACTGTCCAGAGCGGAGGTGGCTTCGTCCAGAATCAGAATGGGCGGATTTTTCAAAAAGATACGGGCAATGGCCACCCGTTGCTTCTGCCCGCCGGAGAGCAGGGCGCCCCGCTCCCCCACATAGGTGTCAAAGCCATCGGGCATGGCAGCGATATCATCATAGATCTCTGCCCGCCGGGCCGCCGCCTCCACCTCTTCATCAGAGGCACCAGGCTTTCCGTAGCGAATATTCTCGCGGATGGTATCGGCAAAGAGAAACACATCCTGCTGCACGATGCCGATGTGCTTGCGCAGAGACCGGGCTGTTACCTGACGCACATCCAGCCCGTCCACACAGATGGAGCCCTCCGTCACATCGTAAAACC
Source organism: Clostridiales bacterium (assembly GCA_012719745.1). Classification (GTDB taxonomy): domain Bacteria; phylum Bacillota; class Clostridia; order Oscillospirales; family Oscillospiraceae; genus Vescimonas. The sequence continues at coordinate 1,212 of JAAXZS010000084.1, read as the reverse complement.
GGGGGATCAGCTGGCAGAGCGTGCTCTTGCCGCCGCCGGAGGGGCCTACTACGGCCACCGTCTCCCCCGCCGCCACGTGGAGATCCACATCATGGAGCGTCTCCGTTTCCTGATCGTAGGAAAAGCTGATATGGTTGATATCTACCTGCCCCCGGACGGTTTGCAGTTCCGCCGCACACGGCGCGTCGCGCAGAGCCGGTTCCTGACGCATCAGCTCCAGAAAACGGTTGAGACCCGCAAAGCCGTTGGAAAAAAGCTCCGCAAAGTTGGAGAGCTTCCGGATGGGATTGATGAAGGTAGTGACATACAGGGTAAAGGTGATGAGGTCAATATAATTCAGGCGGTCTTCCATAATGAGCCAGCCGCCCACGGCAATCACCGCCACGGACAAAATGCACATGAAAAACTCCAGTGTGGCATTGAAAAGGCCCATCTCTTTATGAAACTTCCGCTTGGCAGTCTTGAACACCTCATTGGCCGAATCAAAACGCTGCTGCTGTTCGGTTTCGTTGGCGAAGGCCTTGGTGGTTCGCACACCGGAGAGGCCGGATTCGATCTCGGCGTTGATAGCGCCGGTCTTCTGCTTGGCCGCCCGGGACGCCTCGCTCATCCCCCGGCGGCGGCGCATTACCACCGCCAGAAAAACAGGGAGCATGAGACACACCACCAGCGCAAGACGCCACTCCATGGTGAACATCATAATGAGCGCACCCACAATGGTGACGGTGGATATGAACAGATCCTCCGGCCCGTGGTGAGCCAGCTCCGTCACCTCAAAGAGGTCGGTGGTCAGACGGCTCATCAACTGGCCTGTCCGATTTTTATCGGAAAAATCAAAGCCCAGCGCCTGCATATGAGCGAAAAGATCCCGGCGGATGTCCGCCTCCACCCGGATGCCAAAGGTATGGCCCCAGTAGCACACCACATAATAGAGTACCGACCGCAGCAAAAACGCCGCCACCACCGCCGCCATCACCAGGAAGAACGTCCGGTAGAGATGGTTGGGCAGCCACTGGTACATGGCGATGCGGGATACCATGGGAAAGGCAAGGTCAATGAGCGCAATCAAAAAAGCGCAGGTCATATCCACCGCGAACAGCCGGCGGTGGGGCTTAAAGTAGGTCAGAAACACCCGCAAGGGAGACGCCTGGCGGATTTTGTCGTGATTCATGCGGGAATCTCCTTTTTTCAATCTGTTTGAAAGATTATTAT
>JAAXZS010000035.1 GCA_012719745.1 Clostridiales bacterium | reverse complement strand
TTTATATTAATTGATTTATTGGCAATATATGCTATAATATGCTTACTGAAATTGTAAAAAAATTACTTTATTGGGAAAAGAAGGGAGTACGGTCAATTTGGATCAAAACCAATACGGAGAAGCTGCGCTGTCCCTTGAGCGCCGCGCTTATACGGATATTCTGCCTCTTTTGGGCATCTTGTGCAATGGCCGGCAGATTGATCCCAGCCGCATTACCTTTCGGGAGGGACGGGAGTACAGTTCCATTTACTACAAGAACCGTTTGCTGGTGCAGTTGAAGCTTCACGGCTCACGCCATTACATATCCGTCCCCCAGTCGCAGGACCATCCGGTGGAGGACTCTCGCTGCCGCGATGTGGTATTTGCCAAAGGCCGCCTCAAGCTGTATCTGAATCACTTCGATCTGGAATACCAGATGAGCATGGTGCGTATGCTGATTCTCGCCAGTGTAGAGCAGTGTCAGAGTCCCTATGGTCACTGCGTGCGCTATGTCAAATGTCAGGAGGCAGGGGAGTGTCTTGCCCGGAAAGAGGAGACCAGAAAAAACTGCGCCTATTACCATGCCCATAAAAATGGTGAAACTGTTGACACAGAAGAGAAAAAGCAATCAGCTTATTTTCCTGAAAACGGGAAAATAAATTCCCAAAAGCGGGAGTTGACTTCCTTTTGAGCATCCCTTATATTGAAATAGGTATCACATATGCGATAAAGGAGGAACCTATATGAAAGAGTATCCTAAAATTCCCCTTGGCATTTTTCCTACGCCCATTCACCGTCTGCCCAACATCAGTAAGATTCTGGGCACCAATGTGTGGATCAAGCGCGATGATATGACCGGCGTGGGTCTGGGCGGCAACAAGGTGCGCAAACTGGAGTACCTGCTGGCCGAGGCCAAGGAACAGGGCTATGAGCTGGTGATGACCACCGGCCAGGCCCAGTCTAACCATGCTATGCTTACCGCCGCCTGCGCTCTGCGTCTGGGTATGGAGCCGGTGCTGGTGTTGAAAAAGCGGGGCATCTGCTCCCGCCGCGGCAATCAGATACTTAATTACCTGATGGGCGTCGAGGTTCGCTTCGTGGACACCGACAGCTATGACGATATTTATGCCGAAATGGACCGCATTGCCGCCGAGAAGGGCAAGCCGGTCTACAAGATCCCCTGCGGCGGTTCCAACCCGCTGGGTGCGCTGGGCTATGTGGACTGCATGAAGGAAATCGCCGACTACGGTCAGGCCTTTGATCATGTGGTGTGCGCCTGCGGTTCCGGCGGCACAGCGGCCGGCGTTTTCTTGGGCGGCGCGCTGTATATGCCAAAAACCCACATTACCGCCGCCATGGTGGATAGCGATCCCTTTGACAAGATCGTACCCGAGCTGATGGAGGGCACGCGGGAGCTGCTGGGTCTCAATATGCCGCTGCCTTCGGTGGATCTGGTGGATATGTGCGGCCCCGGCTACTCCATTCCCTCCAAGGAGGGCAACGAGGCCATCGAGCTGATGGCCCGCAACGAGGGTATTATTTTGGATACCTGCTACACCGGAAAGACCTTCGCGGCGCTGGTGAAGATGGCACGGGAGGGCAAGTTCCGCCCGGAGGACAACGTGCTGTTTATCCACACTGGCGGCGCCGGCGGCCTGTTTGCTCCCGACTGGGAAAACATGTAAAAGTACATAATCAAAAGCGGCTCACCTGCGGGGGGGCCGCTTTTCTTTTTGAACCGGGGATAAGACGGCATAGTCCCCGGTAAAGACGGCTATACTAATATGGTAAATACAGGGAAAAGTTTTTCGGAGGTCAGATAAAATATGACAGAAATCGTCCTTTTTTTTTGGTGCTGCCTGCTACAATCAGGTTTGGAGAACCGCGCCTTGCGGCCATGTCCCTGCGGTGAGGGAGGAAAAATAAGGTCCGGGAGTTGAAATGTCATAGAAGAGCAGGAAAATAAGCTGTATCTGACGCTTTGCCTGCGCTACCGCACGGCGGCGGTGCTGGCCTCCACAGCGGTTTACTTCCGCTGGCCGGCTGAAGGGCAGATGTCGATGCTGATTCCGGTCGGTATGCTGGTGAGCTGCTTTCTGGGCAACAGCCTTTACCGCCGAAGCCTGGAAAATCCGGGATGGATACGGATACTGTTTTTGCTGGAGACGGCCTTTTATGGCCTTTTTCTTGGTCTCAGCGGCGGTCTTTTCAGTGCGTATCTCTGGTATTTTGTCAGCTGCATTCTGCTGCTTTTTCTGCCGGTACGGCAAAAGCAAAAACCGCTGGAAGCGCTTTTGGCGGCGGGATTGCTTTTGGCGGTGCTCTTGTGGCGGGATCAAAAGCCCTCCCGGCAGGAAATCAATCTGCTGCTGGGTATTGGGCTGGTGGTAAGCGGCTTTTTCCTGCTGTTTCGGTATATGCGGCGGGTGGAGGACTCCCGGCGGGAGCTGGATCGAGAGCGGGAGCACAGCCGTCAGGCGCTGCTGCACATATTGAATCTCTATGACATGGCGGCGCTGTTCTCTGTCACCGACAGGCGACGTATTTTAAGCGAGCTGGCGCGAATCCTCTGTACGGCGGTATCCCCGGAGGGATGCCTTCTTGTCAAGCTGGATCTGCACCGGCAGGTGGAGGACTGGGCGGC
>JAAXZS010000002.1 GCA_012719745.1 Clostridiales bacterium | reverse complement strand
GGCAGTTTCCTGACACTGATAACAAAACATACTCATTTTTGCTTCCTCCTTTAAAATTCAGTCTTCAACAGGTTCAAATTCATCTTTACCGACAAAACAAATGGGGCACTGCCAATCATCGGGTAAATCTTCAAATGCCGTACCGGGCGCGATTCCGCTGTCTGGATCGCCAAGCGCGGGATCAAAGATATACCCACAGGGAATACACCTATACTTTTTCATCTGATTTCCTCCTACACTTTCTCAGTTTTTCGGAGCAGGCGCCTTTACGACAATCAGCTCCAGCGTTTCGTCATGCACATTTCTGACATTCATTTTGGTTTGAAACGGAATTTTCAGCAGAGTTCCGGCTTCGTACTCGTGGATTTCCTGATCATCAAGGCCGATGGAGAGCCTTCCGCGAATGACGGTCATATATACGTTTGAATTGGATAAGTGCTCCGGCAGTCCCTCGCCTTTGTTGAACACCATGTGGAGGTAATGCAGGTTTTCGTCAAATATGATTTTTTCTATCGCTTTTTCATTGGTTCTGGACAGCTTATATTCTTTTTCTATCATGGCGCGTACCCCTTTCAATCAAGTATTCTTCCATCGGTCGAAATCGTGACAACCTGCCAGGGAATCATTTTGCCGCTATTTTGAAGCGCCCTTTTCACGGCGTTTTCGATCCCGCCACAGCAGGGAACTTCCATTCTGACGACCATAACGCTTTTTATATTGTTGTTCCGAATGATCTCCGTGAGTTTGTCGCTGTAATCCCCTTCGTCCAGCTTGGGGCAGCCGATCAGGGTCACCTTGTTTCGGATAAACCTGTTGTGAAAATCTCCGTAAGCATAGGCCGTACAGTCGGCGGCGATCAGGAGGTTGGCGTCCGCGAAATACGGAGCGTTGACCGGCGCAAGTTTGATTTGGACGGGCCACTGTGACAGCTGGCTTTTGTTTTCACTGATATTTGGATAGACGGCCTCACACTCATTTTCCCGATGGATGGTTTTAGACTGTGTGCCTGGGCAGCCGCAGGCCAGCGTTTCTCCCTGTTTGCTCAGCTTGCTTTTCTTCACGGCGGCTTCGTCATATTCCTTTGCTTCGCGTTCTTCGAAGCTGATAGCTCCTGTCGGGCAGGTCGGCAGGCAGTCTCCGAGACCGTCACAGTAATCGTCTCGGAGGAGCTTGGCTTTTCCATTTACCATTCCAATCGCCCCTTCGTGGCAGGCCTTTGCGCACAGTCCACAGCCGTTGCACGTCTCTTCGTCTATTTTGATGATTTTCCGGATCATATTTTATTCCCCCACTTTTAAGTTATTATTGACTTTATGTCTTGAGTTTACTATTCTTAAGCTGATAAGTCAATTGGAATTCCAACGAAAGAGGATTTTATGAAAAATTGTTTGGATGTGCTGAAAACAGTACGATTATTCAAGGGTATTGAAGAGGCTGATTTACAGCCGCTTTTGTCGTGCCTGGCCGCGAAATCGGTTCGTTTTGAAAAAGGTCAAACCGTGTTTTCCAGTGGTGAAAGCATCGAAAAATTCGGCATTGTTCTATCGGGACAGGTTCAGGTTGTTCAGGATGACTATTACGGGAACAGAAGCATCCTCGGAAAAATTGACATTGGGAATCTGTTCGGGGAATCCTTTGCTTGCGCGGAAATGAAAACGCTTCCGGTCAGTGTAATCACAACGACCGAAAGCGAACTGCTATTTATCGACTGTCACAGGCTTGCCGTCCCGTGCGCCAAGGCGTGCGGATTTCACAGCAGGCTCATTCAGAATATGTTGAGTATCGTATCAGTGAAAAATATATCGCTGACGCAGAAAATTGAATTCACCTCAAAACGCACCACCCGTGAAAAACTTTTGGCCTACCTTTCGGCTGAGGCCAAGAAATCGGGAAGCAGTCACTTTTGCATTCCATTCAACCGGCAGGAACTTGCGGATTACCTTTCCGTCGAGCGCAGCGCCATGTCGGCCGAACTGTCAAAGCTCAGGGACGACGGCGTTCTAAAGTTTTACAAAAATCAGTTTGAGATGTTATAGCTGAATCGTACGGTTATCAATTTCAATGATACCCTCGTCCTTCATTTTTTTCAGTTCCCTGAACAGCGACGGTCGTTGCACGCCCAAGTAGTCTGCCATTTCTTTTTTGCTGAAAGGAGTCCTGCTAACAAAAGTCAATAGGTAAAGTGAAAAAATCAGGCAACGAAAAAATAGCACGACAAAAAGGCGGCCGCAACATGCGCCCACCTGATTTAGGAGAATGGCGAAAATCCGTTAAGTATCCAGTGTTGCG
>JAAXZS010000111.1 GCA_012719745.1 Clostridiales bacterium | reverse complement strand
TGAAATAGACACCTATGTTTCTTTTTGTTATAATATTCAAAAAGGAGCGGTCTATATGATAATTGAGAAAATACGGCATATTCCCTTGCTTTCGGAAATGGATACCGCCGTTTTGGATAGATGTATTACGGAAAATCAGCTGGTTGTCAGGCATTACGCAAAGGGGGCAACGGTGCACCATCAGCATGAAGCCTGTTCTGTGCTCGACGTTGTTTTATCGGGAAAGCTTGTAGCGTATTCCTTGTCGGAAAACGGTTCCGCGATTACAATGTTCGAGTTTCAACAAAACAGCATTGTCGGAGCCAATTTGCTCTTTGGAGAAAATACCAACTATCCGTTAAATATTTATGGCGTAACAGATGGGGACGTGCTTCATATATCGAGAGAAGCGGTTATGGAATTTCTGCATGACTATCATTTTGTCATGCGGTATATAAAATCTTTGTCTCTGAATTCCCAAGGCATGAATCGAAAGATTACGATGCTGACCCAAAAAACTCTGCGTGAGAATTTAATGGACTATCTCAAGCAACAATCCATTATTCAAGGCTCTTCGAAAATCGTCCTCCCTTTCAGCAAAAAAGAACTGGCAGACTACTTGGGCGTTCAACGACCGTCGCTGTTCAGGGAACTGAAAAAAATGAAGGACGAGGGAATCATTGAAATTAGTAACCGCACGATACAGCTATAACAGATCGAACTGGTTTTTGTGAAACTTTAAAACGCCGTCGTCCCTAAGCTTTGAAAGCTCGGCCGACATGGCGCTGCGCTCGACGGAAAGGTAGTCCGCCAGTTCCTGCCGGTTGAATGGAATGCAAAAGTGACTGCTTCCCGATTTCTTGGCCTCAGTCGCAAGGTAGGCCAGGAGCTTTTCACGGGTGGTGCGTTTTGAGGTAAATTCAATTTTCTGTGTCAGCGATATATTTTTCATGGATACGATACTCAACATATTCTGAATGAGCCTGCTGTGAAAACCGCATGCCTTGGCGCACGGGACGGCAAGCCTGTGACAGTTGATAAACAGCAGTTCGCTTTCGGTCGTTGTGATCACACTGACCGGAAGCGTTTTTATTTCTGCGCAGGCAAAGGATTCCCCGAACAGATTCCCAATGTCAATTTTTCCAAGGATGCTTCTATTTCCGTAATAGTCATCCTGCACAACCTGAACCTGTCCCGATAGAACGATGCCGAATTTTTCGATGCTTTCGCCGCTGAAAAACACGGTTTGCCCTTTTTCGTAATGAACCGATTTTGCAGTCAGGCATGACAAAAGTGGCAGTAAATCTGATTCTTCAATGCCCTTGAATAATCGTACTGTTTTCAGCACATCCAAATAATTTTTCATAATATCCTCTTTCGTTGGAATTCCAACCGACTTATTTATTTAAGAATAGTAAACTCAAGACATAAAGTCAATAATAACCTGAAAAGCGCACTCGGAAAAAGAGGTGAACGGAACATGATTCGAAAAATTATTAGAATTGATGAAGAGAAATGCAACGGCTGCGGTCTGTGCGCAAAAGCCTGCCATGAAGGTGCAATCGGAATGGTAAACGGAAAGGCAAAGCTCCTCCGCGACGATTACTGCGACGGTCTCGGAGACTGCCTGCCGGCCTGCCCGACGGGCGCGATCAGCTTTGAGGAACGTGAAGCGAAGGAATACGACGAAGTTGCCGTGAAGAAAAGCAAGCTGAGCAAGCAGGAAGAAACGCTGGCATGCGGATGTCCGGGCACACAGTCTAAAACCATCCATCGGGAAAATGAGTGTGAGGCTGTCCAGCCCAATATCAGCGAAAATAAAAGTCAGTTGTCACAGTGGCCCGTCCAGATCAAGCTTGCGCCGGTCAACACTCCGTATTTCGCGGATGCCAATTTGCTGGTCGCCGCCGACTGTACGGCCTATGCTTACGGAGATTTTCACAACAGGTTTATCCGAAACAAAGTGACGCTGATCGGCTGCCCCAAGCTGGACGAAGGGGATTACAGCGACAAACTCACGGAGATCATCAGGAACAACAACATAAAAAGCGTTACAGTCGTCCGGATGGAAGTTCCCTGCTGCGGCGGGATCGAAAACGCGGTAAAAAGGGCGCTTCAAAACAGCGGCAAAATGATTCCCTGGCAGGTAGTGACGATTTCAACCGAAGGAAAAATTCTTGATTGACAGGAGGTAAGCATAATGATAGAAAAAGAGTATAAGCTGTCCAGAACCAATGAAAAAGCGATAGAAAAAGTCATATTTGACGAAAACCTGCATTACCTCCACATGGTATTCAACAAAGGTGAGGGCCTGCCGGAGCACTTATCCAATTCAAACGTGTATATGACCATCATTCGCGGAAGGCTCTCCATCGGCCTTGATGAACAGGAAATTCATGAGTACGAGGCCGGAACTCTGCTGAAAATCCCGTTTCAAACCAAAATGAATGTCAGAAATGTGCATGACGAAACGCTGGAGCTAATTGTCGTGAAGGCACCAGCTCCGAAAAGCTGAGAAAGTGTAGGAGGAACCCGGATGAAAAAGTACAGGTGTATTCCCTGCGGGTATATCTTTGATCCCGCGCTTGGCGATCCCGACAGCGGAATCGCGCCCGGAACGGCATTTGAAGATTTACCCGATGATTGGCAGTGCCCCATTTGTTTTGTCGGTAAAGATGAATTTGAACCTGTTGAAGACTGAATTTTAAAGGAGGAAGCAAAAATGAGTATGTTTTGTTATCAGTGTCAGGAAACTGCC
>JAAXZS010000008.1 GCA_012719745.1 Clostridiales bacterium | reverse complement strand
CAAGCAATATATATATATATGCATTGTTTTAACATTTTAGTATAATTGGCACTGCATTTACCGATTTGTGTAACGTGGCAGAGGAGGGTACTACTTACTATACTATGGGTAGGTTACTGTTTTGGTGCGATGTCCGGTATCAGAAGTTGAAAACTGACTTCAGTGTGCCTGCAAGCTCAAAGTATGTATTCAAAGGTCTGAATGCCTTTGTTGACGCACCACGTATTATTGATGGGGAAAACTACGAGGAATTTATTGCAGAGGACGCCGGCGAAGATGCTAATAGTCTTTTTCAAGAAAAAACGACATACTAAAATAAAATTTTGGTAGTGTCAAGCTTTATGCGCAAATTGGTTTGCAGTCTCTGGGAGAAAGAAGTTAGCCGGCAATTGAGGAGTCGTCCAGGACGGCCTCCAGATGCTTCATATTCATATATTTCTTGTTGCCCCACAGGGTGCCGGCCACATGGCGCAACCGTGCACAGACCAGCATCAGGGCTGAGTTGCCGTCGGGGAAACAGCCAACCACACGGGTGCGCCTGCGGATTTCGCGATTCAACCGTTCAATGACATTGTTGGTACGGATGCGAGTCCAAGAAAAAGCACTGAAAAACGGCAGTCAAGTATACATATTCAGTCCGTACTACCTGGTCTGGGATCGAGACTTTTATTACATGGTAGGCTATTCCAAAAAGCACCAAAACATTGGAAGCCTTCGGATGGACAGGATCTATCAGCAGCCGACGATTCTGGATGAGCCTACCGCGCAGGTTCCAACCGACTTCAATATCAATCTTGTCGCGTCGCCGCATATGGCGCTTTATATGAAGCGCAGTACGGAAATTTATAATATCTATCTCAAGTATGTAGCGCCCACAGACATCCACGTATATTCCATCGACGAGGTGTTCATGGACATCACCGATTACCTCGCGACCTGCCGCTACACCGTCCGGAAACTGGTCATGACGATCATCAGGATGCGCTGAAAACCACGGGGAATACGGCCACAGCAGGCATCGGGACAAACTTCTAAAATCGTCGTTCACTCTCGCGGGGAACGTGGATTGAAATCCATACCTCAACCATAATGGATGGGTTGCAATATGGTTAAGTTTATGCTATTATTTCCATACATAATATCCGCTGTGCCGCTCAATTGCTTCGCAAAAAGGATTAATTAAGCGGCGTTCAGCAGCAGTGTCTGAATAGATAAGCAATTTCCGTTGGACAAGTGCAATTTTGAATTGCTGGAAAGACCTCTTTATCACATCCATCAGATGTGCCTGCCGGATGTAATCGCAGAGAACATCGGCATGGAGCAGCTCGGCAGAAATCATGAGGACAAGCATCCATGCTTGTTTATTGCAAACTGTTATCTGTAAAATTTCTCCCCCCGGATTTTGCTTTACAATTTGACCATGCTTTAATAAAATATGAAACATAGAGATTGGATATAAGCCGATACGCAGACTGGGAAAAACAGGTGATTCACAATGTCCGAAAGAATGCCGGTAATTTTTGTGGGGCACAGGTCCCCGCTCAACGCGAAAGAAAACAACAAATATACGGCGGCGTGGTCCGGGATCGCCTAAAAAATTGAAAGGAAGCTTGCCGCGATCCGCTGTATTTCGGCTCACTGGTTTACTCCGGGCAGCAGGATCGCGGATTCTTCCGAGCCCAAGATGATTTATGACATGTACGGCTTCCCGGACGAACTGTACAAAGTTGTATATCCTGCTCCGGGTTCACCTGATTTTGCCCGCCTAACCAGGGAGCTGATCGGGGACAAGGTCCAGTTTGACAATTCCCGGGGGCTGGATCACGGCGCGTGGTCCGTCCTTTGCCGGATCTATCCTGAAGCGGACATTCCCGTGTTTCGGCTCAGTGTGGACAGGCGCACCCCGGCGGAGGAGTACCTCAATATCGGGCGAAAGCTCCGCTCCCTTCGCGAGCAGGGCGTCTTAATCCTTGGAAGCGGAAACGTTGTGCATAATCTTGCTAGGGTAAGCTGGAATATGGACGGCGGCTACCCTTGGGCGGAGGATTTTGATAATTATATTAGGAAAAGCATCTTCATCCGAAACGATGAGAATATCGTCCATTTTGAACGGGCGGGGGCATCGGCTTCACTTACTGTTCCCAGCATGGACCATTTTGCACCGTTGCTTTATGTGCTGGGCGCGGCTTACGGGACGGATCATGTCCATATTTTCAACTGCTTCTGCGCGCTGGGCGCACTTTCCATGACAAGCTGCCTGTTTACACCGAACCCAGATTAACGGAAACAACGGATACGAAAGGGCGTGTGGATTTGAAAAACCGTGAAATCGCGAAACTGGTCAGAGGACAGCGAACCACCGACGGAGCAGGCGTGCGTCTGGTGCGCGTGCTCGGAAACGGAGACGTAAGGGATTTTGACCCGTTCCTGATGCTGGACTCGTTTGATTCTACAAACTCGCTTGACTATACGGCAGGTTTCCCCATGCACCCGCATAGAGGGATTGAAACGATTACCTACCTGATTTCGGGCAGGATCGATCACGAGGACAGCATGGGGAACCGCGGGTCCATCGGCGCGGGAGAAAGCCAGTGGATGACCGCGGGTAGCGGCATACTGCATCAGGAGATGCCGCAGCCGTCCGACAGGATGCTTGGTTTTCAGCTTTGGCTCAACCTTCCGCACGAGGAAAAGATGACTGAGCCGGCCTATCTGAGCGTCACGCGGGACATGATCCCCCGGGTACAGAGCGGAAAGGCGGACGTTGCCGTCCTGTCCGGGCATTTCGGTAAAACCGCAGGCGTGACGCCGGCCCACATTCCCGCCACTATCTATGACGTGGCGCTCTCCGCCGAGGGAGAAATTGAGTTTCCCACAGTTGTGGAGGAAACCGTGTTTGTCTTTCTGATTGAAGGAGACGCGGTGATCAACGGGCGGCAGATTCCATCGAAAACAGCCGTCCTCTTTGGGCTGGGAGATTCTATCGGCGTATCCGCGGCGCCAGGCGCCGGTGCCCGGTTCATTTTCTTTTCGGCAAAGCCGTTGAACGAGCCTGTTGCGTGGGGCGGCCCGATCGTCATGAATACCGAGGCCGAGCTGCAGCGCGCCTTCGATGAATTGCGGAACGGAACGTTCATCAAGCACCGATGAGATTAGGCTGAGGTCATGCCGATTACTGCGTTCATGATATCCGCATCAGGAAGAGGTTGACAAGCATGGAAAAGTTAAAATTACGGCGATTGTCGGTTTTCTCAGAAAAGAGTCCTATAACCGCTAGCTGGCTTTGGCCGCAGGGCAGATGCTCGGCGACGTCGCGGCCTTTGAGATACTCGATTATGCCGACGTTCCATTTATGAATCAGGCTGGGGAGCATCTGGCACCGGATTCGGTGTCGCGCGTGCGCGGGATCGTCAAAGCCGCGGACGGGATCTGGTTTTTACCCCGGAGTACAATTATTTTTTTCCGGCGCGCTGAAAAATCCGACGTACTGGCTTTCGCGCCCCGTCAGCGATACGGAGCCGCAGGTCCTCGCAGGAAAGCCGACCGCCATCAGCGGCATATCTCCCGGCATGTCCGGGACGGGACTTGCGCAGGATAATCTTGTCACATTGCTCAGCTTTCTCAATATGCAAGTGATGAACATTCCACGGCTGGTTATTCCAAACATACGGTAGCAGGTGAACCAGGAAGGGCGGCTTGAATTGACCGCAAGCGCCTTTTATCTGAAGAAGCAGGCGAACGCTTTTGTCGATTTCATACGGAATTCAAAATAAGCCGAAGGATATAAGCTTTACCGGCTCCCGGATGCTGGAGTCGGCAGGGGCTAAATATCAAATTTTTACCATAGGAGGAAGTTAAAATGATTCAGAAAAAGCAGGTTTACAAATGCAGTGTATGCGGGAACATCGTCGAAGTGCTTAATGCGGGCGGCGGAACTCTCGTATGCTGTGGCAAGGAAATGGTTCTACAGTCTGAAAATACCGTCGACGCCGCAGGGGAAAAACATGTCCCTGTTATAGAAAAGATTCCCGGCGGTGTGAGAGTGAAGGTTGGCTCTGTCGAACATCCGATGCTTGAAAATCACTATATTCAATGGATCGAAATCGAAACGGCGGACAAGGTATACCGCAAGGAACTGAAACCGGGCGACAAGCCAGAAGCGGAATTCCTGATTGCGGAGACTGTCGTTCAGGCTCGGGAATATTGCAACCTGCACGGGCTGTGGAAAAGTTAAGTCCCGCGCTCCGGTCGTGGGCGAAAAAAGGCCCGCTTTGCGGACCACTCGGGAGAGCGTACGGTTAGCATCCGTAAGGTCGAGAGTTCGATCCTCTTCGTCTCCACCACGAAAGCCGCAAAATCTTATGATTTTGCGGCTTTTTTATAACTTTTTGGAGGATTTTGAGGGCCTGCGAACCTGCCGCTTTCACGCTTTTTCGTAAAATTGACCCCGCCCGGTTCGCATCCTATTTTCCCAAGTGAAAAAGAGGGCAAGAATTGACTCAAAAGCCATCCCTAAAATGCCACAGGCAAAACAGCCCCAAAACCTTAGAAGTTGCGAACCATACCCTGCGCTCGGTTCGCATCTAAATTTGCAGAAAGTATTGCAACATCAAGAAAAATCGAGCTTCTCCCCAGAAGTACAATAGGGTGCTCAGGGCCAACATTCTTTGCAGAATGTTGGCCTTTTTATTTTATCAAAATGCAATTTAAGGAGTGAACGAAATGAAACAGAATGATTCGAAAAATAGGACTGATTTTTTTATGGAGATCGGCATCGCCCTGCGGCGAAACGGATTTGATGCGCCGCCGCCCACAGACGGCCTGATGCCCATTTCTCTGGACGGACTTCCCCTCTGCCAAATCACAGACAATGGTGCCGTCAGATACCGTGAATCAGACCTTGGTAATGCGGAGCGCGAAGACGCGCTCCACCAGATCACGGACACAGCGCAAACCGTTGCCGAATACACGCGGCTCATGGATACGGCACCGTTACTGCAAGCCGATGGGTTGGATGAGAATTATCAGCTGCTGGCGGATTTCAGTGGCGTTGTCCTTGCCGGTCACGCCACCCGGTATGGCGTTCAGTTTATCACCTGGGACTGGGATTACGAAAAAACCGGAGTGACACAGGGGCACTACATGTCGAATAACTATACCGCTGCCAAGCAGGATTTTGCCGTGCGCAGCGGTTTGATTCGGCGAGAACAGCTTTTCTCGCCCGAGCAGCTGACGGAGTTGTCCCGCTGTGTGCAGGCTGTGTTGGAAGACCAGAACAAGCTCTCCTGCGATCAGGAAGCGCTGCTCCGCGAAACGCAGGAGCAGATAGAAATGCTTGTCTCCGATTTGCAGCAGCGGATGGCGCAGGAGCAATCCGCTGCTGCGCAGCCCACCATGTAATAAATTAGAGCCATGAAGCGCCGAAGTTTTCAATTGAATTCTTCGGCGCTTTTTTTGCGCTTAGAAAGGAAGTAATCATGGAAAACAGACTTTATCGCCACAAATGGCCGTTTCTGTTTGCGCCGGATCATCCGCCCACGCAGGAGGAACGCCCAGCCTGCACTGTGTTTACCCGCTGCGACGGTTGTCCCTATCCTGCCCACGGTTTTATCTGCTGGCGCAGTGATGGCAGTTGCCTGCGGATAGATATGGAGCAGAAAATCAGACAGGAGGCATCAAAATGATGATTCAGGCAGTATTGTCAAACCGGCAGCACCCTGAATATGGCGTAGTTACCATCCCATTCCCCATTAAAAACGAGGACTATGACCAAACCGTAGAATTACTGGAGCCGCTGGAGATCGGCGACGCGGTCAAGCGCGACTGCTGCGTGGAAGAAATCAGAGGGGATTTTCCGGCGCTCAAGCAGTTGGAGCAGAGCGAGGCCAACCTCGATGAGCTGGACTATCTGGCCAAGCGGCTGGACAGCTTCGACGATTATGAGAAAACAGAGTTTCAGGGTATGGCCTCCCGGCTGGATCTCCTCGGTATCGATGAGTTCATCAACCTGACCTTCTGCTGTCAGGAGGCCACGGTGGTCACGGATTTCAACAATCTGGAATCTCTTGGGCGCAGGCACTACCTGACGCTGGGCGGCGGGGCGTCCATGGAGGAAATGCAGGGCAAGGACTTCCGCTCGGTAGCGCTGGCATTGCTCGACGGCGAGGTCGGGCGGGTCACCCCCTACGGCGTGGCCTATGACAACGGCTTTGAAATGTCGCAGCTCTATGACGGCCGTAATTTCCCGGAATATTGCTACGAGGACTGCATTATGGAGGTAGAGATGAGTTCACGGTATGCGTCGGCAGACAGTCCGGCAACTTACCTCTACCTGCCAATCACACAGATACGGCAGGCGCGTGCCTTAGCTCGAGCAGGGGGCAACTTTTATGAAGAAATGTGCCTGCGCTTTTTGGAAAGCGGGCTTCCGGAAGAAGTTGAGGCGGCGCTGAATTTTGACAACGAAAGTCTGACCGATCTCAATGAGATGTGCCATACCATCCAGCCGCTGAATCAGGCCGAGCGAGAGAAGCTGGGCGCGGTCGTTCTGTTCACCAGGCCGGAACAGGCCAGCCAAATCACCACTCTGGCGAAGGAGTTGGAGCAGTTCGACTACGTTCCCAAGGTACGTACGCCGGAGGAATACGGCAAGTACATGATCATGGATTCCGGCCATTATGAGTACGATGAAAATCTCGCCGGTTACATCGACTTCGCCAAATACGGCAAGGAGCACGTGGAAAACGAGCAGGGACAATTCAATGATCGGGGCTATGTGTCTTACCATGGCACACTGAGTTTGGATGAACTGATGCAGGGCGATCCCGCCCAGAATATGGGGCCGCAGCTGAAGATGGAGTGATGCAAGAAAAAAGCAGCCGAAGGATTACTCCTTCGGCTGTATGTGCATTTTTTGTGTTAAGCCATCGGCGCTGGTGCGGTACTGTTCCGGAGAGATGGCTCCGTGTACGAGAAAGCTCTTCAGCATGGCCATCTGACGGCGGTATAGATCTTCGTTGGTCAGCGGCGCTTGTTTTATTAATTCTGGATCAGAATTCAAGGCGTATTTCCTCCCTTGGTGATCTGTTCGCAAAACGGGAATTTAATGTGCTAAAGGTTATATGCATAGTTTGTAGTTGTGAACTTTAAGTTTTATGCCATAACGTTGAGTTCAGTATAGCATCTGAGCCCTCCCCACGCAAGAAACAATAGCTATCGCCGCCACGCTGTGGTATGTTGTGTAGCTATAAAAACACAAGGGAGATGATTTCCCATGCGCGTAAATGCCTACGATGAAAGTTTCAAGTATATTGAGCTGTTCGGCAAGCCAGCGCTGCTCACCGAAAACCGCATTCAGACCGACACGATACCGGAAGGCTGGTACTGCTACGACCTCCGCGGCAGCGACACGAATCCCAGCGAGCCGGTAACCGTGGAGCCGCTGGTGGCGGTCAACCACGCCGGAACCATTTTGACCCACGAGCCGGTCACGATCCCAAAATCAGGCTGCCGTTCCCTGAAAGGTCGATTGGACTTTCTCGGAGAGCGGTATTCCCTCAAAGAATTCTGCGAGGTGCGCGGCCTCAACTATCCCAATGATCCAAGAAAATATGTGCTTCGACCCGCTTCTGTATCAGAGGCGGGCCTTTTTTATGCCATGACGCCGGAGAAAGACGCGGAACTTGGCTGCATCGGTCATGTCCGCATGGACTTTGGCCACGGTGGAAAAGAATTTTGGCACACCTGGTGGCCCCGCGGCGACGAAACCCTCAATTCGCCCGAGTTCAAGCGGGAGCTGGGCGGGGTGGTGGATGAACTGCGAAAAACCCTTCTGAAGGACCTGCCCTCCATGTCCAACTACTGCTACGACAATGGCGGGGAGTTAAGCAAGAATTCCGGTCAGTACGGCTATTTGGCGGAAACCGAACATTACCGCTACTGCCTGCGTTGCAATCCTAAGTCCGGAGATTATCAGGCATACCTGACCTGCTTTGATAAGCGCCAGCAGGAGCTGCGGCAGGAGCCGCCTGTCATCGGCACGGTCAGCTTTGCCAGCGGTGAAACGCTGGCTTACACCGATCCGGCCATCTTTTTGCAGGTCATCCGCGACGAACTGCCATACAAGCCCACCTCCGGCTTTCAGTACGAGGTGCTGACGGACGATCCCGCCGTCCGAAAAGGTGCGGACGATATTCTCTACGATCTGTTCGGCGAGGAAAACCCGCGTCCGCTGGAGGATTACGGCCTGACGCAGCGTGGCCGCGAGACGCTTAAAAACGCGGAGAATCCGAATCTGCCTCACAGCTACCGCTGGTTCGTGGTAGAGGACTTCGCCTGCGAGGGTGAAACTCGACATGACACCGATTCCCTCACCGGGGCAATCGACCGCTTCAACGGCCTTACCTGCGACAGCAAGCGCCTGTGCGTCACTAAGGATGACGTCGCCACCGTCTATCTGGCAATCGCCCAGGACGGGGAAACGCATCTGGACGAGGGTTGGCGGGACAATCCCCGATTCGCCGCAGACAGCACCGTACAGGAAGCGGACGCGCGATTGCAGCTCAGCATCGCGGGGCTGGGGCTGTCCGGCCCGACTATGACAATGGGAGGAATGTAAACATGAAACTTCAAAAGGAATGGATCAATTTTCTGCGGGAGCAGTACCCGCATGGCAGCCGCATCCGCCT
>JAAXZS010000170.1 GCA_012719745.1 Clostridiales bacterium | reverse complement strand
CTATTTTGATAATCTTAACAACCATCGTACCCGCATACGCTATGGAAAATAGCTCCGACGCAGAAGATACTCTTTACAATTCATATATAGAAACTGTAATTCAGGATTATAAGTATTAATGTACCCCAAAATATGCGCAATGATTTGTATTTAACACAAGGATTTCAAATCAATAATGATAGTGACCCCAATAATTTAGCGTATTTTTTATTTTGTGGTAATAACTGCATGGGTGAATTGATCGTTACCACAGTTAACCAGAGTTTTGCTTCTAGTTTTTTACCCTTAGAAATGCCGAATATAAGCGACGCATACATAAATAATCAATCTATAACATTAATTTTAGACTAAGATGCTCTTTTGCTTTTTAGTGAAGGAACATACTCAACTCTGACAGAAGAAA
This sequence comes from Clostridiales bacterium, assembly GCA_012719745.1. GTDB lineage: Bacteria > Bacillota > Clostridia > Oscillospirales > Oscillospiraceae > Vescimonas. Next base: position 18,607 of record JAAXZS010000170.1, on the reverse strand, counting down.
TAACACTTGCTAATGAAACGCAAAATTATTCAAATATTACTTCTAGTTATGCACCTTCAAAAATATTTTTAACACCGATTTTGTATAATGCAGTAATAGCGCCCTATGATTATGGCAGTTCATTGACTTCAAGCTATGGTTCACTTGAAGTTCCAAATGTAAGTAATGCTTATTCTCCAGATACAGATGAAGGCATTTGCTGGGAGGCTTCTATTGCTTCTATAGGAGCATATCGAACAAATACAACTGCAAAAACTGCTGTAGGATTATATAATAGCTTAAAATCCATATATGGCGGTATTCCCATAGGCAATACAACGTGGGAAGGTAGAGCATTTTCTTATTATAACCTTAATTATACATATCAAAGCTCTGGATCAACTTATGAAACGACAAAATCAAGGATTAATAATAATAGACCGATCATGGCTTCAATTACAAATGGGACAAAAAGTCATGCAGTTGTAATTTGTGGATATCAAAGTGCGCAGGGAGGATATTACTACTACCAATTAATGGACCCCAATGTTTCTTCATATGTTATCATCCAAATACCTTTTAATAGTACAAATTTTACATATGCCTCAAATAGTGGCACGTATACAACTTGGAGATATCAATTCTATTAATTTTAAATAATGCGGCCCATCATGAAACGATTTTTAATCATCCTTGTGCTGCTGTGCAGCGCTTTTCTTCTGTTCTCCTGTGGAAAAAAAGCCTCGCTCGACAATGTTGAGCCTTATGCCGTGCAGATAGACGGGACGCTTTATCTTTGCTATGAAAGAACCAAGTCGCAAAATCCGGATGAAAGCCAGATGATGGGAAAAATTACTTCAAAAGTCGGTGCGGATCAATTACCCACGCTAAATGATTCATCCAACTTTCTGGATGTAGGGCAGCCTTACGCCAAAATTGACGGTCATTTTTGGGCCTACGCGCAGGATGGATTTTGGTATCTTTGTGAACCCACGGGGGGAAAATAGGCGCTGCCCACACAAAATTGGGTCAGGCCAACAGGAAAACGGCTGCCGTTTTTTTAACGGCAGCCGCTCTTTTATTTCTTCTGTGCTTTTTTATGGGGATCGGTGAAAAAGGCGATGAGCCAGCCGACAAGGGTGATGGCTGCCATGGCCACTGCACCCCAGACGATGTGCCCCGCCACCGCCAGCGCCGCCAAACCCACAAAGCCCACGCAGGCGCCGATGCCAAGGCCGGTGGCCTGACGATCCTTGCTTTTTTTCTTCAGTTTCTTCTGATGCTTTTTGGATTCTTTTTCCTGATTTGTCATAGGAATGACCTCCGCTTATGTACTTTTCTTATTATAACCGAAACCGGACGCCCGGGCAAGGAAAAATATTTCCTGCCGCTGCGCGGCTGTGAGCAATCAAAAATTGCGTTCTCATTTGGCTGCCGCAACAGCCAAATAAAAAAAATCATTTTTACGACGACATGCGCGTCGGAAAAATTCCCCGACCCGCCGCAGTTGGCGGCGAAACCGGAAGGCTGTGCCGCTGCGCGGCGCAGCCGTGAGGTCTCACAAAAGTACCTTAGGTACTTTTGTGAAAGTCCTACATATCTTTTAAATAGCTGGTCATGCCCTCGATGCCGCTGACCTCCCGGTGGAGACACTGCAAAAACCAGCGGATGGCCTCTGTACTCTCCCCCCGGCGCACCAGATAATAGACAATGTTGTCCGGAGGCGGATTTTTCAGACGGGTCACGGTCACATCCGTTCGATGGGGCCGCCGGGCGGCAGAAAGGGGCATAATGACCCAGTTGCCACCTTCAATGAAATTTTCCATCACCGACATGCTGCCAAGGCGCACTTTCGGCTCGGCGTACAGGGGAAAATACTTCTCGTGCCAGAGGTCGTAGTCGGGACTCCACAGCATACGGATCTCCCGCTCGGGGATCAGCTCCGCCGCCCCGATCTTATCGGGAAACCGGCTCTGTCATGGGTGACGCAGACCATGGGCTCCCGGTAGGCCGGCTTCGTCTCCGCAATGGCGGAATACTGCTCCGGGTGCACCAGCGCCACATCCGCCTCCCCGTTTTCCACATAGCTGTACCCCTCTTCCGAGTGGCAGTTGATGAATTGCAGGTTCACCTCCGGGTGGCGGGCCAGGTAATCGGAGAGTACATTGGGCATGAGATAAGTGCTGACACTGCCCGCCGCCGCCAGACGCAGCGTCTTTTTGTCCATCAGCGCCGGCAGCGCCTCCGCCTCATTCCAGAGCTGCTGGGATTTTTGGGCGATAGGGATAAAGGCCGTGCCTTCCCGTGTCAGGGGCATGGCGCGGCTGCCCCGGCGGCGCTCCACCAGCGAATAGCCCAGCTCCTCCTCCAGCACCTGAATCCGACGGCTCAGCGCCGGCTGGGTGACATACAGTTTTTCCGCCGCCTGGGAAATGCTGCCGCAGCGCACCACGGCAAGAAACGCCTCGATCTCCTGTCTGGTCATGGAACCCCTCCCCACGAAAAAAAGGCGCACCGCACAGCGGCACGCCCCCGTTATTGACATTTTACCGTAACATTTGGTGTTGTGCAACCAAATTCGCGTTTTTGAGCGGTTCTTTTTCTCTTTCAACATTCAGATAATAGAGGATCTGCAAAATGCCAAAGCAGGCCACCGTGCCCAGTGTGAAAAGCTCAAAAGCAGGCACATAGCTGCCGGTGCGGTCGGCGATGAGGCCGGGCAGCGTGGAAAATACCAGGCCGCCCACCAGATAGGCCGACTGAAAGCGCCCCAGCGTGCGGGAAAAGTGTTCCTCGCTGGAAAAATCCCCCGCCCAGGTGGCAATGCCCACCGTGGAGGGCGGAAACCCCAGCCCCAGCAGGCACAGGGCGGCAAACATCAAAACGGTGCTGTGCTGCCCGGCCAGCGTGGTGAGAATAAAGCCCAGCGTCAGGATGCCGCCGAAGATCCAGTTGCTGCCATAGCCCCCCAGACGGTCGGTGACGGCGCCGCAGATGAATTTGCCGCAGGTGAGCAGCAGGCCGAAGATGGAAATGCCGGTGGCCACCAGCATGGCGTCGATGCCCTCGCTGCGGAAAAGGATGGCCAGATGGGCGCTGGCGGCGTTGGAATCCGCGCCGATGAGCATCACCGCCACAAGAGCCGCCGCAAAACCACCTCGGCTCAGGTCATGCCCCTGCCGAGCGGCGGAAGCAGCCTCCTTCGACCGCTCCCCCGTGCCGTAAGGCGCAAGACCCATCTCCCGGGGGGAGTTGCGCAGCAGGATAAATACCACAGCGCCGCACACCAGCACCAGCAGCGCCTCCACGGTAAAAGCGACGGTCAGACCGTGCTTTTCAATAATGCCGGTAAACAACGGGGAGAAGATCACCGTGGCAACACCGCTGCCGGAGGCCGCCGCGCTGAGGGCCAAAGCACGCCGGGCCGCAAACCAGCGGCTGATCAGAATGGAGATGGGCACCATGGTGCCGATACCGTAGGCAAGGCCGCCCACAGCCGCCGCCAGATCGCACCACAGCGGGCCCCGGCCCAAGGCATAGATACCAAAGCACAGCGCCGTCATCACCATGGCTATGGGCAGACCCAGACGCGTTCCCACCTTCCGGTAAAACGGCTCCACAAACGCCATGGCCACAAGGGCAAAAAAGCAGCGGATGGTGGAGAGCATGGAGCACTCTCCGTTGGTCAGTCCCCGCTCCGAAACAAGGTAGGGGCCGAACACGGAGAAAACATTGGTTAAAAGCCCCATAATGCAGATGAAAACCAGCAGGAAGACAAAACAGATCACCCAGCCGTAATGCAGACGCTTCAACAAAAACACTTCCTTATGTGACAGCGGAGCGCCAGCTGCGCGCCGCCTTGCATTCTTTACGCTTTCTTTACCATGCGTAAGCATAGCACAACTCAGTTCAAAAGAAAAATGCATTATTATGGCGAAATATATAAGCGATGTGTATATGTTGAAACATAAAAAAACCGCGGACATTTCGCCGCGGTTTTTTTTGTGTATAAACTTTATTGTGTCAGGGCTTTTCGGGTGTGTCGGGGGTATCGGTTTCCGGCTCCACCGGCTCCACGGGGATGGCGGTAACCTCATTCACCGCATCCTTGCGGGTCTGGCGCACCTTTTTCACCACACCGTCCAGATAGATCACGGAGATCATGTCCCAAAGACCGTCCACCACCAGCGCCGCGCCGATGAAGATCATCAGGCCACTGGCGGCGTCAAAGGGATCCACAAAGGCCACAATGCCCAGCACGGCCATAATGGCTGCGCCGATGAGCTGCACCCACCAGCCGTAAGCCTTCAGCCGCAGGAAATCAATGGCATATTGCAGCTTCATCACGCCGCCGATCATCAGTATGATGGCCAGGGCCACCGTGAGAAACGCCGCCAGAAACTCCGGCCGCAGCAGGAAATAGGTGCCGAAGCCGATCATGGCCGCCCCCTGCACCAGCGAAAAGGAGCCAAGCACCTCCGTCCGTTCACGGGCAAAATAGGTGATGACATGTAAAAGGCCCCACAGGCACAAAATCGCGCCGGATACCCGGCAGATGATGTCCCGGGACTGCTCCGGGAAAAACATCATCATAATACCCAGAATCATCAGGGCAATGTCCATGAAGAGAATTTCCCGCTTGATATTTTTTGCCTCTTTGTGAACGGTTTCCGCAATTGTCGCCATAACCGTATCCTCCATTCTCCGGAAAAAGTGGCAGAACGCTTTTCCTCTTTTTATTTCTTAAAGCTGTCCTTCAAAGACACGCTGCGGTTGAACACCATGTGCTCCGCCGTGCTGTCCCGGTTATCCAGGCAGAAGTAGCCCACGCGCATAAACTGGAAGGCGGGGGCGTTCTGGGCCGCCCGGTTGTCCTTGGCGGCGAAAGCTTTGCCCGTATCCAGCAAGCGGCGCTCCACCTTGCACGCGGTCAGCACCTTGAGAGAATCCGGGTTCAGGCAGTCCAGGAAATTCTTGTCGGGGCCGTCGGGCTGGGCATCGGAGAAGAGGTTGTCGTAAAGCCGGATCTCGGCGTCCACAGCGGTTTCGGCGTCCACCCAGTGGAGGGTCGCTCCCTTGACCTTGCGGCCATCGGCGGGATCGCCGCCCCGGGAGTCGGGATCGTATTCGCACAGTACCTCGGTGACATTCCCGGCCTCATCCTTGACGCAGCCGGTGCATTTCACCAGATACGCGCCCTTGAGCCGCACCTCATTCCCGGGATACATGCGCTTGTACTTGGGAATGGGAACCTCCAGGAAATCGTCGGCCTCCATATAGAGGTGGCGGCTGAAGGTGATCTCATGTGTGCCCTGGGTGGCGTCCGTGGGGTTATTTTCCACGGTGAAAACCTCGCTCTGCCCCTCGGGATAGTTGGTGACGGTGAGCTTCACGGGGTGCAGCACCGCCATGGTGCGCTCCGCCGTCAGGTTCAGATCCTCCCGCAGGCAGTGCTCCAAAAAGGCGTACTCCACCGTGGAGGGCGCCTTGGCCACGCCGATGCGCTCGCAGAAATTGCGGATGGATTTGGCAGTGTAGCCCCGGCGGCGCAGGCCGCAAAGGGTGGGCATCCGGGGATCGTCCCAGCCGGAGACATACTTCTCCTCCACCAGCAGACGGAGCTTCCGCTTACTCATGACGGTATGGTCAATGTTCAGCCGGGCAAACTCGATCTGGCGGGGCTTGTGATAGGGGATGGAAACGTTGTTCACCACCCAGTCGTAGAGGGGACGATGCTCCTCATACTCCAGTGAGCACAGGGAATGGGTAATACCCTCCAATGCATCCTGAATGGGATGGGCGAAGTCGTACATGGGGAAAATGCACCATTTGGTGCCCTGACGGTGGTGATTGATGAAGCGAATGCGGTAGATCACCGGGTCTCTCATGTTGAAGTTGCCCGAGGTCAGGGCGATCTTAGCCCGGAGGGTCATCTTCCCCTCCTCCACCTCGCCGTTTTTCATCTTTTCAAAAAGGCGCAGATTCTCCTCCACCGGGCGATCCCGATAGGGGCTGGTGGCGGGGATGCCGATGTCGCCCCGGTTGGCCTTGAACTCCTCAGGGGTCAGCTCGCAGACATAGGCCAGCCCCTTTTTGATCAGCTCGATGGCGTACTGATAGTCTTTTTCAAAATAGTCGGAACCGTAATAAAAACGGTCGCCCCAGTCAAAGCCCAGCCAATGGATGTCCGCCTGGATGGCATCCACATACTCGGTATCCTCCTTGGCGGGATTGGTGTCGTCCATCCGCAGATTGCAGAGGCCGCTATATTTTTCCGCCGTGCCGAAGTCAATGCACAGCGCCTTGCAGTGGCCGATGTGCAGATAGCCGTTGGGTTCCGGCGGAAAACGGGTGTGGACGGTCATGCCTTGGAACTGCCCACCCTGTGCGATGTCCTCGTCAATAAAATTGTGAATAAAATTGCTGCCGATTTCTTCGGGTGTCTTTTTTTCCTCGGTCATTGTGTCACGCTCCCAATAAATAGAATATCTGTCATTTTAATAAATGTAGGAAATTATTATACCGATTTTTACACAAAATTGCAAGGGGCGGCAGGGTACTTTCCGCTTTTCCCCGTATTTTGTCTGTTTTTCCCGCCGCAGCAGCGCCAACAATTGCTTTTGACACCGCCAAATGCTATAATAATTCGAAAATTAACCATTGGCGGAGGGAGCGCTGTTCATGCACCTTTTATTTATCAATGCCTGTCCCCGGGGGGAAAGCTCCCGCACACTGGCTCTTAGCCGGGTCTATCTGGAGGCGCTGGAAACGGCGGGAAATGTCACGGTGACGGAGCGCCGGCTATCCGGCAATCTGACGCCCCTCACGGCGGATGATTTTCCCGGCGGGCAGCAGCGGACCGACGGGGACGTGTCCCTTGCCCGGGAACTGGCCGATGCCGATGGGGTGGTCATTGCCGCCCCCTACTGGGAGTTCACCTTCCCCGCCCTGCTGCACCTGTATCTGGAACGGGTCTCCGTCCCCGGCGTCACCTTCCGCTATACGGAAACGGGCAGTGAGGGTCTTTGCCGCGGAAAATTCTTCCGCTATTTCTTTACTGCCGGTGGCCCCGTACCGGCGGAGGAAAATTTAGGCTGCACGCTGCTGAGGCACCTGGCCGGTCTTTACGGCATGGGAGATTTCAAAGCGGTGGGCGCCCGGGGGCTGGATGTGATCGGTCTGGACGCGACGGCTATTTTGGAAAAAGCAAAGGCCGATGCCGCAGCGCTGGGACTTTCGGATCGGGCGCTGCTCTCCTGAGCGAAATTCTTGTTTTTTGTGTCTGACAGTGATACAATCACCCCATATCATATCGGAGGTTTTTTGACAGTATGGATAAACGTACAACGGATATTGTGGCCTATCTCACCTGGATCGGTCTTTTGATCGCCCTTCTGGCGGGTGACCGGGAAAACGCCAAATTTCACCTGAATCAGGCCATTGTTATCGTTCTTTTCTTCATCCCCGCCGCCATCCCCTGCATTGGGTGGATCTGGGTATCTTCATGGTGGTATGCTGGTTCATCGGCTTTATCGGCGCCATCAATGGCGAGGAACGACCCATTCCCCTGCTGGGCGACATTCACATTCTTAAATGACGGCGCCGGATCGAAAAGAGAGCCTTGACCGTCTGCTCTGCCCCGCCCTGCTGCTGACACTGCTGCTTTTCGGGTTGGGGGCACTGATCTATACCCGATATTTTTCCCATATTCCCATCGCCCGCTGCTTCTTTTTTGAGTCGTGGGGGATCTACTGCCCCGGCTGCGGCGCTACCCGGGCGCTTTTGTACCTGCTGCAAGGGCAGGTACTGCTGTCACTGCGGTGCAACGCGGGGGTCTTTTACTTCCTGGTGGGAACGGTGGTGTACCTGCTCTCTCATGGTCTTGCCCGCCTGACAGGACGGCGCTGGGGCATTCCCTTCCGCACAAGGTATCTGCTTATCGGCTTCGGCATTTTGCTGGCCAACAGCCTTGTGTGGAATACTCTCTCCCACGGCTTTGGGATCTGGATGTAAACGGCGGGAAAAATAACCAACAAAAAACCTCTGAACTTTCGTTCAGAGGTTTTTTGATAAATTGTTTTTACTTAATCATGGAAGCAATTTCGGCGGCGAAATCTTCCTTCTTCTTTTCGATGCCCTCGCCCTTTTCAAAGCGAACGGCCTTCACGAACTTCACGCTGCCACCCAGCTTCTTGGCGGCGTCGGCCATATACTTCTCCACGGTGAAGTCGCCGTCCTTGACAAACTCCTGCTGCAGCAGGCAGTTTTCGGAGTAGAACTTGTTCAGCTTGCCCATGACGATCTTTTCCTTCACCTGAGCGGGCTTGGAAGCCATCTTGGGATCGCTTTCCATCTGCACCAGCATAATCTTCTTTTCCTCGTCCAGAATGTCCTGGGTCACCATGGACTTATCCCAGAAGCGGGGATTGAGAGCCGCAATCTGCATGGCCACATCCTTGCCGATCTCGGTGGCGTCAATGCCGCCTTCTACGTTAAGGTTCACCAGCACGGCGATCTTGCCGCCGGCGTGGATATAAGGCACGGAGAAGCCGCCCTCAAAACGGTCGAAACGGCGCACCTTGATGTTTTCGCCGATGACCAGCACCATCTCCTGCTGCTGCTGCTCCACGGTGACATCGCCGTCCATATACTTGCAGGCCATCAGACCGTCCAAATCAGCGGGGTTGCACTTGGCAACGGTGGCGGCTATGCCCTTGACAAACTCCTGGAACTTCTCGTTCTTGCCCACGAAGTCGGTCTCGGCATTGACCTCCACAACCACACCCACACCGTCGATGACAGCGGCGTAAGCCATGCCCTCGGCGGCAATGCGGCCGGCCTTCTTGGTAGCGGCAGCCATGCCCTTTTCACGCAGCCATTCAACAGCCTTATCCATATCGCCCTCGGTAGCGGTGAGAGCCTTCTTGCAGTCCATCATGCCGACGCCCGTCATCTCGCGCAGCGTCTTCACATCTGTTGCGGTAAATGCCATTTTTTATTCCTCCAAATTATTTAGTAAAAGAAAAGGGGCAGGGACACGCCCTGCCCCTTGCGGTATGCGGTAAAATCGCCGGGAATTAACCCTCGCCAGGAGCCTCAGCGGCCTCGGCCATTTCCTCACCCTGCTTGCCCTCGACCATGGCGTTGGCCATGACGGAAGCGATCAGCTTGATGGCGCGGATTGCGTCGTCGTTGCCGGGGATGGGATAGTCGATCTCGTCGGGATCGCAGTTGGTATCGGCGATGGCCACCACGGGAATGCCCAGCTTGTGAGCCTCGGCGATAGCGTTGCGCTCCTTGCGGGTGTCCACGATGAACAGTGCGCCGGGCAGCTTCTTCATTTCCTTCACGCCGCCCAGGTACTTCTCCAGCTTCTCGATTTCGGCCAGATGCTTGATAACTTCCTTCTTGGGCAGCATATCAAAGGTGCCGTCGGTCTGCATGGTCTTGAGCTGGTTCAGACGGTCGATACGGGTACGCATGGTCTTGAAGTTGGTCATCATGCCGCCCAGCCAACGGGCGTTGACAAAGTACATATTGCAGCGAAGAGCCTCGTCGCGGATGGCATCCTGCGCCTGCTTCTTGGTGCCGACGAAGAGCAGAGACTGGCCGTTTTCGGAGAGCTGACGGACGAAGTTATAGGCCTCTTCCAGCTTCTTCACGGTCTTCTGCAGATCGATGATATAGATGCCGTTGCGCTCCGTATAGATATAGGGAGCCATCTTGGGGTTCCAGCGGCGGGTCTGGTGACCGAAGTGGACGCCTGCTTCCAGCAGGGCTTTCATGGATACGACGTTCTGATTTGCCATTTTGTTGTGTGTCTCCTTTTAAATTTAGTTGTGTACCTCCAGCCTCCTCATCCCCCCGGCCAACCCTTTTAAAGGCACAGACCGACGGTCAGAAGCTGTGTGGAATGCTGAAATATAATACCATATCTATTTTGCAATTGCAAGAACAATTTATACAAAAAGCAGGCTCTTCCGGCAGAAAAGTCACCGAAAGAGCCTCTTTTGCCGCTTTGGGCGGTGAGAATGACCCGTCTTTCTCAAAACCACCGTTTTTTCTTTCTGCACGGTTCGCAGTCCCGGCGCTGGAAGGGCTTGTCGACGAGGATAATGTCGTCGCCGAATTTCTGGATGCACTCCCAGGGAATGTAATAGTCCTCTCCCCGGCCGAAGAGGCCGAAGAAGCGGCAGGGGCCGTACACGATGATGGCCTTTGCCTCGCCCTCCGGGAGCTTGATCTCCATGTCTCCCACAAAGCCGAGGCGGCTGCCGTCACAGATGTTGATGACCTCCTTGCGCCGCAGCTCGGAAAATTTGCACAGCATACGATTCCACCTCTTGGCAGTCTATGACGCCCCGCGATTGTCCTATACCCCGCCGTAAAAACGCTTTGCTGTCGATTTGCGGGAGGGCTTCGTTATAGAACCGCATTTTTGCGCCGTTTATCCGCTTTTTTATGTCTTTTTACTTCTTTTTGCCCCGCCGTATAACCGGATTTTTCCGGGGAAATACTGTTGGTATCAGGTGGGCGGAGGCAAAGAGACATGCTGAACAAAGTAGAAATCTGCGGCATCAATACGTCTAAATTACAGGTGCTCAAAAGCAGTGAGACCATGGACCTGCTGCGGCGCACCAAAGAGGGCGACACGGAGGCCCGGGAGAAGTTGATCCGGGGGAATCTGCGGCTGGTTCTCTCCGTCATTCAAAAATTTCTGAACCGGGGCGAGAACGTGGACGACCTTTTTCAGGTGGGCTGCATCGGCCTCATCAAGGCCATCGACAACTTTGATATTAACCAGAACGTGAAATTTTCCACCTACGGCGTCCCCATGATTATCGGCGAGATCCGCCGATATTTGCGGGACAACAGCGCCATCCGGGTCAGCCGCAGTATGCGTGACACGGCTTACCGCGTCCTCCAGGCCCGGGAAAAGCTGATGGCGGACAACCAGCGGGAGCCTACTGTGGAGCAGATCGCCAAATATCTGGAGATTCCCCGGGAGGAGGTGGTCTTCGCCATGGATGCCATCGTGGACCCGGTGTCCCTTTACGAGCCGGTGTACTCAGACGGCGGTGACGCCATCTGCGTGATGGATCAGGTCAGCGACAGCAACAACACCGATGAAAACTGGATCGAGCAGATCGCCCTGCGGGAGGCCATCGACCGTCTGGGTGAGCGGGAGAAAAATATCTTGTCCCTCCGGTTTTACGAGGGAAAGACCCAGATGGAGGTCTCCAGCGAGATTGGCATTTCCCAGGCGCAGGTGAGCCGTCTGGAAAAGGGCGCCATCAATTCCATCAAAAAATGCCTGTAAAAGCGGGAGTGGTCACTTCAAACGAAGTGACCACTCTGTGTTTTTTGTATTTTTCTATTGTCAGTCTTCTTTTTTCCGGCGTGTCAGCAGCACCGCCGCACCCCCGGCACTGAGCATCAGCACCGTGCCCCACAGCACGATCATGGAGCTGTCCCCCGTGGCGGGAGAAGCGGGCTTTTTCGGTGCGGCCGCAAAGTTGGCGGTTACGGTTGTGTCGGCGGTCATCAGGAAGGTAGCAATGCTGTCCGCAGCGCTGGTGCCATTCTGATAGGTAACGGCCGGTGTGACGGTCCAGCCCGTAAAGGTATCGTTGGGGCTTGCCATCGAAACGGTAATGCGGTTGCCGTCCACGGAAAGATATGCGCCCACGCCGGCGGGGGCAGACAGCGTGCAGGTATGGCCGTTGACGTCTGTATAGCGTGTCAGGGCACTACCGCCGCAGTGCAACTCCATCAGATTTTTATATCTTGCAACATCAATGGCAGCTATTTTATTGTTTCGGCAGTCCAGATACCCCAGCGTATCGCCCAGCATCGGCAGGGAGGTCAGCTGGTTATTACTGCAATCAAGGGCTTCCATTATTGAAGAGTCCGGCAGCGATGTGAGCTGATTGTCGGAGCAGTACAGTCTTGTCAGCTTTGTCAGGCGAAGCAATACGGTATCCAGACTGGTGAGTCCCAGATTGCTGCAATCAAGGATATCCAGTGATGTGGGAATCTTGGTGGCCAGATCATCCGCCGCATTGGTAAGCGGATTGCCGCTTACACCAAGCTGTTTCAATTTGGTAAAGCCCGTGAGGTTCGGCAGGGAGGTCAGCTGGTTCCCATCGCAGTATAATTTTTGAAGCTCTTGACAGGCACTGAGATCCGGCAGGGTTGTCAGCCGGTTCCCCTCACATTCCAGATATAAAAGGCCGGTGGAGCCTGTCAGATCCGGCAGAGCCGTGAGTTGATTGTCGTTGCAATCAAGTCCCCACAGCTGATTGCCGCTGGGCAGGGCAGGCAGCGACGTCAGCTGATTGTCGGAGCAAACCAGATACCGTAGGTTCGTCAGCCGGGGCATAATGGCATCCAGGCTGGTGAGTCCCAAACCATTGCAGGAAAGATCCGTCACCGTGTCGGGTATCTTGGTGGCCAAATAGGTCTGGGCATCGGTGAGGGGGTTGTTGCCGCAGCTAAGTCCACTCAGCAAAAGGCCGGTCAGGTCGGGCAGCACAGTCAGGCGGTTGTCTCCAATCTCCAAATATCTCAGTGCTGTACAGGCACTGAAATCCGGCAGGGTCGCCAGTTGGTTGTCAGATGCATATATCTGAGCAAGCTGCGTGCAGCCGGTCAGGCTGGGCAGCGCGGTCAGTTGATTATTGCGGCAATCCAGCATATACAGCTGGGTACACTGCTCCACACCGGTGAGAGCCGTTAACTCATTATCTGAGCACTCTAAGTCTATGAGCTCGGTAAGGGCGCTGACATCCAGCGTCCCGGTCAGGTGTTTATCAAAGAGGTGCAGCTCGGTCATCCGGCCATTACTATTCCATTTGGCAAAGCCCCAGGAGCCGGGATCGTCCGGGTTGTCGATCTGTAAACCGTTGGCCGTCATCATGGCCTTGACGGCGTTCACGTCCCCCTGATTGTAGGTAGTGTCGGCAAAGGCCGTCACCGACAGGAGCGGCAAGGTCAGGCAGAGGCATAATAAAAGCGGTAAAATGCGTTTTTTCATGTTCTTCTTCCTCTCATTCTCGTACGGAATCCGCAGTCTCTCCGCAGCTTTCAATGCTTCTATCATACAAGAATTTTCAGGAAAATTCAACATAGTTTTCTATATTTTGTCAATTGGCACTCTGCCCCTCATCGGGCTGCTGAAGCGTCACCTCATCGTCGCTTTTCCGAATCTGGAAGTGAAGCTCCAGCACCTGCTGGGGCAGGTTCAGGGAGTAGGTGACAAACTTCTCCCGCGCCGCCGCTGCCCGGTCGCACCGTGCCACCAGGTCAGTGAGGACAGCTTGATTCAGTCCCCCGCCCCGCCACTGGAACACAAAGGTGTCCTTCTTCTTTCGCAGCGCTTGTCCCGCCCGGTTTTCCACGTCCTCCGGCTTCGTCAGGGACAGCTTTTCCCGGCGGTAGTAGCCCCCCTCCCCGTCGGAGCAGGCCGGCAGCGGATACACCGGGCTTTGGTGATCCCGGAAGATCCGCTTGTCGTCCAAATTGAAGTAGTCGTACCGGGGGGCGGTGAGCTGGAGGGAATTGTCAAAGGTGGCGTCCAGATGGTACCACTTTCCGCCCTGCTGCACCAGATTCCAGGTGTGGCGGTACTTGATGCTCTTTTCCGGCGCGTTGTGGCACAGCGCCACGATGCAGGGCAGGTTTACGGCATCACACAGCACCTTCACCGTTTTGGCGATGCCCTCACAGACACCCACCCCCTGCCCCAGCGGGCCGATGATCTCGTGGGAATAGGCTTTTTTCAGCTTATCGTAGCGGACATTTTCCAAGATAAAATCGTGGATGGCCTTCTCCTTGTCCCAAGGCGAGAGCGTGAGCCAGGGGCGGGTCAAACGGGTGATGCGGGCGGTCATGGAGCGCTGCTGCTCCCGAATCTTGCCCTTGTCAAAAAGGTACTGGGGCAGCACCTCCACATGGTCGGCCTCGGGGTAAGAGCGGTACGCATAGGCGGGCACATAAAATAAAAGGGGGTTGTCCAGCCGCAGCATGGCAAACACATCGCCCAGCCGCTGATCTGCAAGGCGGCGGACGCGCACCACGGGGGCGAGGGCTGTGAAGCCGGCGGAAAGATCGTCGTACACCGATTTTTCCAGTGTATTGAGTTGTCGGTAGTAATAGCCGCCCAGGTGTGACCCCCTGCTCATTTTTTATCGATTGTAGCGGATTGAGGGTGATTTGTCAAAAAAGGCAGTCTCACCTCCCCCCGGGGACACATCCAAAGAGGGGGCCGCAGCCCTCCTCTTTGGCCGTTTCAAGGGGTTGAGATTTTTAAGGGAAGGGGGAAATTCGGAATCTCCCTTCCCTTAAACGGTTCTTTGGTCACTTTCTGGCCGCACAGAAAGCGACCCGCTGGCGGCATGGACAAGCCATCGGGCCACCGCAAAGCCATACTACGCCTGATAGCCGTACTTCCGGAACAGCACCGCGGCGCTTTGCTTCTGCTGATCGGTCATGCGCCCCTCATACTGCCGCAGCAGCGCCGCCGCCCGGTCATAGCTGCCAGACTTGAGATAATTGCCCATGGCGCCGGACAAGCTGCCGTAGGCAACGCTGCTTAGGGCCGCGCTGTTGCTACTCTTTGCCGCCGCGCCGGTATTATTTCGGCTGCCCTCCGGGGCGGCCTTCTGTTCCGCCGCCGCCTTGTCGGCATAGTAATTCAGCAGCAGCTTGTAGCTATCCGCGTCTGCCGACTGCGCGCCCGCGTACTCCTTGTAGGCCTGCGCCGACTGATTTTCCCAGTCCGACACCGTGTCCCGCCAGCGGCTGTAATCCGCCGTGTCCTGATCCTTGAGCAGATCATACTGGTTGGTGAGGGCCTCCCCCTCCCGGTTATACTGACTCTGGGCGTTGGCTTGCAGCTGAGGCAAGAGGTCGTAGAGCTGCTGCAAGTAGCCCTGATAGGTCTGCTGCCCCGCCGTCTGGGCGTAAGAGGAGGCGTAGCCCCCTGAGAGCGCCGCCGTTTTACCCATGGTGTCCTCCATGGCCGCTCGCCCCTGCCGGGTGTACTGATCGGTGTACTGTTGGAAAGCAGCATCCTTTCCCGGATCGTAGGAAAACTTCTCCCGCCCGGCAATCTTTTCATAGAGCGCCTGCAGTTCATCGTCATATTTAGATGTAAAGTTGCCCGGCTTTGCAGCGTTGATACTCTCCAGCTTTTCCGCCGCCGCAGAGGTGGCCTCCGAGGGGGCATAGCCCTGCTGGAGCTTACCGAGGGCGTCGGTGGTCTCCTGAGAAACGCCGGACAAAACCGAAGCGCTGGTCTGAGGGGTGGGGGCTGTCGTCGCGGTCTGGTTGGCAAGGCTGCCCCAGGTCTCGTTGCCCACCACGCCGTCAATTCGCAGGTTGTACTTTGTCTGATAGTCCCGGACGGCAGCCTCCGTTTTCGGGCCGTAGCCGCCGTCCACATCCAGCCCATAGCCGAACTTATTGAGGGCGGTTTGGAGCTTTTTGACGTTTTCGCCATAGCTTCCGTTATACAGATTCATAAAAAACACTCCTTATTCAGTTTGACTGCTGCCGGGCAATGATGGCCTTCGTTTTCCCATCGTCTCCGCGTCATTTCTTGCTCGCACAGAATACGCGTCATTTCCAATGGCCAAAAACGCACAAGCCGGTCAGCTCGATACTGTTGCTATTTTGGTTGCCAAGTATAGACACGCGTATGGTATTATTTGTCCGCCCTACAACCAACGCAAACCCATATCCGGTTCCAAGTCTGCCAGACGCCACTCCCGTCCAACCGACATCTGTGCAGCTAATGGGCATCTCGATTTCCACGTAGCTAACGTATCCGCCCATTAAGGCCTTCGGTGTCGATCCGGTCAGTGTAACGGTGTTGTTCAGCCAACAGTGGAGCACCCCACTCTTTGTTTTTTCCCACGCGATGTAGTGCGGACAGCCATAGTTAACTGCAAAATCCGCGACCAGCGCATCTCCGATTTTTACCCCGTCTGTGAACTCCGCCGGCAGCGCGCACTCAAAGGCAGCCTTTTCCGAATACTTGCCCACTGCCACACCCTTGCCGCCGTCCCGGAAGTTCACCGTCACAGCGGAGGTGGGGATGGACTCCGTCATGGTCTTGCTGCCCCCCAGCGTATCGGTGACAGTGGCCTCCAGCACATAGGATCGGTTGACGGTCAGATCGCCGCCGATGACGGCGCTGCCGCTGATGGCGGTATAGCCGCCGAAGGACCCGCCGGAGACCCGATACCTGGCCCGCACTGCCACTGCGTTCCGCCCTCCCACGGAAGAGCAGCCCGCGGAGATCGTAACACGCAGATAGGTGCCGCTGTCCGAAAGTACGCCGTCCGCTGTGCATCGGTTCGCCGAAAAGCCCGACACCGTGGGCGGCGCGTAATCGTACACCGTCACCGCCCCCAGTTTTTTCGTGGATGTCCTTCCCCGTGAATCATAAACGGTGACGGTGGGTGTCACCGCTCCGGCGGCGGTAAGAACGCCGGTAGTCCCGCCCATGCCGCTGCCGGAGACGCCGCCAAAGCTGACGGTACAGCCGGTAACAGATGCCCCGTACTGCCCCGCCGCCGTCACCGCGTAGCTTACCTTTGTAAATCCTTTTACATACACGCCGCTCAGGGCCGAAAGGCTGTTGGACGGTGACACCGTGAAGCCGGTAATGGAGGGCACCACGGAAGGGGGCACATAGGCGGTAAAAGAACAGCTGGCCGTTCCGATGGCGGTGCCGCCGCTATAAGTGGTGCAGGTCAGTGTCCCTGTGCCGGCCGTGGCGGAGGGAATCTGTGCGCAAAGCGTCAGGGGCGGCATCCATGAAATATTGCCGTCCTTTGCCCCCGACACCACCGTGCCGGAGACGCCGCCAAAAGTGTAGGTGACGGTATGGCGAAAATCCCCGGAGGCGGCGGAAATATGGATGCTGCCCGCCGCACCCAGAGTAAAGCTGCCGCAGGAGAGGGCCGACGCCCGGGGAATGGTGGGCAGTGTCACCGTGCCGGAGACGGAGAGTGAATAGGGCGTGTAGCTGGAGTCACTGATGCCGGAACACCAGTCTCCCGTCAGCGTCACCGAGCCGCTGCCATCGCCGTTGTGATCCGCCGTAAAGGTGCGGGTACCCAGATAGTACCAGCCGATGGCGGTATAGCTGTAGGTAAAGTAGTTCCGTCCCCCGCCGCAGATGTCGTACCACGGCTCGCCGGTCGTTTCGTTGTAGGAGCGGCCGGTGCCGTCGTAGACATAAAGGTCGCCGGTGACGGTGGAGCGGTTGGCGGAAACGTCCTCCGTGGTGGTATAGTCAAGGCGCAGCTGCCAGCCTTTGGGGGACGCCGCGCCGTAAAGTGTGCCTGTCATGGCCTCATCCTCCGATCCATTTCAGTGTCAGTCCGCTGCTCCGCTCCAGCTGCCAGTCGTCCCCCAGAAAGACACGCCCCGTGATCTGGGCGTCGGTGATATAGAGCCGGTTATTGGAGAGATAGGCCACTTCCACATCATCTTGGTAGAAAGACAGCTTGGAGGCGGTAAAAACCGAGCGGAACTGCCGGGGCTGGATATAAGTGGCGGCGGTGCCGTCACTCAGCGTCACCGTTTCGGTGGCCAGCCCCTGCCCCACCGCCACGCCGTAGACGGGTACGGCGCCGTTATAGTCCACGATGCCGGTGCGGATGTACCCCTCCGTCTCGGTGACATAGCGGGAAAAGGCTGTTCCCAGGGCATCGGCGTCGGATTGCAGGTCCGAGGCAAACTTGTAATATTGGGTGAGCGCCTGAGGATTTGCCTCAATGTAGGCGTTGAGATTTTCCACATAGGAGCCAAAATCCGACTGCGCCACAAAGCTGCCCTTTAACTACTGGGCCACGGTGTCCATCTGTTTTTGCACCGTGTCCGCCGACTTGATGACCAGCGCCTTCAGGTTCTGGTACTGCTGTTGCTGCTGGGCCGTCACCTGCTGTGTCCGATGATCCACCGTCATGGACTGCCCGTCCATCCGGGCAAGAGCGGCAGTAAGTTGCTGGGACATCTGAAAGAGGTAGGCGTACTGGGCTTTTAGCTGCTGCTCGGCGGTGCCCCCCACTCTGGGGGGCGGCGAAAAGACGGTGACGCTCATGGCAGATCACTCCCCTTTTCGTAAACGCCCGAAAGTGTATATACTAGCCAGTCTCCTGTTCCCATCAGTTTGATGCGTATCTGCTGACAGCGCCGGGGCCGAATGGGCAGCACCACCGCCCGCAGGGAGGTACCGGTCAGGCTGCCCTTATTTTCCCAACTTTTTCCGCTGTCGTAGCTGACAAGAACGGTGAGCGAGGCGCCCGCCGTAAGCAGCAGCCGCAGCTCCAGCCGCTGCAGATACTTGTTTTCCATGTCCGATAGACCCAGATCGCCGGTCTCCGCCAGCCAGGAGACATCCCCCTCTGCCGTGCCGGTTCGGTCGAAAAGAGAGAGCACCCGCCCCTCTGCCGTCAGGCAAAAAAGGTCGTCCCCCGCCGGGGCAAAGGCCAGCGCCCGGGTACTGTCCTCCCTGTGCCACAGCCCCCGGCGGGTGTCGTAGCAAAAGAGGTGCCAGTCGCCGGCCTTGTCCTCAAAACTGATATAGTACCGGCCGTCGGCAGCCCCGGCCACG
>JAAXZS010000053.1 GCA_012719745.1 Clostridiales bacterium | reverse complement strand
GAGCTTTGAAAACGATGTGCGGTTTTTGGAACAGGTCTGAGATAAGGAGGATACAAATATGGATTTAAGCAGACAATGGCTCAACGAATTCGTGGACGGTGTTTCCGTTGACGATATAAGCGATAAAGATTTTTCAGAGGCAATGACCCTCACCGGCTCCAAGGTGGAAATTTTCACCGACAAGGGCGCCGAAATTCAAAATGTGGTGGTGGGCAAAATTCTCTCCATTGAGAAGCACCCAAACAGCGACCATTTGTTCATCACGCAGATTGATGTGGGCGAGGATAAGTCTCGCCAGATCTGCACCGGCGCCTGGGACATCC
This sequence comes from Clostridiales bacterium, assembly GCA_012719745.1. Lineage (GTDB taxonomy): Bacteria > Bacillota > Clostridia > Oscillospirales > Oscillospiraceae > Vescimonas. The sequence continues at coordinate 3,601 of JAAXZS010000053.1, read as the reverse complement.
ATGTGGGCGATATGGTTCCTGTGGCTAAGAACGGTTCCACACTGCCCGGCGGCGTAAAAATCAATGCCGGTGAGCTGCGGGGCGTTCTCTCCGACGGTATGCTGTGCTCTTTAAAGGAGCTGGGACTCGATACCCACAACTTCCCCTATGGCGTCATCAAAGCGGCAGCACTTCTCAACGACTACCATGCCATGGATCCCGCCAAGCCTTCCATTCCCGCCGACATTGCAGCCGGTCATAAAATTTTTGGCAAAGTAATTGCAGCGTCTGTAAAGGAAATTGCCTGCACAAGCTACGCCACCTATTCGCTGGTGCTGGACACGGGAAAAGACGTTGTGACCATGACCACCGACTGCCAGAATGTCCACGCGTGCGACATGGTGGCCTATGATACCGGCCGACAGGCGCTGTGTACCCTGGCCGATCTTCACGCCGAGCAGAAGGAATTCCCCAACTGCATCGAAGACGGCATTTTCATTCTCAACGAGCCGGACTGCAAGCCCGGCGATGACATTCGCCCGGTGCTGGGTCTTGACGATCATGTGGTGGAGTATGAAATTACTCCCAATCGCTCCGACTGTCTGTCAATGATTGGTCTGGCCCGAGAGGCCGCCGTCACCTTTGGCAAAGAGCTGAAGCTGCACAAACCCGTTGTCAAAGACGGTGCCGGCGACATCACCGGTCTTGTGGATGTGGATGTAGAGGCCACCGACCTGTGCCTGCGTTATACCGCCCGCATGGTGAAAAATGTTAAAATAGCCCCCTCCCCCAAATGGATGCGGGAGCGGATCACTTCCATGGGCATGCGGCCCATCAACAATCTGGTGGACATCACCAACTATGTGATGATGGAATATGGCCAGCCCATGCACGCCTTCGACTTCTCCTGCGTCAAGGGCGGCAAGATCATTGTCCGTACCGCCCGGGAGGGTGAAGTGCTGCAAACACTGGATGGCAGCGACCGTAAGCTGTCCCCCTCCATGCTGTGCATCTGTGATGAGGATAAGCCCATCGGTGTGGCCGGTGTCATGGGCGGCGCCAACAGCGAGATCGAGGGTGATACCGCCCAGGTGCTCTTTGAATCCGCCAACTTTGACGGCACCTCCATCCGCCGCACCGCCGCTGCGCTGAACATGCGCACCGCCGCCTCCGCCAGTTACGAAAAGGGCCTTGATCCCATGATGACCATGGATGCTGTGAACCGCGCCTGCGAGCTGGTGGAAATGCTGGGCTGCGGCGAAGTGGTGGACGGCGTTATCGACGTCATCTCCTGCGACACCAATCCTCTGGTGATCCCCTTCAATCCCGACGGGGTCAACTGGGTGCTGGGTACCGATATTGACGCGGATACGCAGCGTTCCATTCTGGAACGTCTGGGCTTTACCGTGAAGGACGACAGCATTGTTGTCCCCTCCTGGAGGCGTGATGTGTCCCCCACCTTCTCGGAAAACGATATGGCGGAGGAAGTGGCTCGTATCTACGGCTTTGACAAGATTCCCTCCACACTGATGGATACCGCCGCCACCACCGTGGGTGGCTATACGGAGATTCAGAAGGCCGAGCGCACCGTTGGCGCTGTCTGCCGCGCCGGCGGTTATGATGAAATCATCACCTACTCCTTCTTCTCCCCCTCCTGCTTCGACAAAATCCGTCTGCCCGTTGATTCCCCCCTGCGTGACACGCTGAAAATTCTCAATCCTCTGGGCGAGGACACCTCTGTGATGCGCACCACTACCCTGCCCTCCATGTTGGAGGTGCGGGCCCGGAACTACAATTTCCGCAACAAGGATGTCCAGCTCTATGACATGGGCCGCATCTATCTTAAGCACAAGGACGACACGCTGGCCGATGAGAAAAAGCTGTTGACGCTGGGCGCTTATGGCGAAAAGATGAATTTCTACGCCATCAAGGGGCTGGTGGAAGCGGTTCTCAAAGAACTGAAAGTAAAAGATATCCGCTTTGAAGCAGAGAAGAGTAATCCCAGTTATCACCCCGGCCGCTGTGCCAGAGTCTACTCCGGTGATACGCTTCTGGGCGTAATGGGTCAGGTGCATCCGCTGGTGGCCGCCGCCTACGATGTGGATGTGGAGCTCTACACCGCGGAACTGGGCTTCGACGCCATGTATGAATGCGGCAGCCATATTTCCCTCTACCAGCCGCTGCCCAAGTTCCCCGCCGTCACCCGCGATATTGCCGTGGTCTGTCGGAATCAGGTCACTGTGGGTCAGCTGGAGGACAGCATCCGCCGGGGCGCCAAGGGGCTTTTGAAGGATGTTACGCTCTTTGATGTTTACCAGGGTGTGGGCATTCCCGCCGGCATGAAATCCGTGGCCTTCAGTCTGACGCTGCGCGCTGACGACCGCAGTATTACCAGCGAGGAGGCTGACGAGGATATTCGATCCATCCTTATCACGCTGAAAGAAGAGCTGGGCGCTGTGCTCCGTTGATTTTTCAGTCATCTTTCCGCAGGATTTTCACAATTTTGCCCTTTACAGTCGATGAAAAAAGGTCTATACTGTGATACTGAGAATACCGTTGAAAGAGGTGATGTGTGAATGGATGATTTTACCCGCAAATTTAACGCCGCAGAAGATAAAGATATGGAGATTCGTCATATTTTAACTTCCGTTTATGAAGCGCTGAAGGAAAAGGGCTACAATCCCATCAACCAGATCGTCGGTTATATTTTGTCCGAAGATCCCACTTACATCACCAACCACAATCAGGCGCGCACGCTGATCTGCAAGATTGACCGTGACGAACTGTTGCAGGTTCTGGTGAGAAATTACCTGGAGCTGTGAAAATAGCTGCCAAAAGCTCTGCCCGATAATTCGGGCAGAGCTTTTCTATTCGAGGGAGTCTTTTTAAGCAGGCTGCCGTTTATTTAGCTTCCTGAATGCGGCGGTACATATCCTGCATCTTTCTGTCGATCTCCGCTATTTCATCCGCACACTGCAGCATCTGTTCGTTGATATCTGAAGGCAGTGCAGCCTTATCCGCCTTATAGCGCAGGTCATGCTCCAGGCTCGCCCAAAAATCCATAGCCACCGAGCGGATCTGGATCTCCACAAGGACATGCTGCGTGCTGTCCGACAGGAAAACCGGCACCCGCACATCCAGATGCAGCGAGCGATAGCCGTTGTAATTGGGCGTTTTGATATAGTCCTGCCGCTTCACCAGCTCAATATCCGTCTGCCGCATCAGCATCTCCTCCACGCGGTAAACATCGTCTATGTAGCCGCAGACCACGCGGATACCGGCTATGTCGTTGACATTTCGCTTGGCCGACGCCGTGGAAATGGAAAGATTTTTCCGCTTGAGCTTATCCACAATGCTCTTGGTGGATTTCAATCGACTTTCAATGTGGTGAATGGGGCTGCGGGCGTACATCACGTTAAACTCATCGTTCAAAACCTCCAGACGCATCTGGATCTCCCTGACAGCGGCATTGTACAAATGCCGCAGCTGTTGAAAATCATGATAGCTGCTGTACAGCATTCCGATTTCGTTCTGTCCGATGATCGTCTCATCGGCTGAGAGATATTTTTGATTCATTTTACCGCCTCTCCTACATCCGCCGAAAAATTCGGCACAGCAAGGG
>JAAXZS010000067.1 GCA_012719745.1 Clostridiales bacterium | reverse complement strand
CGCAACACTGGATACTTAACGGATTTTCGCCATTCTCCTAAATCAGGTGGGCGCATGTTGCGGCCGCCTTTTTGTCGTGCTATTTTTTCGTTGCCTGATTTTTTCACTTTACCTATTGACTTTTGTTAGCAGGACTCCTTTATTAGATCCGGTTCAGGAGCGCAAAGCTCCGGTTGTTGGTTTTATAAAGCGTTTTAAAAACGCTGAAATTACGGTCGTATACCGCCTTGTCTGCCGGGTTTGGCTCATACACGGCGGTAACAGGGATGAAATTGCCTACGGCAGATAGCCCGTCGATAAGGCCCAGACCCACGCCCATGAGAGCTGCGGCCCCCACGGAGCCCACGTTCTGGGGCTGCGCCACGGTTTCCACCTGGCGGCCGGTGATGTCCGCCAGAAGCTGGCAGGTGACGGTGGAAAGAGCGCCGCCGCCCACAAACCGAAGAGCCGGCGAGGTTTTGATCTTTTTATCCTGACATTCCAGCATCCACCGCAGGTGGTAGCAAACGCCCTCCAGCACCGCGCGGATCATCTCCGTTTTGCCGGTTTCCAGACGGATATTGAAAAACATACCGCCGGCCTCCGGCGCTTCAAAGGGACAGCGGTTGCCGTGGAGCCATGGGGTGAAGATTACGCCCCCCGCCCCGGCGGGCGCCTTCTGCACCGTTTCGGTCATGTAATCATAGAGGCTGGTATAGATCTTTTCCTGCCCCTCCGTGATATTCTTCTTTTCCAGATAGATGCCGATCTCATCCAGCGCCAGATGATCCTTCACCCACTCCAGACACTTGCCGGCCGTCTCCATCTCCGCAAAATAGTTATAGTATCCCGGCTGCACCCCCACGATGGAGGCGATCATGGAATCCACATCCACAAGGCGCTTATCCACAATAGTGGAGACCCAGCCTGAGGTGCCGCAGTAGATGTGGGTATTCCCCACGGACACGCAGCCCGCGCCGATACCGATGAGAGTGGCGTCCCCGCCGCCGCCGAAGACCGGCGTGCCCGGGGCAAGACCCAGCTCCTCCGCCGCCGTATCCGTCAGGCTCCCCGCCCGGTCGGTGCAGCGGATAATTTTCGGCAGATGAGCCATCTCCACGCCACACATGCGGCACAGCTCCTGACTCCAGCCCTCTTTGCCGGGGCGGGAATCATAGAGGAAGGTGGAATAGGCCGAATCCTCCGTCATCGCAAATTCGCCGGTGCAGCGGCAGAGGATATACTCCTTCACATCCAGCCACTTGTAGACCCGGGCAAAGTTCTCCGGCTCGTGGGACTGCACCCACTTATACTTCCAGATGGGGTCCTTCACGCTGGAGGAAACCGCCCCGGTGATGGCAAGGCTTTTGGCCAGATTCACCACGTTGGCCCCCGCAATCTGCCCGCCGAAGGCCATGCCGTCCCGGATCTCCGCCGTGGCCCGCTGGTCCATGTAGCTCATGGGGCGGCGCACCGCTTTCCCCTCTTTGTCCACCAGCACAAGACCCTGCATCTGGGAGCAGAAAGACACGGCTGCCACCTGATCGGGGCGCACCGCCGTCTTTTGGAAAAGCGCCCGGGTGCTTTGGCACATGGCCGCCCACCACTCATCTGCGTCCTGCTCCGCCCCGCCGTCCGGCAGGATGTAAAGCCCGTACCCCGCCTGAGCGTCCGCCACCAGACGGATACTGCCGTCGATGGAGAATAAACAGGTCTTTACGCCGGTGGTTCCGATGTCATAGGCCAGTACATAGGTCATGACCATCCCTTCTCTCTTTTATCGCCCGAAGGCGGATTGAATGAATGTCATCAGCTGCCGCACCACATACTCGTCATCCGCGGCGGCGGCGCCGCAGTACTCCCCGAAACGAGAGCGGTAGTAATCGCAGCTGTAGGAAAATTGCAGCAGTAAAAGAAGATTGTCAAAGAAAAAGGCCAGCATGGGGGCGTCCACGTCGCTGTGTATCTCGCCTCGGGCCTTGGCCTCCTCGATCACGGCGGTATAGGCCCGGGCGGAGATGCCCTCGATCTCCCCGGCCAGCTGCCGGGCATAGGCGCTGCTGGCCCCGGCGGTGATTTCGTTATACATCACATTGTAGCTGGGATGCTCCCGGGCACAGCGGCCGATGGCGCGCAGCAGGTGTTCCACCCGGGTCATCAGGCTACCCTCGGCCGAGAGGGCAGCATCAATTTCCCCCTTGAGAACCTCCAGCGCATGGCGCAGACACGCCAGAAAAAAACCGTCTTTATCCGTGAAATACTTATAGATCACGCCCACACTGACGCCGGAATCCCGGGCGATTGCATTGATATTGGCTCGGTCAAGTCCCCTTTGGGCAAAGGCATCAATGCCGGTTTCCAATAGTTCATTGATCTTTTCCGAGGTAAGCTTTTTCCGCATGGTGTCGTCTCTCCGTCTCTGTCATGAGCAGTGGCTCATGTCTTGATGTGATTATATGCCGGTGTAACACATTATGCAACTATTTTTCATAAATTTAATGGGTTGTTTGCGAAACGCGCACAATTGTATAACGATTGTGTTTGACAAACGGATGACCGGCCGATACAATAGCAAAAAAAGGGGTGGGATGATGGAAGTTCTTTATCAGGACAAGCGAATTGTGGTGTGTATCAAGCCGACAGGGGTACTCTCCACCGACGAGCCGGGGGGGATGCCCGAGCTGCTGCGACAAGAGCTGGGCACCCCCTGCATCCGCACCGTCCACCGGCTGGATCAGGCGGTAAGCGGCCTGATGGTCTTTGCCCGCTCGGTAAAAGCCGCCTCCCTCCTCTCCGAGCAGATGCGCTCTCACGCCTTCCACAAGGAATATCTGGCCGTAATCCACGGCGTCCCCCCAGAGGAGAGCGGCGTCTTTCATGACCTGCTGCGACGTGACCCGGCGCGACGGCTCACCGAGGTGGTGACGGTGCCGGAAAAGGGCGCGCAGGAGGCAATTTTGCGGTATACGGTGCTGAATTGCTGTGAAGGAGTATCCCTTGTCAGCATTTGCCTTGAAACGGGTCGCACCCACCAGATACGGGTGCAGTTTGCCTCCCGGGGACTTTGGCTGCTGGGGGATCGGAAATACGGGGTACCGGGAGACGACGGCCCTATCGCCCTCTGGTCTCATCGCCTGCAATTCACCCATCCGGAGAGCGGCGAGGTCATGGACTTCACCGCCCCGCCACCGCAGATAGCGCCGTGGACGCTGTTTGCGGATTGGGAGCGGAGGGATTCGTAAATAGCGAAAGCACACCTCGCCGAAAAGATTAGCTCTCGGTGAGGTGTGCTTTTAAAAAGAGACTGATAAAAGGACGCAAAATGATAGCCGGGATTTGTCAGTATGCCTGGTTCATCACTGTGTTTTGCAGGTAGCGGTTAAAAGTCTCATACTCCTGGTTTGTCAGCGCTCTGGGTGAACTCATGATTATAAGCTCATGTCCGGAGTTCTCTGCGTGGTAGGGCGGGTGGATATGATGGTGCGGGTTTTCAACAAAACCACAACGCTCATAGAAGTCTTTCCTCCGTAGTGAAATTTCATCGGTGGGGGGATCAATTTCAAGAATTAGGGGCTTTTCCTGCAAAAGAGCAAGGGCTCTGCGCCCGTAGCGTTTGTTTCTCATGGCAGGAAGAATGCAGAAATGCTCGATATATAAAAAATCGGCAATGCGCCAATACAAAATTTCTCCTATAAACTTCCCGTTGTCACAGACCGCATCAAAGTGATACACATCTTGACTGAGAATCCGGGATTGTGAGAACGGTTCCCGCTGTTCGTGAAACGGAAAGCTGATTGTATAAAGATCCATAGCCTTTTGATACAATGGATGAACTGTGTCTGTAATGCGCTCTAACTCCATAACAGCCTCTCTTTCAAATTCTGATTGACGTCGCCATCCATTAAAACCGGCTGATGGGCAATGAACCGTCGTCTGTACCCTTTTCGATGGACATAATCTGGAGGTAATAGCCCTTTCCCCCGCCCATGTCCACCAGCACACGCTCGCCGGCCCGGTGACCCAGCACCGCCTTGCCCACGGGGGATTCCTTGCTGATGCTGCCCTGGAGCGCATTTTGCCGCAGCGTGGTGACGATGCGGATGGTTCTTGTTTTCTGGTTTTGCTCCATGAGGATCTCCACCTTATCAAATAAGCCCACCTCGTCGGATTTGGAGGTGTCGGCCACCACATGGGCGGTCTTTACCATCCGCTCCAGATAGCGGACGCGGGCGTCGTTGCGGTTTTTCTCCTGCTTGGCGCACTTGTACTCAAAATTTTCGCTGAGGTCGCCAAAGGCCCGGGCCACCTTTACGTCCTCAATCAGCTTGGGCCGCAGGTCCTGCACCCGGTGGCGGATCTCCTCCTGCATTTTGGCAATATCCTCTTTTGTCAGTTCGTCATACATGTCTGTCTCCCCCTTCAATTTCAAATGCTTCGGCCAGGCGCCCCAGCGCCTCCGGCAGTTTTGCAAGGTCAATGCCCGAATAGTTCACCACCATCACATGAGGCCGGGCTTTTTCGGGCTGCGTATAGTAGTCCGACAGCAGTGCCATCCGCACGCCTTTTTCCGCCGCCCGGCGGCGCAGCGTTTCATCCGGCAGGTCGGTGTCGATGCGAAGGAGGAAGTGCAGGCCCGCGTCCTCCTCCAATATCTGCACATGGCCGGCAAAGGGACTGCTTTCGATCCGGGCGATCACCGCATCCCGCTTCTGATGGTACCGGTTTTTCATGCGGTTGATGTGCATTTCATAGCTGCCCCGCTCCATGAACCGGGCCAGGGTATACTGCTCGAAGCTGGGCACCGTGCAGGCGTAAAACCACAGCTTCTCCCGGTATTGCAGCAGCAGCTGGGGCGGCAGGATCATATAGCTGATGCGGATGGAGGGAGCGATGGTCTTGGAAAAGGTGTTGAGATAGATCACCCGCTGGTTTTCGTCGATGGAAAAAAGAGTTTGGATGGGGCGACCCACAAAGCGAAACTCGCTGTCATAATCATCCTCTAATATATAGCGGCTCTGCCCCGCCCAACGCAGCAGTTCCTGCCGGCGGGTGATGGGCATGACGATACCGGTGGGATAATGGTGGGAGGGGGAAATGTGCACCACGTCTGCCCCGCAGGTCTCCAGCTGCCGCACCGAGAGGCCCCCCTCGTCCAGTCCCACACGCTTGAGCGCCACCTGATTGCTCTCGTAAATTTTGCCGATCTTGCCGTAGCCGGGGTCCTCCACCGCATAGCACTTGTCCCGGCCCAGCAGCTGAATGATGAGGTTATAGAGGAACTCCGTGCCCGCGCCCACCACGATTTGCCCCGGGTCCACACTCATGCCCCGGAACTGATACAGATACCGGGCGATGGCCTCCCGCAGCTCCCGTGCGCCGTTATAGGCCATGGGAGAAAGCAGCTTTTTGTCCTCTTCCAGAATGGTTCTTCGCATCATCCGAGACCAGACTGTAAAGGGAAAATCCTCGGCGGAGATGGAATTGGTCACAAAATCCAGAAAATAGTCGGGGGTCTCCTCCGGCGGCGGGAGTACGGCGGCTTTTCCCACCGTGGGCAGGCCCTCCACCCGGCACACATAATACCCCTTTTTTTCTTCCGCGTAAATATACCCCTCCGCCAGAAGCTGCTCATAGGCGTTTTTCACGGTGATGACGCTGAGCTTCAAATGCTGGGACAGCATCCGCTTGGAGGGCAGTTTTTCTCCCGAGGCAAGGCGCCCCGCCAGAATATCCTCCTTGATGCGGCGGTAGAGCTGCTCGTACAGGCTCTCCCCCGCGGTTTTGTCCAATGTGTAGGTCAGCATGGCGGCCTCCATCTGGTATTAAAGAATAATATTATAATGGATATTTTAATAATACCAGTACACAGTATAATACAAGCAAGAATCATTGACAAGGAGTTTTTATTATGCACGATCAAAAAACACGAAAAATTGTTCTTTCGGCCCTTCTGGCGGCGCTTTGCTGTGTGGCCACCATGGTCATTCAGATTCCCTCCCCTGCCAACGGATTCGTCAATCTGGGCGACTGTTTTGTATTACTCTCCGGCTGGCTGCTGGGACCCTGGTACGGCGCGGCAGCGGCGGGCATCGGCTCCATGCTGGCCGACGTTTTGTCGGGTTACGCTCACTACGCACCGGGTACACTGGTCATTAAGGCCGTGATGGCACTGGTGGCTGCACTGATGTTTCGCAAGATGACACAGCACAAGACCACTGCCATGGTGGCCAGCGCCTTTGTGGCGGAGGTTATTATGGTGGGCGGCTATTTTCTCTATGCCATGGCGCTTCTGGGCAAGGGCCTGGGCGCGGCGGCCAGCATCCCCGGCAATCTGGTGCAGGGTGCGGTGGCCATGGTGGTATCGGTTCTGCTGATGGGGATCATCCGCAAAACCGAGTTGGACAAGAAATTAATTTAACGGAGGCGTTTTTATCATGGTAGGTCAGGTTCATGAAGTGGAACAGACCGGTCTTTTGGACGAGGTCAGAAAAGAATCCGCCGACGCGGCACGGCAGCTGATGGAGGCCGCCAAGCTCCGCAAGGGGCAGATCGTGGTGGTAGGGTGCAGCACCAGCGAGGTGGTGGGTCACAAGGTGGGCAGCTATTCCACGCCTGAGGTGGGGCAGGCCATCTTTGACGGATTGCACAGCGTTTTCGGCCCCGCGGGCGTCTACATCGCCGCTCAGTGCTGCGAGCATCTGAACCGGGCCATCATTGTGGAGCAGGAGGCGGTGCCCGGCTATGAGATCGTCAACGTGGTGCCCCAGCCAAAGGCCGGCTCCTCCTTTGCCACCGCCGCCTATCACACCTTCCGCCACCCCGTGGCGCTGGAGGAGGTCAAGGCGGACGCGGGTCTGGACGTGGGCGGCACTCTTATCGGAATGCATCTAAAGCATGTAGCAGTACCGGTACGACTGGCCCAGAATCACATTGGGGAAGCCATTTTGCTGGCAGCCCGGGTGCGTCCCAAGTTTATCGGCGGTGACCGCGCCATCTATGACGAAAATCTAAAATAATGAAACGAAAAGCCCGGCAGTCACTGCGTGAAGTGACTGCCGGGCTTCTTTTCAGCTCGTTGTAAATCTTCTGATTTTGCGCTCTTGCTATAATGATAAACTGCATGACGATTCCATAGGGACTCCGTCCATTATGTCCCCGGTTCTGCCATGTCCTTGAGGCCCCTTCCCAATGGGAACTGATACACTTCTGCCGGGACATCTGAACCGAATATACTGCATACCGGGACATCTTTTCCCATGCTGTTGGTAAAGCGTGCCGTCTGCTTGGCAGTAGGCAAATCAGCTTCAATACACAGACCGGTAAAAGCATTCACGCGCAGGCTTTGTGTATCGCTGCGTTGATCATTGGCGGCTCTGGCCGCAAGGAAACAATAAAAATTGTAGTCCGTGAGATAACCACCGTAGGTTTTACCCTCCACGCCCGCAAAATTCTTGTTGTAAGTCAGTTCTGCTCCCGGCTCAGCCGCACCCGGTGCAAACACGGTCAAGTCATGCTCATGGCCATTGAGCATCACATCTATATTCAGATCGTTTATCAGCTTTGTCCATGCGGCTTTATAGCTTGCATGATCGCAGCGGTCATTGACAAAGGTCACCGGGATGTGGCAGAGCACCATGCGGTACTTGCACCCGAAAAAGAAATCTTCGTCAATGCAGCGCTGCAGCAGCGCGGTTTGCTCGTCACGATAATGGTCGAATTGCGCGGTCTCATAGTACTCCCACCAGTCGTCATCGTGATCCTCTCCCAAATCCAGCACAATTCCCTTAACATCGCCAAGGGAGAAGGTAAAATAAAAGTTTTGATCCTTGGAACCCACATACTTATAAAGATCCTCCGCCATCTCTCCCTTAATCTCATGATTCCCCCTGGCATAGACCACGGGGATGCTGCCATCCGTGATCGCAGAAGCCATTGCCGAGGTGGCATCGGCATCCTTTTCGCTTTCCACCATAGAAACGCTGTCACCCAGAATGACGAGAAAATCCAAATCGCCCTGTGCCTTTGCAGCGCTGATGGCGCCGTCAAATGCGCCGTGGACATCCGACAACGTATAATATTTTAGTCCGTCGGAGCTATCCACCGGTCGGAAGCCATGGTCTTTTGAGATGACTTTCCCCTTGAACCCCCCGAAGGGGCCACGATAGATCATCTGCTGGGCGTAAATGGTGTATTCACCTGCGCTGTCCAGCACGGTCTGCGGCACGCAAATCTTGTGGACGAGGTCTTTTGAGCGCATACTTCCCGCATAGAGGTCAAAGTACTGCACTCCGTCTACCTCCACCCAGGCGATGGAGTTGTCATTGGTAGAAAAAACGATCTGATAAGTGTCCTCTACTGCATAAACTACGGCATCGCAGGAAAAGCGGTTGCCTTTCAGGCGGTAGCCCGCAAAGACGGTCACGGCGATCACCGCAGCCACAAGGACGAGCTTGATGCCAGCAGCAATCTTTTTTTCTGGGCTCCACGGGCGAAACAGAAGCAGCGCGAAAACAAGAATCGCGGCGCTGACCAACAGTGACCTGAAAAAGTGCGGCAGGATAAAGGGCAGATAATCAGCGGAGCCAAAGTAGATGACAATGGCGATCCCTATAGTGAATATGATGCTTAGAATCAGAGAAATGACCGTATGTATCCGCTTATTTGGATAGCGCAAAAATGAAAATAAGGAATAGGCGCACAGGAGCCAGAGCAATACGCAGATCAGCACCGGAAGGTACATGACCAGAAAGGATTGGTTTGTATCCGCCCCCAAAAACTTGGAAATTCCTGCATAATTGATCCGAAGTGCGGTCCAGAACAGTGCAACCAACAGGCTGTATAGAAATGCCAGCAAGGGAAAAATTTTTAATTGGCTTGTCTTTTCCATATATTTCTCCTTTTTGATATGTCCTTTCTGTCCGGGCGGAATCGCGGGTAAAAGCAAGGAGCCGTCCTTGCTTTCTTGATCTGTTTTTCAGCTTCTTCCCATCCTGGCGTTATTTCCATCAGTTTCTTGTCCATGTTCCCCTGCCGCGTTTTTTCGGAATCCCTATTGAACGCACTGCGCCGTTGCATCGAGTGTAGCATTTTCTGCCCCACTCTGCAAGTCTGTTCTGGTATAATTTGTCATCTTCCGACTTCGCTCCTGCCACGCCGGCTTTCATTTTTATTTGTTTTACAGCTCTCCTTTTTGTCAATAGGCAGTGGTATATTTAAAGGAAAATGTCACAGGAGGGACACCACGGCAACACCTGTGCGCATATGCTATTTTTTTCGGACCGAGTAATCATTTTGTTCTTTTGCTTCATTTTGTGTATCCGAGCAAAACTTCTTTTGTTATATAGATGAAGCCGTCATGGCAGGTGCGAAACATTCGCGCCTGTCATGACGGCTAAAATCTTCTTGTTTTGTTGTAAAAATTCTCCGGCCCGCTACACCTGGCAGCAAACCCAGTAGGCTGTGACACATCGCGGCACAATCGTGGGGTATTTTAAAAGTGTCGCAGGCACTTTTGAGAATATTTTCAGCAGCCCTTCATGGCGCGCAGAACGGCCATCAGGATGGAGAAATACTTGCTGTCGGGGGTGTCGGCACGGCTGGTGATGATGACAGGGCAGGAAGCGCCGCACACAACGGAGGCCATGGTCTTGCCGGCGATGTAGGTGACGGCCTTATAAAGGGCGTTGCCTGCTTCAATAAAGGGCACCAGAATGATGTCGGCCTGGCCGGCCACGGGGTCCTTGATGGCCTTGTGCTTTACGGATTCCATGGAGATGGCGCCGTCCAGAGCCAAAGGCCCGGAGATGATGCAGCCCTCGACGCCGCGCTTGGTGATCTCGGCGGATTCAACGGTACTGGGCATCTTGTCGGTGACAGTCTCTACAGCGGAGAGAAGCGCCACCTTGGGGCACTCGTTGCCAAGAGCCTTGGCCACGGGCAGGGCGTTTTCCACGATACCGATCTTGGTCTCCAGATCGGGGGTAATATTGATGGCGCAGTCGGTGATCATGACCAGACGACCCTCATACTCAAAAATACCGGCCTGGCTCACAAGACGGCGGGCACCGTTGGGGATCAGACCCGTCTCGCGGTTCAGGATAGCGCGGGCGAAATTGGAGGTCTGCAAAATGCCCTTCATAGGGATGTCCGCCTTACCCTCACGCACCAGCTTCACCGCCACCTTGGCACTTTCCAGCTCTTCACCGTCAAAGTCGATGATCTCATAATCCTTCTCATTCTCGCCCATATCGTGAAGCATCTTCACAATCACGTCGGCCTTGCCGATGAGAGTGCCATCCACCACGCCCTTGCGCTTGGCGTTGACCACGGCGCTGAGGGCCGGCTCGTCATGGGCGTTGGCCAGTGCAATGCGCTTTTTAATGCCCTGGCTCAGGACATAGGCTTCCAGATCTTTAAAATTCGTAATCATTGTTTGCTACCTCCAGGTTGATTTTGTGTGTTCACCGGGACAGAGCGTACCCGGATTTATCCGCTTGTGGCAGTGGGTTTTTCCTTCTTTTTCCCATTCCGCAGCTATTACCATATAATTATACACGCCATAGCATGCAAAAACAATTCTTTTCCTGCGAATTTTTTATTTTCTGCCGCCGGACAGGACTTTCCGCGCGGGTACCCTTATAAACAGCTTGCCTTGCCGCCCGTTTTCATATATACTATTTAAAAATCGGAGGAGGCGGCTTATTTTATGGTTTACATTGTCTATGGTATTATGATCGTGGGCGCCATTACGCTGGTGGTACTCACCGTGCTGCGCATTGACTGGGTCAAGCACCCGGAGAAATATGCCGACGCGGTGAAGGAGCACGACGCGGAGACCCGGGAAAAAACCGCCTATCGCGCCAAAAAGGAACAGGATCGGCAGGCCGCACTGAAAAAAGCCAAGGCAAAGGAAAAGCAGATCAAGCACGATCAGCGCATGGCCGTGGTCAACAAGTACCGCATGAAAAACAGCGGCAAAACGCTGGTGGGCAACGATTTGAAAAAAGAGGGCGTTAAGATTCCCGATCAAAAAAAGAAGAAATAAAGAGGTATCCATGAAGCATCAGAAAGCGGCCATCGTCTTCCTTGTTCTCTTCTCCTGTTTGATCATGGGTTTGGTAGACGCGGTGATTCGGCCGGGCTATTTCATCAAGTCCGCCGTGAAAATACCGCTTTTTCTGCTTTTGACCGCGGTCTACGGATACTTTGACCGCGGCTGCGATTTAAGACATCTTTTTACCCGTCGGAAGGGTAGCTTGAAGGCGGCGCTGCTGACCGGCGGCGGTATCTATGCCGTGGTTTTGCTGGCCTTTTTGCTGCTGCGGAATTTCTTTGACTTCTCAGCCGTCACCGCCAGCCTTTCTCAGGATGTGGGCGTTACCGCCGGCAACTTTCTTTTTGTGGCTCTGTACATTTCCTTTGTCAACTCGTTTTTGGAAGAGTTTTTCTTCCGCGGCTTTGCCTTCCTCACGCTGCGGCAGGTTGCCTCCCGGCGCTTTGCCTATTTCTTCAGCTCCCTTGCCTTTGCGCTCTACCACATTGCCATGATGATCGGCTGGTTTGACTGGCCGGTGGTGGCGCTGGCGGTGGCGGGTCTGACGGTGGGTGGACTGCTATTTAACCGGTTTGACGAAAAGAGCGGTAGCCTCTACCCCTCCTGGATCATTCATATGTTTGCCAATTTCGCCACCAACACGGTGGGATTTCTCCTGTTTGCGCAAGCTTCATAAGAAAAGCAAGAAATCAGTGGGAGGTTTACTATGAAATTGCAGCGCGGTGTCCGCAGCCTTTTGGCTGCTCTTCTCTGCACAATTTTTCTCTTCACCTCCGCTTATGCCAATTCATCCTGGGTCTGGATCTCCGAAACGCGTCCTGTGGATGTGCTGCCGGCGGTTATCGTCATTACGCTGGCCATTGAAATCGCGGCTATCAACTTTTTCCCCCGGATCCATCACCTGGGCAAGGTAGCGCTGGTGGTGACCATCGGGAATCTGTTGTCCTTTGGTATACCTTATCT
>JAAXZS010000171.1 GCA_012719745.1 Clostridiales bacterium | reverse complement strand
GGTAAAAAGGGCATGAAAAAAACCGCTCAAAGGCGGTTAAAATTTGACGCTTATTTGTCGCTTAAATAGGCAAAAGTCGCTTAGCGATACCAAAAGAAAATACAAGATATAGTCATGAAAATAGAATATAACCACTATATTTAGTGATACAAATAGATAGCATGGTGTTTATTTCCTCTGAGAAAGAAAACATTTTTACGATGGACTCCAAGGGTGAGCTGCTCCTTACCATCATGTCAAGCCTGGCGCAGGAAGAATCCCGCTCCATTTCAAAGAACATCACCTGGGGCAAACGCAAGAGTATGGCGGACGGCAAGGTGTCATTCGCCTACAGTTCCTTTCTCGGCTACGATATGGGTGCTGACGGTCATTTATATATAGTAGAAGACCAGGCGAAAATCGTCCACAGAATCTACGATGAATTTCTCGCCGGAAAGACCACCTACGACATTGCCACAAGGCTCACCGAAGACAGCATTCCAACTCCGATGAACAAGGTGAAGTGGCAGGACTCCACGGTCAGACACATACTGCAAAATGTTAAATATAGAGGCGATTCGGTGCTGCAGTCTACGTTCGTTGAGGATTTCTTGACAAAAAAAGTGAAGAAAAATAACGGCGAACTTCCTCAATTCTATGTTTCACAAAACCACCCGCCAATCATCCCACCGGAGAAATTTGAGATGGTGCAGGAGGAGTTCCGCAGACGTAAGGAAGGCGGGCCGTACACCTGCATTTCGCCCTTTTCCGGCAGAATTGTATGCGGGGACTGCGGCGGCTTCTACGGCAGAAAAGTATGGCACAGCGGCAGCTCTTACCAGTCTTTCGTCTGGCACTGCAACAATAAATTTACCAAGCGGAAATACTGCTCCACGCCGTCCGTAAAGGAAGACGCCATCATGAAATGCTTCATGGATGCTTTCAATAGCCTTATAGCGAGAAAGGATGAGATTGCTCGGAACTACGAGGAGTGCCTTGCCGCCATAACCGATGATGGAGAATATAAACGCAGGCTTGCCGAAGTCGAAGACCTCAGCGCGGGGCTCGCGGCGAGGATGCATGACAACCTTACCAGAGAGAGCCGCATGATGGATGACTGCGGCGAGGACAGTCCGCTCAAAAAAGAGCGTGATGAAATAACCGTCGAGTACGAGACTTTACAGAAAGAACAACAGGATCTGAACTCCAAGATTGCCCTCTGTGCTGCCAAGAAAGTGCAGGTACGCGGTTTTCTTCAGCTTTTGAAAAAGCAGAAGAAAGTACTGGTAGAGTTCGACCCGCTCGTATGGCAGGCGGCGGTTCACTACATGGTCATCAACGAGGACTGCACGGTGAAATTTGTATTCCGCGACGGCACCGAACTGCCCTGGGTGATAGACCCCGGTGTCAAGTCCTATAAGAAGAGAAAGACGGTGGAATCATGCCCACAAGAATAATTCTCCCTAAGTCCGAAAAGCCAGAGAAAAAGCGGACAGCAGCATACTGCCGGGTATCGTCCTCCAGCGAGGAGCAGCTCCGCAGCTATGCCGCACAGGTCAAATTCTACACCGAAATGCTCTCTGCCGATAAGTCCTGCGAGTTTGTCGACGTGTATGCCGATGAGGGAATAACCGGCACCTCAGCGAAAAAGCGTCCACAGTTCATGGCAATGATTGAGGACTGCCATGCCGGAAAAATAGACGCCATTATAACAAAGAGCGTGTCCAGATTCGGTCGTAACACCGTGGACACGCTTTCCTATACCCGTGAACTGAAAGCACTCGGCATCGACGTGTATTTCGAGAAGGAGAACCTACATTCCATCAGCCCGGACGGAGAACTGCTGCTTACCCTAATGGCGGCGTTTGCCGAGTCTGAGTCGGTATCAATGTCTGAGAACATTTCGTGGGGATTTCGCAAAAGGTATGTGCCTGCGTTTTATGGAAAGCGAACTTCCCGAGGAAATTGATGTCGCACTGGATATGGAGCATGAGGGCATCGCATCTCTGAACGAAATGTGCGCCGCCATTGAAAAGCTCTCTCCCAGTGACCGCTTAAAGCTGGGGGCTGCGGTTGCGTTGGCACAGCCGGACTACTCCTCGCAGGTCATGCATCTGGCGCAGAATCTGGAATTCTTTGAATTCATCCCCGGTGCAAAGACCGCCGAAGATTATGGATGTTATATGATTCAAGACTCCGAGCATTTCGAGTATGACGAAAACCTCGCCGATTTCTATGACTACGAGAAGTACGGCCGACAGCGAATGGAATACGAATACGGCCAGTTTGTGGCCCGCGGCTATATTTCCTATCACGGCACTCTCAGCCTTGATGAACTCATGATGGAAGATCCCGCTGAGCAGGAGCAGGACGGTTTTGAGATGGGAGGAATGGAATGATGCGAGATATTTCAACCGAGGTACTGCGCCGCATGGGATACAGCGAGGGGCTCATCCTGCAAGGATGCGGCGGTGACCCGCAGGAATGGATTGACGGAATTAACGAAATGCTGACCGATATGAATATTCTAAAAAACGGAAGTCGATTCACCGAGGTCAGCAGATTTGAGCATGATGGGCTGACCAATCTGTTGTTCCACATGGACGGTGTTCAGTTGGACATCGGTAAACTTGCCCTTTGGCGGCTGAAAACCCATGAACAGTTTGGCGGAACATGGCTCAGTGATTATGTCCCAAACAAGCTGGACGGTTTTGTCCAGAGCAATCAGGACGCCACGGGCGACAAGGTGGAGTTCGGCATGGAAATGGGAGGTTTGCAATGATCACACTCCACCTGACCCACGATATGGAATCGGACGGCGTGTATGGTGATTCAATAAATAGAATGCCGCTGACAGGAAAGAGCCCATCTGCGGTATTCGCATCAATTCATGGCGAAGAAGGTTCGTTGTTAGACACCATACATGGCCATTCCAAGGCAGGCAGAAATCACAATAAGCATAATCGGAGAGAGTCCTTTTTTCAGTACCTTTCTTGAACCGAAATACACAAGCGCCAGTATCAACGAAATTACCAATGCACGGCCATTGAGCGCCGCGCCGGTGGTGATGGATATGCAGTTGTTCATAATCATAAAGCAGCCTGTTGCAAGAATAATTCCGATGATGCAGGGTTTGAGTCCGCGGAGTATTGCCTGAACATACCTGTTTTTCAATGCGGTCTTGAGCAGCGCCATCACCAGCAGGATGATGATAAAGGATGGGAGCACGACCGCCAGCGTTGCAATGGCCGAGCCGGGAAGCCCCGCCTGACTGCTGCCTACATAGGTGGCCAGATTCACCATAATCGGCCCGGGAGTGCTCTCGCTGACTGCAATCATATAGGTCAGCATCTCGTCGCTGAGCCAGCCATAGGACAGCACCACGTCGCGTATCAGAGGAATTGCGCCGTATGCGCCTCCGAAGGCGAAGCAGCCGACCTTGAGGAACCCGAGAAACAAATCCAGATAAATCATTTAGCCGCACCGCCCTTCTGCGGGGGAGCACCCTGTATCAAAAAGATGGCGAGGCTGACAACCGCCGCCACCAGCATCAGGCTGACGGATGAGAAGTTCCAGGAGAAAAGATCGATGAGCAGCATTGCAGCAAACGAACAGAGCATGATGACGCGCGGAACGGGTTTCTTGTGCATCTTCTTTATCATCGTGATCGCAGCGTCCAGAATCAATATGCCGACCGCGATTTTGATGCCCTGAAAGGCGTTGGCAATCAACGTGATTTCCAGGAAGTTATCGAGGAACATGGAAATCAGATAGATGATAACAAAGGACGGCAGCACCATGCCAAGCGTCGCGATGAGAGCGCCTGCAACGCCTTTCTGCCGGTAGCCCACAAAGGTGGCGCAGTTGATGGCGATAGGTCCCGGCGTGGACTCAGCAATGACCGTCACATTCATCATGTCGTCGTGGGTGATCCATTGCTTGTTCTCCACACAGGCGTTCTCAATCATGGAGATCATCGCGTAACCGCCGCCAAAGGTGAACAGCCCGATTTTTGCAAAGGTCAGGAACAGATCGAGAAGGACGCTCATTTGGATTCCTCCCCTTCGCGAAACGCACACTCGCACAGCTTCGGGTCACGGTTTAAAGACAGGGACTGCTGGCGCATCTGCTCAAAGGACTCCGCTAAACAATCCACAGCCTCCTGACAGGGAAGATAGTGCGTATGGTAGCCGTATTTCTCACCGTACACCAGCCCCGCTTCCCGCAGTACTTTCATGTGCTGTGAAATAGCGGATTCCGTGATTCCCATCTTCTTTGAAAGGGACCGAACGCAATGCTTCCTGACAAGTAACTGCTGAAATATCGAGTAACGCATGGGCTCGCATAGAGCCTTGATGAGGATTGCCGTTTTCATCTAATCACCTCTGATTTAGCGATGACTTAATTATATATTGGAGAACTATATTAGTCAACGCTAAAATAAACCGTTATTTTAAAAACCAGATGATATTTTAATAGCTATCCCCGCCACTGTGTGGTATGTTGTGTGCTTGAAAAAACAAGAAGGAGATGATATCCCATGAGCGTAAACGCCAGAGAAGAAGAATACGAGTATGTGGAGTTGTTCGGCAAACCGGCATTGTTCACCAATTCCCGCATCGACAGGGATACCGTGCCAGAGGGCTGGTACGCCTACGACCTGCGCGGCAGCGACTACGACCCCGGCGAGCCCGTAACGGTAGAACCCAAGGTCGGCGTTAATCACGCCGGAACCATCCTCATCCATGAACCCGTAACCATCCCCAAGGAGGGCTTCCGAAAGCTGAAAGGCAGGCTGGATTTCCTCGGAGAGCATCTCACCCTCGAGGATTTCTGCGATGAGAGAGGTCTCATCTATCCCGACCTGAATCAATACCAGATGTGCGCCGCCTCAGAGGATGAGGGGGCGCTCTTTTTCAGTCAGGGCGCGGAAAAGGATGCGGAGCTGGGATGCATCGGTCACTTCCGCTTCTATTTCGACCAGAGCGGCCGCTTCACTGTGTCCTCGTGGGACGACCACCAGCCAGAGCTGAAAACGCAGGCATTCAAGGACGAATTCGATGATGTGGTGAACGCCCTGCGGGAAAACGGGGTGCTGAAAGACCTGCCGGCGGCGCGCTCCTTCTGTTATGGGCATGAGAGCGCGAGGATGGCGGATCGGTATCGCCCGGACACCTATGCCTTCAAGCTGGAAACCGACGCGCACACCTACTGCATGAGGCTGTTCCCCAACGGCGGCGATTACTCGTACATCTACGCCTACGACAAAGCGCAACTCCAGCAGGCTACAGCGCCAATCATCGGCAAGGTATCGTTCGCCAGCGGCGAAACGCTGGCTTATACTGACCCCGCCATTTTTGTGCAGGTCATCAAGGATGAACTGCCGTACCGACCTACTTCCGGCTTTCAGTATGAAGTCCTGACGGACGATCCGCAGGTGCGAAAGGCTGTGGACGATATCCTCTACGATATGTTCGGAGAAGAAAATCCAAGGCAGCTATCAGAATACGGGCTGACCGAAAAAGGGTACAAGGCGCTGCTGGATGCGGAAAATCCCAATCTGCCGCACACATATAACTGGTTCGTAATGGAAAACTTCTGCTGCAAGGACGAAAAGCGGCACGGCTTCAGTTCGCTCACCGATGCAATCGACCATTTCAACGCCCTCAAATGCACAGAGAAGCGATTGTGCGTCACCAAGGACGATGTCTCCACAATCTATCTGGCAATTGCCCATGACGGCGAAACCTATTTGGACGAAGGCTGGCGAGAGAATCCCCGCTTTGCCACAGACCGCACAATGGATGAAGCAGCCGCACGATTGCAACTCGGCATTGCCGGGTTGGAACCGTCCGGACCCACCATGAATTTAGGAGGAATGTAAAATGGTAGATCAGAACTGGCTGAAGTTCCTACGGGAGCAATATCCCGTGGGAAGCCGGATCAGGCTCAGAGAGATGAAAGACCCCTATCACCCGGTAGAACCCGGTACCATGGGTACGCTGACCAACATCGATGACATCGGCACTTTTCATGTGAAGTGGGATAACGGACGTGGGCTTGGGCTGGTCATGGGCGAGGACAGCTTCACCGTCCTGCCACCCCAGACACATCTGCTCAAGCTGTATATGCCCATGACCGCAGACATCTATGAGCGCAATCAGTGGGGCGATCTGGAGAACGAACCGGTGGAGCTGGACAGCTACGCAGCGGTGGAATACGCCGACAATATCGCCGCTGCCATAGTGCGGGAGCGTCTGCCAGAGGAAACAGACCGCGGCCTCATGCATTACTACCATGAGGATGACAGCGTCAATCAGAAGGTGCAGGCGTTTGCCTTCTCCGTGGAATCCCGTAACCACAGGCTGTGGGGCGTGGCCGAGTGCAAGGTGGTTGGCGAACTGACCCCGGATGAGCTGGAAACACTCAAGGAATATGTCACCGGACAGGCTTCGGACGGTTTCGGTGAGGGCTTCGAGCAACGAGAGATCCGGCTGAGCAACGGCAGCGAACTGTATGCCCACCTCTGGGGCAGTGGTGATGGCTGGAGCATCCAGACCGAGCAGGAACAGTTTGACATCAAAGTGGCAACGGGCTTACCAAAGATGTGCTTTTCCGTCCTCCCCTCCACCGGCGATCTCATCTGCATCAAGCGGGGCGAAAGCGGCTATTACCCATCGGATTGGAATACAGGAAATAAGGCGCACAATCAGGAGCTGGCAGACTACAACAACCAGCGTCTCGGCGTGACGGAGGCGCAGCGTCAGGCGATGGAGTGCGGCAGTATGCACGGATGGGCCATCCCCGGCGCAGACCCGAAGTTTTATGAGCAGGATGCACCGCAGATGGGAGGGATGACTCTTGGCTAAGATCATGGATGTTTACATCGCCAAAGCCTCATCAAGCACAACTGCGTCACCCACAAGCGGCTCGGCTATCTGACGATCCTCGGGATGCAGAAGGGGGAAAACGAGTACACCTACCCGCCCTATACGGAGAAGCAGGCGACGGAGCTGCTGGACGGACTGCGGGAGATTGTGCCCTATGTGGTCATCGACTGCGGCTCGTATATCGCCAACGACATCCTCTCCGCCGTGGCGCTGATGGAGGCCGACAGCGTTCTCCGTCTTGCCAACTGCGACCTTAAATCTGTCAGCTACCTCTCCAGCCAGCTCCCCCTGTTGGGGGACGCCAAATGGGATGCGGATAAGCAGTACAAGGTGGCGGCAAACATCAAACCCCAGCAGGCCGCCGAGCATATCGGCAAAGTGCTGGGCAGCGTGGCGTTCAAGCTGCCGTATTCGGCAGAGCTGGAGGAACAGTATCTCGCCGGAAACCTCCTCGCTGACCTGACCATGAAGGACAGCCGCCCGTTCCGAAAGGAACTCGAGAAAATCATCCGGGAGGTGTTCGGATGTTAGGAAAGAAACGAAGCGCCTCCATATTTGCCCCGGCAGCAGAATCGGAAACGCCCATGGTTCAGGCGGTGGAGGAAAGACGCCCTTCCGCACAGCCTCCCGTAATGGAAACCGTTCCCGAATCCAAGCCCAAGGTACTCCCCGAGTACGACGATGATCCCCGGAGGACGCTTGCGTCGGAAAGCGGCGCTTCCGCCCGTACCCATAACCTGTTCTTTACGCCGGAAGTCGGAGGGCGGGACTTTGCCTCCGTGCTTCGGGATGTGCAGGAGTACATCTCCAGCGAGTATTCCGGCCTCATCATCGAGGGCGGCGACGAGGCGAGGGATCAGCTCAAACGCTATATCGCCAAGTTCGTCCAGGATAAGCGCATCGCCGTGGCGGGTATGGATACGGATGAGCTTATCGCAGCCCTTTACTCCGAGATGGCCGAGTACGGTTTTTTGACCAAGTACATCTACGGCGAGGGCATTGAGGAAATCAACATCAATAGCTGGCGGGATGTGGAGGTGCAGTATTCGGACGGGCGCAGTGAGAAGCTCTCTGAGCATTTCGACTCGCCGGAACACGCCATCAATGTCATTCGCCGTATGCTGCACGCCTCCGGCATGGTGCTGGATAACGCCAGCCCCACCGTCACCGGCCACCTGACCCGCAACACTCGAATCGCCGCCGTGAAAACGCCGGTCGTGGACGCGGATGTTGGCGTGGCGGCGTCCATAAGAATCGTCAACCGCCAGACGCTCACAAGGGAGGATTTCACAGAGGGCGGCACAGCGACCCCGGAAATGCTGGATTTCCTCGCCGCCTGCCTGCGCTATGGCATATCCATCTGTGTGGCCGGCGCCACCTCCTCCGGCAAGACCACTGTGGCGGGCTGGCTCCTGACCACCATTCCCGACAACAAGCGTATCTTCACCATCGAAAACGGCTCCAGAGAGCTGCAGTTGGTGCGGGAGAAGGACGGGAAGGTGGTCAACTCCGTGGTGCATACTCTGACCCGCGACAGCGAGAACGAGCGCCAGCGGGTAGACCAGATCGCCCTTGTGGACATCTGCCTGCGCTTTAACCCGGATATTTTGGTGGTCGGCGAAATGCGAGGCGCGGAGGCAAACGCCGCGCAGGAGGCGGCCAGAATCGGCTTCGCCGTTTTGACCACCATCCACTCCAACTCCTGCGAAGCGACCTACCGGCGCATGGTTTCCCTGTGCAAGCGCGCCGTGGATATGTCGGACGAAACGCTTATGAGCTATGTCTCCGAGGCGTACCCGCTGGTGGTCTTCTGTAAGCAGCTCGAAAACAAACAGCGCCGCATGATGGAGATCGCGGAATGTGAGATCCTGCCGGACGGGGCGCGGCGCTACAACACGCTTTTCAGATACCGCATCACGGATAACCGTCTGGAGGACGGTAAATTCATCATAGACGGGCATCACGAAAAGGTCTGTGAGCCGTCCAAAAGCCTGCAAAAGCGGCTCATTGAGAACGGTATGCCCACAACGCAGCTTGAAGCCCTGCTTCAGCCCAAGGAAACGGAGGTGAGCGCATGACGACGCTCCAGCTTATCGCCTGCATCGGCATGATCGCCGGTGCTTTTTTCATTCTCAGGCTTTCCCCCATGGAGCTGACCGACGCTGTGTTCAAGCGCCTGACCTCCGCTCCGAGAAGCATCCGCAGCGACATCAACAAGGCCACACGGCGCAAAAAGCTGTCCTTCCTCCGCAGGGAGATCGCCGAGGCGCAGGGCATCCTCAAGGCCACCGGCAAGGCGCAGAAGTTCCCGACGATCTGCGCCGCGTCCCTTCTGTTCTTCGCCATCGGCGCGTCCGCCGCCATCATGATGGGCAATGTGTTCCTTGTGCCCGTACTGGCCGTGGGGCTGGCGTTCGTCCCGTTTTGGTATGTGAAGCTCACGGCCGGCCATTACAAAAAGGATGTGTCCGCTGAGCTGGAAACGGCACTCTCCATTATCACGACCGCTTACCTCAGAAACGAGGACATCCAGACAGCAGTGCAGGAGAATATCTCCTATCTGAACCCGCCCGTGCGCGGCGTGTTCCAGAGCTTTCTTACACGCATCACGCATATAGACCCCGATGTGGATGCGGCGCTCTCCGAGCTGAAAGCCTCCATAGACAACGAGGTCTGGCGGGAGTGGTGCGACGCCATCGCAGCCTGTCAGTATGACCGCAGCCTCAAAACAACGCTCACGCCCATCGTCAGTAAGCTGTCGGATATGCGGGTAGTCAACGGCGAGCTGGAAAACCTCGTGTTCGGGCCCCGCAAGGAGTTTATAACCATGGCAGCGCTGGTGGTGCTGAACATCCCGCTTTTATACTTCATCAATAAGGACTGGTACGGGACGCTGATGCATACCCTCCCCGGACAGGCGGTGCTGGCGGTCTGCGCCGCCGCCATTTTTGTCTCATTCGCATTTGTGGTGAAGCTGACCCAGCCCATTGAATACAGGAGGTGACGGACATGACATTTTTGCTCTTTCTTTTTGGCGTGGCCGTTGCCTCCGGGCTGTTCTTCATCACAGCGGATATCCTCAAGCTGCCCCGGCTCTCTACGGAAAAGGCTCTTCTCTCGGCGGGCAGACGGGATAAGAAGTCGATGAAATCCATCGACGCGCTCCTGCTTGGCTGGTCGATCAAGCTCTCAAAGTATATCCGCATGGACGAGTACAAGCGGCACCGTTTGGAGCGGATGCTCTCCGCGGCGGGCATGGACATGACCCCGGAGGTCTACACGGCCTACACGTTGGTCAAACCCGGCGTGATCCTGCTCTGCGCGCTCCCGTGCCTCGCCATCCTGCCGCTCCTGGCCCCGGTGATGGTCATCCTCGCCATTCTGGTCTACTTCAAGGAGAGCCGGAAAGCGGAAGAAAAGGTGGGCGCCCGGCGTGAGCTCATCGAAGCCGAGTTGCCCCGGTTCGTCTCCACCATAGAACAGGAGCTGGCGGCCAGCCGGGATGTGCTGAGTATCCTCGAAAACTACAAGCGCCATGCCGGACCCGACTTCGCCGCAGAGCTGGAGGTGCTGTCGGCGGATATGCGCTCGTCCTCCTACGAGGCGGCGCTGGTTCGTTTCGAGGGGCGTATCGCGTCGCCCATGCTCTCGGACATCGTCCGCGGGCTTATCGGGGTGCTGCGGGGCGACGACGGACGGATGTATTTCCAGATGCTCAGCCATGACCTCAAGCAGTTGGAACTGCAGAGGCTCAAGGCAAAGGCGGCGAAGATACCCCCAAAGATCCGGGTATTCTCGTTTGTCATGCTGGCCTGCTTCATGCTGACCTATATCGTGGTCATCGTGTATGAGATCATCAGGTCGCTTGGCGGGCTGTTCTGATAGGAGGTGAGGAAAATTGACAGATCGAGAAATCTATGAGGCTCTTTTCGCAAAGGTCGAAAAAAATATGCAGGATTATCAGAATAAGCTGTTTCAGATGAGTCCGGGGCTTATTGTTGGGAAAGCGGATGAAATTGTTGCGACAAACATCTGCTACAATGAGCTGGTCACAGGCGACTTCGATACCGAGCACATGGAGTACCTGCTCCGCTTTGAGAATCCCTTGGAGGTCGTGCGGGATAAATGGGCAGAGGAACAAGACGTCGACCACTCCGATGAATTTGAACACGCGCTGTCCAGTCTGCGAGATATGCATGGCATCGAACAGGAATACGCCCTCGACCCGGAATATGCGCCTCCCGATCAAGGAGGGCAAACACTATGCTGAAGAAGCTGAAAGCCGGAAAACCCGGCGAGGGATATATCGATGTGGTGGTGCTGATCCTCTGTGCTATGTTTGTCATCGCCCTTGCCGTCCGGGTGCTGCCGGTGTTCATCGCCAAGCAGAACCTCGATACCTACGCCGCTGAGCTGGTGCGGGAGGCTGAGATAACCGGGCGCGTGGGCAGCGAAACCAACACCCGCGCTGCCGTTCTCTCCGAGCGCCTCGGCATTGAGCCGGACATCACATGGTCGAGGACTGGCCGCATCCAGCTCAACGAGGAAGTGACTGTGACGCTCTCGCTGGATGTGGACATAGGTCTGTTCGGCGGGCTGGGTAGCTTCCCCATAGAGCTGACAGCGCAGGCAACGGGCAAGAGCGAGGTGTATTGGAAATGAAAAAACTGTCCTTTCTCCTCAAAGGAGGGCGCGGCGATGGATTCCCTCTGACCATCGCCGTGACTCTCGCGCTCCTGTTCATCTTCTGCGGGATCTCCGAATACTTCCGTGTGAGCATTATCGCGCAGGGCGTCCGCGACGCCGTACAGCAGGCGGTGATCTCCACCGTCAACGACAACTATGACGATGTGTACCACTCCGTGCGTGAAGGCTACGCGGCGGGCTGGTTTCCCACCGATGACGCATGGGAGGAAAGCGTAGACGCCGGCGATGTCTATACGCACCTCGCCCTCACCATGGGGCTGACTTCGATAGGCGACGGATACGCCAAATACGCGGGGGACGAGCTGGAGTTCACCGTATCCGAGCTTCGAGTGACGCTTTCCAACAACGGACTCGCCTCCGGCCAAAGTGAGGGATATCTCGCCGACGCGACCATCGTGCTGGAGATTCCCACCCGCTTTGCGGGAACCGTACTGCCACCCATCCGCATGACCCTCAAGGTGCAGGCGAAATATATGCCTTTGTTCTGAAAAAACTTGCAAAATCAGTAGACTTCCGCACTCTTATGTGATAGGGTGCAAATTAGAAGGATATCATGAAATCACGCACAAAGGAGGCAAAACTCTATGACAGATAAGACAAAAAAGACTCTGCTACTCGTGGTCGGCGCACTCGTCTGCGTGGCGCTCATCGTGAGCATCACGACCCGCTTTGGCGGGCAGACGCAGACAAAAGACCCCGTCCTCAATAACGATACTCCGCAGACCTCCGACCCGGTGGTGGACATCGATATGCCGGATGATGGCAAGAATCCTGCCGTAAATGTACAGATCAATGCCGGAGGCAAGGATGATGACACGAACCCGAGCGAGGGCGCGGACAGCACTGGCACTGAACAGACCATACAAGGTGACCCCGTGAAGCCGCAGCCTCCCGAACCGCCCGTTCCCATTGATGATGACCATAGCGCTGATGCTGTTCCGGAATCTGAGCGCAATACGGAAACGCCGCCCACCTATACGCCGGATCAGACCACGGTCACACCACCGGCAGACCCAGCTCCTGGCAGCACCAACGGAAATGGGCAGATGTATGTGCCGGGCTTCGGGTATGTTGATGTCGGAGGTGGCAACGAGGGCGGCACTCTGGACGATATGTACGAAAGCGGAGAAAAGGTAGGGATCATGGACTGACCTACACAAGATGACCGAGCGCAGCCAAACGGCTGCGCTCTTACTTTTTCAGGAGGTGTTGAATGAAACGCATTCTTTCACTTTTTCTGTGCCTCGTCCTGCTGTTCGGCATATCTATGCAAGCCTACGCCACCGGCGACCCAAACATCGACGGCGGTGGCGGCGGCATGGGCGACGGCACAAGCTCAAACTATTGGAACCCCGGCATGGATGGAGTGCGCGTGACTATTGTGGAAGCTGATTCACACTCCATTGCAAGCACCTCAGTTGATTTAACGAACAAAACTCCATCAGCCAATATCATCGACTTCGGCAAGGTCTGCAAGCTGAGCTACAACGGCGGGAGAAGTTTGTCACCGAAAGTGAATAGCTACAGCTACCGAAACCCGGCGCAAAGCCTTCCGCGCATTATTTCCTCTGGCAACGCAGGTGCAAGCATCGAAGCCATTCGAAGTTATTTCACCGACGCACAGGTGCTACGGAGTCTCTGTGGTTATATCGGCTTTGACTACGAATCGCTCATTGGTGGCGAATATAAGCTCATGGTGGAGCCACTGGCGTATTTTTGCTATAGCGGTCTTCAATACGCCATGACCGCAACCGAGGCGGCATTGTATGACCAACAGGAAAATGGTCGATTGCGGAGCTGGATGGGTTCACTTACCCATAAAAACCTGCCGCTGGCTATCTTCCTGCAAACACCGGATCTCGGCTATCCCGCTTGGAACGGCAGCAAAACTCAGATTGTCAGCAATGCGAATATCATCTCGTCGCTTGGCATCGGCATTGTCCGTTTTACTGAGCAGCCGGACCTACCCGAGATCACCGAGTTTGACTACGAATACCGTGTGGACACCGATGTCATCACCTCGGTAGAGGTCAGTGGCGGTCAGGCAGATCCCGACAACCCCGTCCGTGTTCAGTTCACAATCAAGGGCGCGACCTACACCGTCAGCAATGTTTTTTATCCGGATGGTGACAGTCAGCTTGCGTGGGTGCGTTGGCACACACCGTCTGAGCCATGTGTGGTTGACATTCAGGTTAGCGTGTCCGGACCCGGTACGGCGCAGGGCATAGTAAGATGTAACATTACGGATCTCAGTGGAAACGACCCACCAAACCCTGTGGCAGATGACCGGAATGACAGTTACACGCGCCCGTCCTCCACGCCCCTAAAAGAGGAAGTGATCTCGGCAAACTGGGGCATCTGGTCTCCCTGGTGGCAGGAATATTGGGTATGGATCGAAAATTGGGAGAAGTGCTGGCACACGGATCGTTGGACGGATGCTGACGGGAAAACCCATCGTGACCGCTGGTATCATTGGGTAGACAATGGCTGGTGGGAGGATCATGGCTGGTGGGAATTCGACTATGAGAGTTTCTCTGCCAGCCTCACCGCCGATATGAGCATTGTTCCAGACGATATGAGTCCCACCGCCACAGGCAGCACACTCAAGAGCGGCTACGGTGTCCAGGAGAGCGTCACCGCTCGTGTTCGAACAGACCAGAGCGCTGCGGTCACCGCCGCACAGAACGCCGTGACCTATTTCCCTGAGTTCCAATACCTTGATTATTGGCGCTTGCTTGACAGGACGATCACAGGCAAAAGCTCCTCCTTTGAGTTCAATAACAACCGCTACAGTACCTATAACCGTCGTACTCATTTTACGCCTATCTGGTTCCCGGATGGAGCCTATACTCCATACACATGGGTATTAGACTGCTGGACACCGGCGGGTATGCTGTCCCTTAATCTGACCGATACGGTAACGATCCGTGGAAACCTGTGGGAAGAATGGCATATCGCACCCGCTAATCCTTAATATCGCACAAAACAAGAAATAGAACCGGCCGTTGGGACTCCTCACCCACGGCCATGAAGCCGCCTTGCGAGGGGGGAATCCCTTCGGTCTCCTCTTCAAGAGAAAGGTGGCTAAAGTTATGAAAAACCGTAAAAGACTCTTTGTCGCGTTCGTTCTCACTCTGATTATGGTCTGTATGTTGGGTACAACTGCAATGGCAGCCGGTACCGGCGATGTTGCGGGTGCAATCGAAGGAACTTGGAATGATGCATCTGCGCAGATCAAAACGGTAGTAAACAATGTAGTATTCCCGGCAATCGACCTGATTCTGGCGGTGTTCTTTTTCGCCAAACTCGGAATGGCCTATTTCGACTACAGGAAGCACGGCCAGTTTGAATGGAGCGGCCCTGCTATCCTGTTTGCCTGTCTTGTGTTCACGCTGACGGCTCCGCTGTATGTGTGGACGATACTGGGGATGTAACGGAGAATAGGAAAACGAGGCTGACAAACGCCAGCCTCGTTCTTTATAGTTTGTTGTCAGCGATTCGCTCTCTCAAATTCTCAATTTTAGAGCGGATTGCTTTTATAGTACGTTCAAAGTCCACATCGCTTTTGCCGGTTGGGTCATCTAACCCCCAATCCTCCCTGTGCATACAGGGCAAAAAAGGACACTGCACATTGCAGCCCATGGTCACCACGATATCCACTGGGGGAATCTCCTCCAGCAGCTTACTGCGCTGAGTTCGCTCCATGTCGATGCCATAAATCTGCTTCATCAGCCGCACAGCATCCTGATTGATTTGCGGCTTTACTTCCGTTCCGGCAGAATAGCTTTCAAAGACATCAGACGCAAGGTACTTGCCCAGTGCTTCGGCAATTTGGCTGCGGCAGGAGTTGTGTACGCAGATAAATGCTACTTTAGGTTTGCTCATACTGGAAACCATCCTTTCGTTTTGTTGGCGATTTTTACAAGCAACAGCATCACCGGCACCTCGGTCAGCACGCCAACTACGGTGGCAAGAGCCGCCGGTGAAGTAGTACCAAACAATGCAATCGCCACAGCGACCGACAGTTCAAAGAAGTTGGACGCGCCAATCATCCCCGCAGGGGCGGCAATATCATGGGGCAGCTTCAGCCATTTGCAAGCAAAATAAGCGATGAAGAAAATAAGGAAAGTTTGCAAAACAAGCGGCACAGCAATGAGTAGAATGTGCAGCGGATTATTCAAAATCACATCACCTTGGAAGGAAAACAGCAATACCAAAGTGAGCAGCAGACCAATGCTGGTGGCATTATCAAATTTATGGACAAAGGTGTTTTCAAAATACTCTGTGCCCTTGCGATTTTTCACCAGCACACGGGTCAGAATACCGCCCGCAAGCGGAATGACTACAAATAAAATGACCGATAAAATCAGCGTGTCCCATGGCACGGACACGTTGGAAACGCCCAGTAGGAATTTCACAATCGGCACAAAGGCAACCAGAATAATCAAATCGTTGGTTGCTACCTGTACTACGGTGTAGGCAGGGTTTCCTTTGGTGAGCGTGCTCCAGACGAACACCATCGCTGTGCAGGGTGCCGCACCCAAGAGTACTGCACCCGCCAGATACTCCTTGGCGAGGTCAGGGGCAATCAAGCCCTTAAAAACCACATAGAAAAATAGCGCGGCGATACCGTACATGGTGAACGGCTTGATGAGCCAGTTTGTCACCCATGTGACGAATAACCCCTTTGGGTTTTTCCCCACATTTTTGACGCTCTGGAAATTCACCTTCATCATCATGGGATAAATCATCACCCAAATGAGGATGGCGACCGGAATAGAAACTCTGGCATACTCAAAACGGCCTAAAAATGCAGGAACGGCAGGTAAAAGTTTACCAATTAAAACACCTGCCGTCATACAGAGAGCAACCCACACGGTCAGGTATTTTTGAAAGAAGCCAATGCTTTGTGATTTTTCCTTTGCCATAAATTTACCCCCGTACTTTTTGCAGGATTTTAACGACCTCGTCCTTTTTTAAAACCTTTCCAAAGGAAACGACCTTGCCGTCCACAACCAATGCAGGAGTTGTCATCACACCGTAAGCAGCGATCTGTGTAAAGTCTGTCACATGGTCAATGGTGGCATCCATGCCAAGCTCTTTGAGCGCTTCCAAGGTAGCCGCTTCCAGTTGATTGCACTTTGCACAGCCCGAGCCAAGCACCTTGACGGATGAACCGCTCACTTTTGCTTTTTCGGCTTCCGCAATCGTTTCTGTATTGCAGTCACCGCCACAGCAGCAACCGGAGTTTTTTGCTTTTGCTTCTTCGTCAGCTTTCTTTGCGGCAATTTCGGAGGGCTTGCACATTTCCCCGCAACCACACTGCCCCAATTCTTCCTCTGCATTTTTCTTTTTACCAAAACCAAACAATGCCATAATAAAAACCTCCTTAAATTCATGATTAGAAACCTGAATATAACAAATAGAAACCGATGAGCAGGATCACCGCGCCCATGACGATTTTCAAAATAGCGCTGGCTTTTCCATACTTCTCGCTTTGGGAGAGCTTTTGGGCAAAGCCCATGGAAGGCTCCGCAATCACGGCGAGAATGCCGTGCCCAATGAAATAGAGCAGCAGTAGCAAAACACTCCATACAAGGCTGCCCGCCGTGGCCGCAAGGATACCCACAGCCGTAAAGGTCAATCTCGGCAATGACGGCGAAAATCAAAAGTGGAATAACTGTTTTTATATCCTTTGTTTACTCATCCGCAAGTACCTTCAGGGCAGCAACCGGTCTTCACAGCTTTTCCCTCAAAGAAGTTTTTGAGATTTTCTGGAAGTGAATACTCGCCGCAGTCACAAACGGGCTGCACCATGCCGAGCACAGCTCTTAGAATTCCTTCGGCCAGCATGGCTTTGGGCGGTACTTCATAGGCTTGACCTTTGTATGCAAAGGTACGACAGGTCACATCGGTTCCGCTGATTTCACCACAGCAGCCGCAGGTGTTTTCCGCAACAGGTCCGCAGATATCCTGCCCATTTACACGAATGGTGGGCGACGCAAGGAATCGGTAGTGCTCCGCCAGTTCTTTTGTGGCGATCTGTACCTTTTGAAGCCGCATGGTATATCCGGCAGCCTCCAGAGCGGGCGCGATACTGCCCAAAACTTCTTCCATTACCGCATCGGCGCCGATACAGCGGTCACAGGTATTGAGATCAAGATAGAGATATTCCACAAGCACAGCCTTGGAGGAATCCTCCTCACAAGCCCCGCCGCGGCAGCAATCTACGCTTTTTTTTGCACTGCATTCGCCGTTTGGCGGTGTCCAGCCAGTATCGTCGCCTACATAGGAGATGGCGCCTGCCGGACACTTGTTGCCGCAGCCGTGGCAACGGTCAATGCAGTTTCCGGGTTGCATCACCACAGGGGACGGGGCTTTTGCTTTGTTATAAACACTGTGGGAGCAAAAATCCACGCAGGTTCCGCATTCAGTGCAAGCAAGATAATCGATGACTGGATACCAGTTTTTAGCCATTCTCTTTCCCTCCCATTAAACCAGTAGATACTGGAAAATATTAAACAGATAGCCAACAATGATAATGCCGATGGTGCAGATGGCAATAAATGTGCCCAACAGCTTCGGCTTTACCGCCTTGCGCAGCATGATGATGGAGGGCAGGGAAAGCGTTGTGACTGCCATCATAAAGGAGAGAACCGTACCAAGCTGCGCGCCTTTGTAGAGCAGCGCTTCGGCCACCGGAATCGTGCCGAAAATGTCAGCGTACATGGGAACGCCAAGCAGAGTTGCCAGCACTACCCCAAAAGGATTATTGCTGCCAAGCACCATCTCAATCCAGCTTTCAGGAATCCAGTTGTGGATGATAGCTCCGATGCCCACGCCAACCAGAATGTACGGCAGAACTTTTTTGAAGGTTGACACCACCTGATCCTTGGCGTAAATGACACGCTCTTTGCGGGTTAAGTCAGGCGATTCAATATCTACGCCGCTTGCCGAGCGAATGAATTCTTCCACATAGTTTTCCATGTGAAGTTTTTCAATCAGCGTACCGCCAACGACCGCGATAACCAGGCCCACAACGACATAGACGATAGCGACCTTTGTGCCAAAGATGCTCATGAGCAGAACGAGCGACCCGAGGTCTACCATGGGTGAGGAAATCAGAAAGGAAAAAGTCACGCCAAGGGGCAGTCCGGCACTGGTAAATCCAATGAACAGAGGTATGGAGGAGCAAGAGCAAAAAGGCGTTACCGTGCCAAGCAGTGCTGCCATGATATTTGCCCACACGCCGTGAAAGCGGCTCATAATTTTCTTGCTTCGTTCCGGCGGGAAGTAGCTTTGAATGTACGAGATGATGAAAATCAGCACGCAGAGCAGTACGGTGATTTTTAGTACATCATAGATAAAGAATTGAACGCTGCCACCAATTCGTCCTGTTACATCAAGACCGAACAACGAGAGCAGATTACCGATTAGGGCGTTGAGCCATTTCATTCCAAGCACTTGGTCTTGAAAGAACAGCCACGTATTTTGAAGGATCTCCATAGGGTAAGCGCCTCTCTTTCTTAAATTCAATAGTCATATCAAAAAAAACTTGATATGTTGTGCCGAATAAAAGCCATCTTCCATCAGATGGCCGTTATTGATTGCAACAACGAGTATCTTCAGCGGTTGCATTGGGGGTGGTAATTGCTTTTAACAGGAGCATGGCCTCGTGGCTGCCCTGTTCACTGATTTTATAATGTGTCCATTTGCCTTCCTGTCTGCTTTCGACAATACCCGATTCACATAAAATCTTCATGTGATAGGACAAGGAGGACTGACCGATTTCCATTTGATCAATGAGCACGCAGGCGCATTTTTCACCGCTGCGCAGCAGTTCCAAAATGGCAAGCCGCTTTTCATCGCAAAATGCCTTAAATACATTAGCGTTCTTCTCCGGAGTAAGCTCCAACGTTTATCACCTCACATCAAATTATCTTGATATGATATAGTATATGCTTCACATCAAAAAATGTCAATATGAAAGGAAGCGCTGTTTATGAAAATTAAAATCCGTTCACCGACCTAATGCAAGGATACTCTGGACAATTCTCGGAATGTGAGGCGATAAAAAATGAGTAGGCTTACACTTACAACTCGTAACGGAGAGGTGCAGGAGCTTTCCCTGCCTCTTGGTGCGGAAGAATTTCTGAAAAGGCCCATGCCGTATTATAAGCATTATACGGCTGAAGGAATGACAGTCATTTTGCGCAGGCACATAGAGCAAGGTCTGGCACACTATTCCGAACCACTGACAACTGAGATAGTGGC
Source organism: Clostridiales bacterium (assembly GCA_012719745.1). GTDB lineage: Bacteria > Bacillota > Clostridia > Oscillospirales > Oscillospiraceae > Vescimonas. The sequence goes on along the minus strand of JAAXZS010000171.1, from coordinate 42 downwards.
GGAAATACGGAGCAAGTATGAGCAAGGGCTTACCTCACGGGT
>JAAXZS010000130.1 GCA_012719745.1 Clostridiales bacterium | reverse complement strand
TAATTGTACAGAAAATTCTCCACTTTATTGTTTCATTTTGAGAAACTGACGGTTGACTAAAGCTGTCGAATCCGTTAAAATAGAAACATAACAAGAGATGACGGGGGTGCAGAGAAATGGGGTCCATTTCCTACCATGTGGGGCAGCGCATCAAAAAATACCGGAAAAGCCGGGGCTATACGATCGAGCAGTTTTCTGCCATGATCAACAAGAGCAAGGCGACACTGTCAAAATATGAAAATGGAACCATTACCATTGACATTGAAACGCTTTATGATATTTCCCGGGCACTGAATGTGGACATGAAGTGCTTCATTGACTATCAGCCGCCGATTTTTCACACCGAGCACATTCTGCCGCAGAATTTTTACTTCAACCAGGCCCGTTCCTACATGTACTACTACGACGGGCGCATTCGCAAGCTGGTGCGGTCCCTTTTGTGCTTCTCCCCCTCTGTCAGCGGTGAAAACATTGATGTGATGCTGTATGTGGGTGTGGAGTCTTTCAGCGACCCAGACAGATGCCAGCACCTTTTCACCGGTGAGATGAAGCCCTACGACACCATTACCCATATGGTGCTTTACAACCAGATCAACGAGGCGGAGAAAATGTACATCTGTATGCTCAATCCCATGCAGAATCACGCCCCCGCCGTGGGTCTTCTCTCCGGCATCGGCTCAACCCCCTTTTTCGCACCCATTGCGCTGAAAACGCTGATTTCCAAGGAGCCGCTGGAGGAAAACGAAAAGCTGATGAACACGGTGAAGCTGGATAAGGACGACTATCACCTGCTGAAATATTATAACATGCTGGTCGTGAACCGCCCGGCTGCCCTGTTTCTTGAATAATAAAAAGCTGAACGCCCCATAAAGGCGTTCAGCTTTTTTATTCTGTTATCAGCCACAGCAGCGGGCGATTACGCCCAGTAGTTCCTGCTTGCCGATGCCCTTTTGTGCCGAAAACGGCAGGGGCGGCTCCGCAAGAGCCAGCGTCTCCTGAATGAGATGCAGCTGCGGTTCTATTTCGCTTTTTTTCAGTTTATCCAGCTTGTTTGCCACCACCACCATGGGGCAGCCCGTCTCTTTAAACCAATTGCACATGGTTACGTCATCCGCTGAAGGTTTGTGCCGTGCGTCCACGATCAGGACACCCAATGTCAGCAGCCCCGGCGCATGAAAATAGTCCTCCATCAGCAGCCCCCAGCGCTCCTTTTCTCCTTTTGAGACCTGCGCATATCCGTAACCGGGGAGATCCGTAAAGTAGAACCGGTCGTCAATGCGGAAATAATTCACCTGGGAGGTCTTGCCGGGGGTGGCCCCCACCCGGGCAAAGTTCTTCCGGTTCAGCAGGCAGTTGATGACGGAGGATTTGCCCACATTGGATCGACCCGCAAAGGCAACCTGCGGTCGCCCATCGCGGATAAAGGCAGATTCCTTTACAGCGGACAACACAAATTCCGCCCGGTTAAAGTTAATTGGCACGATCAAAATCCTCCTTATACGCGCAGCGAAGCGCCGGCGTCACACGACTCGGCCATCAGGGGAAGGGCGGTGCGGTCCAGAACCACAGCGGACGCAAGATAGACCAGTGCCGCGGCAAAAACCGCATCCACCGTCTCCACCGGAATGAAATGAAGGTGGGCCCGCACGGTCTGGTCGATCTCCTCCAGATCCTTTTCATTCTCTTTGGGCAGGATCACGGTACGGATGCCGTTGCGCATGGCGGCCATGGCTTTTTCCTTCAGACCGCCGATGGGCAGCACCCGCCCCCGCAGGGTCACTTCTCCGGTCATGGCCACATCGCCCCGCACCTTGCGACCGGTGAGAGCCGAAAGCATGGCGGTGGTGATGGCAATGCCGGCGGAGGGGCCGTCTTTGGGAATGGCGCCCTCGGGAAAATGGACATGAATGTCGCGGGTCTTATAGAAATCCTTTTCGATACCCAGCTCCGAGCAACGGCTGCGCAGGCAGCTCAGCGCCGCCTTGACGGATTCCTGCATGACCGTACCCAGGTTGCCGGTAAGCTCCAACTTGCCGGAGCCTTCCATCACATTGACCTCCACTTCCAGAATCTCACCGCCGACTTCTGTCCACGCAAGGCCGTTCACCACGCCGATCTCGTCCTTGGTGATATGCAGGGATTCCGTGTAACGGACAATTCCCAGGAAATCTTTCAGGTTATTTACTGTAATATCAATTCGCTTTACATCGCTTGTCACAAGCCGCATAGCCGTCTTACGGCACAGCCGGGCAATCTGCCTCTCCAGTACGCGGACGCCGGACTCACGGGTGTAGCCGGTGATGATAGCGCGCAGCGTGTCGTCCGATACGCGCATCTGGGATTTACGCAGTCCGTGCTCCTTGAGCTGCTTAGGCAGCAGGTACTGCCGGGCGATCTCCACCTTTTCCTCATCGGTGTACCTGGAGAGCTCGATGACCTCCATCCGATCCAGCAGTGGACGGGGAATGGTCTCCGTGGTGTTGGCGGTGGTGATAAACATGATCTTGCTTAAGTCAACGGGAAGTTCTACAAAGTGATCCCGGAAGCTGCCGTTCTGCTCGCTGTCCAGCACTTCCAGCAGCGCTGACGCCGGATCGCCCCGCATATCGTTCCCCAGCTTGTCAATTTCATCCAGCACCAGCAGAGGGTTCATGGACTTACTGCGGATGATGGCATCAATAATCCGGCCAGGCATGGCGCCTATGTAGGTTTTGCGGTGACCACGGATGTCAGCCTCGTCCCGTACACCGCCCAGAGACAATCTGGCCAGTTTCCGGTTCATGGCCCGAGCCACGGAGATGGCGATGGAAGTTTTGCCCACGCCCGGAGGGCCAACGAGACACAGAATTTTGCCTTTTGCATCAGGGTTAATCTGACGCACTGCGATAAACTCCAGAATGCGCTCCTTCACCTTTTCCAGGCCAAAATGGTCATGATCCAGCATTCGCCGGGCTGCCTCCACATCCGCCCGGTCGCGGGTGTGCCGGTTCCAGGGAATTTCCAGACAGACATCCAAATAGTTCCGGATGACGGAGGACTCGGCGCTGCCGAAGGGCTGCTTAGCCAGACGATCCACTTCCTTGAGCAGCTTCTTCTCCACCTCATCCGGCAACTTCAGCGCCTGAATACGGTCGGTATAATCCTCAATTTCTTCATCGCCGTCGTCACCCAACTCATGCTGCAGCACCTTTACCTGCTCCCGCAGGATCATGTCTCGCTGCACATGGGTCACTCGCTCCCGCACCTTGCTCTCCAGCTCCACCTCAAGGGAAATGACTTCCACCTCATGAGCCAAAATCTCATTGATCTTTTGCAGGCGCAGCATGGGACGCAGTTCTTGTAGAATCTGCTGCCGATCCTGATGGCGCAGGGTGATATTCTGAGCAATAAAATCCGCCAGATAGCCGGGATCCCGGCAGTCCAGCACGGCGGAAACAACATCATCGGAGATGCCATTGACCAGATCCTTGTAGGAACCGAAAATGGAGTAGGTCTGCCGCAGCAGCGCCTCCGTTTCATCGGCGTTCTGAGGGGAAACGGTACTCTCCCGCAGAACCTCCACATTGGCCTGAAGGAACGGCTCCGTCTGCCAGAGACGGCGCATCTTTGCCCGACGACGGCCGGAGACGATAACACGAACGCTGCTGTCCGACGTCTTGATAATCTGTGCAATATGGCAAACCGTACCGACCTTGTAGAGATCGCTCTCCCCGGGCTGCATGACGCCGATTTCCTTTTGGGTCACCAGAAAGATCTCGTGATTGCTTTCCATGGCATTGTCCAATGCGAAGATGGAGAAGTCTCGCTCCACATCAAAGCTGGAGGTCATTCTGGGAAAAACGGTGAGGCCGCGCAGGGCCAGTACGGGAATATTCAAAGTTTCTTTTTCCATTTGGGTAAGTCTCCTTTCCCGGCTCGCTTTGCCGGAAGAATAAAAGAAGAGGCGATGATGATCGCCTCTTCTTTTTCATTTTAAGAGGCCGGTTCGGAAGACACTTTCTTCTCCCCTTTTCCGGTCTTGCGTTTGACAGGGCGCTCCACACGCTCCGGATTTTTTGTCAGCGCAGGCGCGGCGCCATTTGCCACACAATCCGGTGTGATGGTGACCTCTTCGATACTGGGATCGGAGGGAATGTCGTACATGATCTGGGTCAAAAGGCCCTCCATCACCGCCCGCAGGCCGCGGGCGCCGATATTGCGCTCGATGGCCTTGTCGGCCACCGCCTCCAGCGCGCCGGGCGCAAATTGAAGCGCCACGTCATCAAAGGAAAACAGATTTTTATACTGCTTGACCAGCGCGTTTTTCGGCTCGGTCAGAATCTGCACCAGATCTTCCTTGGTCAGTCCGTCCAACGCGGCGATCACCGGCAGACGGCCCACCAGCTCAGGGATGATGCCGAATTTCAACAGGTCATGGGGCTGCACATCTTTGAGAGTTTTGCCCGTATTCTTATCTTTTTTGCTCTCCACCACGGCGTCAAAGCCAATACCCTTGCGATCCAGCCGCTTTTCAATGATCTTTTCCAGACCGTCGAAAGCGCCGCCGCAGATGAACAGAATATCCTTCGTGTCCACCTGAATGAACTCCTGATGGGGGTGCTTTCGTCCTCCCTGAGGAGGCACATTGGAAACGGTGCCTTCCAAAATTTTCAGAAGAGCCTGCTGCACACCCTCGCCGGAGACGTCACGGGTGATAGAGGTATTTTCGCTCTTCCGGGCAATTTTGTCGATTTCATCCACATAGATGATACCATGCTCCGCCAACTCCACATCGAAATCAGCCGCCTGCAGGAGGCGCAGCAGGATATTCTCCACGTCGTCGCCCACGTAGCCGGCTTCTGTCAGCGTGGTGGCGTCGGCAATGGCAAAGGGCACCTTCAGCACCTTGGCCAGCGTCTGGGCAAAAAGCGTCTTACCGCTGCCAGTGGGGCCGATCATGAGAATATTGCTTTTTTGCAGCTCCACATCGTCCCCGCCACCGTAAAAAATGCGCTTATAGTGGTTGTACACGGAGACCGAGAGAGCCACCTTGGCCGCTTCCTGCCCGATGACATACTCATCAAGCACCGCCTTGATCTCCTTGGGGGTAGGCAGCTTATCCGGCATTTCGTACTCCGGGTTGTGTTCGTCTTCATAGCCATCGTCCAGGATGGACATGCAGAGCTGGACACATTCGTCGCAGATACGGACGCCGGGGCCCTGGATCATGCGGTGTACCTGATTTTCCGTTTTGCCGCAGAAAGAGCAGCGAAGCGGCTTTTTTTCTTCAGCCATTACATTACCTCTTATAGATGACCTTATCGATCAGGCCGTATTCCTTGGCCTGCTCGGCGCTCATAAAATTATCGCGCTCACAGTCGGCCTGCAGCACTTCCAAAGGCTTGCCGCAGTTTTCCGCCATGATCGTGGTCAGCCGTTTCTTGATGCGCTGGATATATTCCGCGTGGATCTGAATATCGGTGGCCTGCCCCTGGAATCCCCCCAGAGGCTGATGGATCATGATGTCAGCGTTGGGCAAAGCAATCCGCTTGCCCTTAGCGCCGGAACAGAGCAAAAACGCGCCCATGCTGGCCGCCATGCCGATGCAGATGGTGGACACGTCCGCCTTGATATACTGCATGGTATCATAGATGGCCATACCGGCTGTCACAGAGCCGCCGGGGCTGTTAATGTACATCTGAATATCTTTGTCAGGATCCTGCGCTTCCAAATAAAGAAGCTGCGCCACCACCAGACTTGCGGTGGTATCCGTTACCTCTTCGCCCAGGAAGATAATGCGGTCATTGAGCAAGCGGGAAAAAATATCATAGGAACGCTCTCCCCGGTTAGTCTGCTCTACAACATAAGGAACTAAACTCATAAAATTGCCTCCTGTTCAAATCGATACCGTTTCCGGAATGGCACGGTATTACCTACCATTATATCCGAACTTACTGCTCCTCAACAGGCTTTTCGGCCTTTTTGGCGGATTTCTTGGCAGATTTCTTCTCCTCCGCCTCGGCATCCTCCTCCGCCTTCTCTTCCACAGGAGCCACAGCAACACCGGCGTCCGCCACCAGCTTGATGGCCTTTTCGCGGATGACCTGCTCCTTGATCTGATCGGCGTGGAGATACTTCTTTACGGTATCCACATCCATATTATACTTGCCGGAGAGGGTCTTAAACTCCTCTTCGATCTCTTCGTCGCTTACTTCCAGGTTTTCAGCCTTGACAATGGCCTCCACCGCCAGATCCATACGAACCTGCTGCAGGGCGGGCTCCTTGGCTTCGGCCAGGAAAGCCTCCTCGGTCATGTTGGTCATCTTCAGATACTGATCGAAGGGAATCCCCTGAGAAGCCAGCTGCTGCTTGAAGCCCTCGCACATCTTCTCGCTCTGCATCTTCACCATGTCGTCGGGCACATCGCACTCCACGCCGTCTGCCACCTTCTGCATGAGGGCGTCCTCAAAGGCGTGCTGGGCAGCTTCCTCGCGCTCGGCGGTGATCTTTTTCTTCAGATCGGCCTTGAGTTCCTTAAGGGTGTCGAATTCGGACACATCCTTGGCAAACTCGTCGTCAATGGCGGGGACTTCCTTCACCTTGACCTCGTTGACCTTCACATGGAACACGACCGCCTTGCCGGCCAGCTCGGGGGTGTAGTTCTCCGGGAAGGTGATGTCAATGTCCTTCTCCTCACCGGCCTTCATGCCGATGACCTGATCTTCAAAGCCGGGCACAAAGCTGCCCGAGCCGATCTCCAGATCAAAGTTCTCACCCTTGCCGCCCTCAAAAGGCTTGCCGGCGTCAAATCCCTCAAAGTCGATGACAGCGGTATCGCCCTTCTTCACGGCGCGGTCAACGGAGACCAGACGGGAATTACGGTCGCTCATTTCCTTCAGACGGTTGTTCACATCGGCGGCCAGTACCTTTACCTCGGCCTTGGGCGCTTCCAGGCCCTTGTACTGGCCCAGCTTCACCTCGGGATAGACAGCCACGGTGGCCTTCAGGGAAACGCCGTCCTTGGTGCAGGAGAGCAGCTCCACATCGGGATAACCCACGACTTCCAGCTTCTGCTCCTTCACGGCCGCCTCATAGGCGTCGGGAAGGACAATATTGACCGCCTCTTCATAAAATACTTCGGTGCCGTACATGCCCTCGATGATCTTGCGGGGGGCCTTTCCGGGACGGAAGCCGGGAATATTCATTTTGCCACGCATCTTCAGATACGCCTTATTAATTGCAGTTTCAAAATCTTCCGCACTCACTTCAATGGTCAGCGCGACTTTGCTCTTTTCCAGTTTTTCACAGCTTTTAACACTCATTTATTTATTTCCTCCGTTCAGCATTAATTCATATCAATGCAGTTTAATATAATAAC
>JAAXZS010000072.1 GCA_012719745.1 Clostridiales bacterium | reverse complement strand
GCTGAGAAGGTTCTGTACGTTGGCGTAGATCGCCGCGCCAGAAGGGCACCGGCCGGACTTTTGTGCCGGTGTTTCTTATGAGTCGGAATGATACGCACGGAACAGCGTACTTGAAAATTCTTGCCGTACGGCAGGTCAAAAACAAAACCGTACGAAAATGGAGGAACAAACCAAATGGCAAAAGAAATGATTCGCATTCGTCTGAAGGCCTATGACCATCAGGTCATCGACCAGAGTGCAGAGAAGATCGTGGAGACCGCCAAGCGCACCGGCGCTTCCGTGTCCGGCCCCATTCCTCTGCCTACCAAAAAAGAGATCGTCACCATCCTGCGTGCCACGCACAAGTATAAGGACAGCCGCGAGCAGTTCGAGCGCCGCACTCACAAGAGACTGATCGACATCAGCAATTCCACTCCCAAGACGGTCGAGGCCCTGATGGCTCTGGATCTGCCCGCCGGTGTGGAGATCGAGATCAAGCTGTAATTATACCTTATATATTACAGGCGATTTCAAATCCGCGTTCCCCTTTCCGGGGCGTATGCGCCGCGGAAACATTAACATTGCTTGCACCCATCAGTCCGCCGACTTGCGTGAGACGGACGGGGTCATGTCGGCAGAGCAAGCATCCGCGAAACCGCGCGATGAACTAAGCCGACCAATAACCTTTAAGGAGGATCATACATGAAAGCAATCATCGGCAAGAAAGTTGGCATGTCTCAGATCTTCGACGAAAACGGCAAGGTCATTCCTGTTACCGTCATTGAGGCGGGTCCTTGCGTCGTTACGCAGAAGAAGACTTCTGAAAAAGAAGGCTATGAGGCTGTGCAGCTGGGCTTTGAGGACGTTCCCGAGCGGAAGCTGTCCAAGCCCGAACTGGGCCACCTGAACAAGGCTGGCGCAGCACCCAAAAAGCATCTTCACGAATTCAACTTGGACAACGCCGCCGAACTGAACGTGGGCGACATTGTCAAGGCTGACACCTTCAAGACCGGCGACTTCGTTGACGTCACCGGCACCAGCAAGGGTCACGGCTATGCCGGCGTTGTCAAACGCTGGGGCGCACAGCGCACACCTATGACCCACGGCGGCGGCCCCGTTCACCGTCATGCCGGTTCCATGGGCTCCACCACCGATCCTTCCCGTATTTTCAAGGGCAAGATTGGTGCCGGCCACATGGGCGTTGACCAGGTTACCATTCAGAATCTGGACATCGTCAAGGTGGATCCCGAGCTGAACATGATCGCTATCCGCGGCGCCGTTCCCGGCCCCAAGGGCGGTCTGGTTCTCATCAAGACCACCTGCAAGAAGCACGCAGACCGCAAGGGCGCTGCCGGTATTTCCAGCAATCCCCAGAAGGCGTCTGCGCGTGTTAATCCCCAGAAGGCATCTGCAAGAAATAAGTAAGGAAAGGAGTGCTTAAACAATGTCTACCATTAAAGTATTGAATATGTCCGGCGCTGAAGTCGGCACTGTAGAGCTGAACGACGGCATTTTCGGCATCGAGCCTAACCAGACCGTTGTCCATGAAGTGGTGAAAAACCACCTGGCAAACTGCAGACAGGGCACTCAGAGCGCTCTTACTCGTGCAGAAGTTTCCGGCGGCGGCAAGAAGCCCTGGCGTCAGAAGGGAACCGGCCATGCCCGTCAGGGCAGCACCCGCGCTCCCCAGTGGACCCACGGCGGCATCGTGTTTGCCCCCAAGCCCCGCAGCTACTCTTATGTTTTGAACAAGAAGGTCAAGAGACTGGCTATGAAATCCGTTCTGTCCGCCAAGGCGGCTGCCGGTGAGATTATTGTCGTTGACGGCATCGCCATGGACAGCATCAAGACCAAGGACTTCCGCGCCTTCCTGACCGCCGTGAAGTGCGACGGCAAGGCAGTCGTTGTGACTCCCGATAAGAATGAGACCGTCATCAAGAGCGCACGCAACATTCCCGGCGTGGAGACCAGCATGGCAAGCCTGCTCAATGTCTATGACATTCTGAAGGCCAAGTATCTGGTCATCGACAAGGAAGCCCTCGCAGTTATCGAGGAGGTGTTCGCATAATGACACATGTATACGACATCATTATCCGCCCGGTGATTACCGAGCGCTCCATGGCCGCTGCTTCCGATAAGAAGTACGTCTTTGAAGTGGCGCCCGAGGCCGGCAAGATCGAGATCAAGAACGCCGTCGAGCAGATCTTCGGCGTGAAGGTGGCCAAGGTTAATACCATCAACTATGACGGTAAGGAAAAGCGCGTAGGCGCAGGCCGCCCCGGTACCAGAAAGAACTGGAAAAAGGCCTATGTCCAGCTGACGAAGGACTCCAAGACAATTGAGTTCTTTGAAGGCATGGTCTGATAACGGAAGGAGTGTAAGAAATGTCTATTAAATCTTTTAAGCCGACCACACCCTCCCGCAGACACATGACCGTTTCCGGCTTTGACGGTGTTGATAAACACGTCAAACCCGAAGCCAGCCTGACGGAGGTTATGAAGAAGAACGCCGGCCGCAACAGCTATGGCCGGATTACCGTCCGCCATCGCGGCGGCGGCGAAAAGCGGAAATATCGTATTATCGACTTTAAGCGCGATAAGGTTGATATGGAAGCCACCGTGCTGCGCCTGGAGTATGACCCCAACCGCAGCGCCAACATTGCTCTCGTGCAGTATGAAGACGGCGAAAAGCGCTATGTAATCGCCCCTGCGGGCCTGACTGCCGGCGATAAGATTCTTGCTTCCACCAAGGCGGATATCAAGCCCGGCAACTGCCTGCCTATTGCCAACATTCCTGTTGGTACTGTGATTTACAACATCGACATGCACCCCGGCAAGGGCGCCCAACTGGTTCGCTCCGCCGGTACCTATGCCCAGCTGATGGCAAAAGAGGGCGATGACGCCCAGATCCGTATGCCTTCCGGCGAGGTTCGCATCGTCCGCACCAACTGCACTGCCTGCATTGGTCAGGTGGGCAATCTGGAGCACGAGAATATTCAGATCGGCAAGGCCGGTCGTAAGCGTCACATGGGTTGGCGTCCTACCGTTCGCGGTAGCGTCATGAACCCCTGCGATCACCCTCATGGCGGCGGCGAGGGCAAAGCCCCCGTTGGTCGTCCCGGCCCTGTGACCCCTTGGGGTAAACCTGCTCTGGGTTACAAGACCCGTAAAAAGAAGAATATGACCGACAAGTTTATTGTCAAGGGTCGTAACGTGAAGTAAGGAGGCAAAAAAATATGAGCAGATCTATTAAAAAAGGCCCGTATGTTGCCCCTGAGCTCATCAAACGGGTTGAAGAAATGAATGAAAAAGGCCAGAAGAGCGTGCTGAAGACCTGGAGCCGCAGCTCCACCATCTTCCCCTCCTTTGTTGGCCATACCATCGCAGTACACGACGGCCGCCGTCATGTCCCCGTGTATGTTCAGGAGGACATGGTAGGTCACAAGCTGGGCGAGTTTGCGCCCACTCGTACCTTCCGCGGTCACGCGAAGAAGCAGTAAGGAGGATGCAGAAAAATATGGAAGCCAAAGCTTATCTGAGATATGTCCGCATCGCTCCCCGCAAGGTGCAGATCGTCTGCGATCTGATCCGCGGCAAAGATGCAAAAACTGCCATGGCCATTCTGATGCAGACTTCCAAGTCTGCCTCTGAGCCCCTGATGAAGCTCCTGAAGAGCGCATGCGCCAACGCAGAGAACAATTTTAACATGGACCCCGAGAAGCTGATTGTCAGCGAAGTGTTTGCTACGCCCGGCCCCATTCTTAAGAGAATGATGCCCCGCGCTCAGGGCCGTGCCTATCGCATTAATAAGAGAACCTCTCATGTGACCCTGGCCGTCACGGAGAGAGACTAAGGGAGGGAGACAGTTTTATGGGACAGAAAGTTAATCCCCACGGTATGCGCGTGGGCGTCATCAAAGACTGGGATTCCCGTTGGTATGCCAGCAATGAAAAAGTCGGCGATCTTCTGGTCGAGGACCACAAGATCCGTCAGTATCTGAAAAAGCTCCTGTATGCAGCCGGTGTCTCCAAGATCGAGATCGAGCGCAGCAGCGAGGTTGTCACCGTTTATCTGCATGTGGCCCGTCCCGGTGTTGTCATCGGCAAGGGCGGCGAGCAGATCGAGCAGTATCGCAAGGATGTGGAAGCTCTCATCGGCAAGACCGTGAAGCTGAACATTGTGGAAGTCCGCAATCCTGATATGGATGCACAGCTGGTGGCCGAGAACATTGCCGCTCAGCTGGAGAAGCGTATTTCCCACCGCCGTGCGATGAAGAATGCGATGGCCCGCGCCATGCGCGCCGGTGCCAAGGGCATTAAGTGCAACTGCGGCGGCCGTCTGGGCGGTCGTGAAATTGCCGGCAGCGAGCATTATCATGAGGGTACCATCCCCCTGCAGACTCTGCGTGCTGACATTGACTACGGTTTTACCGAGGCTGCCACCACCTTCGGCCGCATCGGCGTAAAGGTGTGGATTTACAAGGGTGAGGTACTGAGCCAGACCCTGCGTACCACTCCCCGTACCATGGATACCAGCAAGCCCTATCAGGATCGCCGCGAGCGTCGCGGTCGTCGTGATGACCGCCGCGGTGGTGGTTTCCGTCGCGAAGGCGGCTACAACCGCGGTCCTCAGCAGGGCGGCTACAACCGCGGTCCCCAGCAGGGCGGCTATAATCGCGGTCCCCAGTCCGGCGGCTACAACAACGGTCCCCGCACCGAGGGAGGATTCCGCAAGCCTGTAGAAAACAAAGAAGGAGGCGCTCAGTAATGCTTCTGCCCAAAAGAGTGAAGTACCGCAGAGTACACCGTGGCCGCCTCACCGGTAAGGCCACCAGAGGTAATCAGGTCACCTATGGTGAATTTGGCCTGGTTGCGCTGGATCCCGCGTGGATTACCAGCAATCAGATTGAAGCAGCCCGTATCGCCATGACACGTTATACCAAGCGTGGCGGTCAGGTCTGGATCAAGATTTTCCCCGATAAGCCCGTAACGGAAAAGCCCGCTGAGACCCGTATGGGTTCCGGTAAAGGCTCCCCCGAATATTGGGTAGCAGTCGTGAAGCCCGGCCGTGTCATGTTTGAGATCGCCGGTGTTTCCGAGGAGACCGCCCGCGAGGCGCTGCGTCTGGCCGGCCACAAGCTGCCCATTCGCTGCAAGATCGTCAAACGCGAGGATCTCGAGACTCAGGAAGTAGGTGAATGAGATGAAGGCAACTGAAGTACGTGCAATGAGCGTCGAGCAGCTGAACGAAAAGCTGGACGCATTGAAAAAGGATCTGTTCTTCCTGCGTATGCAGCACGCAACCAATCAGCTGGACAATCCTCTCAAGATCGCTGAAACCAAGCGGGATATTGCCCGTGTGAAGACTGTCATCCGTGAAAAGGAGGAGAAGTAAAATGGAAGAGAAGAGAATTTCCTCCCGCAAGACCAGAGTTGGCAAGGTCGTGTCCGACAAGATGGACAAGACTGTTGTTGTGGCGATTGAGGATCGGGTTGCTCACCCGCTGTACAAGAAGATCGTCGGAAGAACCTATAAGCTGAAGGCCCATGACGAAGAAAACGCCTGTGGCATCGGCGATATTGTCAGAGTGATGGAAACACGCCCTCTGTCCAAGGACAAGAGATGGCGCGTGGCGGAAATCATTGAGAAAGCTAAGTAAGGAGGTGCCGTAGTATGATTCAGCAAGAGTCCTATCTGAAGGTTGCCGACAATACCGGCGCCAAAGAGATCAAGTGCATCCGCGTTCTGGGCGGCTCCAAGCGGAAATACGGCAACATCGGCGATGTGATCGTTGCCTCTGTCCGTAAGTCCACCCCGGGCGGCCAGGTGAAAAAGGGTGAGGTCGTGAAGGCCGTTATTGTCCGCAGCGCCAAGGGCATCCGTCGTGCCGACGGTACCTATGTCCGCTTTGACGACAACGCCGCCGTCCTGATCAAGGACGATAAGAACCCCACCGGAACCCGTATCTTTGGGCCTGTTGCCCGTGAGCTGCGCGACAAGGATTACATGAAGATCCTGTCCCTCGCTCCCGAAGTTATTTAAGGAGGGTCCGGAGAATGAATAGTTTGAATATCAAAAAGGACGATAAGGTCATCGTTCTGTCCGGTAAAGACAAGGGCAAGACCGGCAAGGTGCTGGGCACCATTCCCAGCGAAGACAAGGTGGTCGTGGAAGGCGTCAATGTGATGACCTGCCATGTCAAGCCCCGCAAGCAGGGCGAAGAGGGCGGCATCGTCAAGCGCGAAGCGGCTCTGTATGCCTCCAAGGTGCAGGTTGTCTGCCCCAAGTGCGGCAAGCCCACCCGTGTCGCCCATGAAATCAAAGACGGCAAAAAGATCCGCGTGTGCAAGCACTGCGGAGCAGCGCTGTAAGAAAGGAGAGTAGAAAATGGCTAGACTGAAAGTGAAATATACCGAAGAAGTAGCTCCTGCTCTCTTTAAGAAGTTCGGCTACAAGAGTGTTATGCAGGTTCCCAAGATCGAAAAGGTCGTGGTGAACGTCGGTTGCGGTGAGGCCCGTGAAAACGCCAAAGTGCTGGACGCCGTGGTCAATGACCTGGGCACCATCACCGGCCAGAAGGCCATCATTACCATCGCCAAGAAGTCCGTTGCAAACTTCAAGCTGCGTGAGGGTATGCCCGTGGGCGCCAAGGTCACGCTGCGCGGTGAGAAAATGTGGGAGTTCCTGGATCGCCTCTTTAACGTGGCTCTGCCTCGTGTGCGTGACTTCCATGGCATCAGCGCCAATGCTTTTGACGGCCGCGGCAACTATGCCCTGGGCATCAAGGAGCAGCTGATCTTCCCCGAGATCGAGTACGACAAGATCGACAAGATCCGCGGCATGGACATCGTGATCTGCACCACCGCCAAGACCGATGAAGAAGCACGCGAGCTGCTGACCCAGGTCGGCGCTCCCTTCGAACGCTGATAGGAGGAGAAGAAATATGGCTAAACTTTCTATGAAGCTGAAGCAGCAGGCTCCGGCAAAGTTTTCCACCCGGAAGTACAACCGCTGCAAGATCTGCGGCCGTCCCCACGCCTATCTGCGTGACTACGGCGTCTGCCGTATCTGCTTCCGCGAGCTGGCGTACAAGGGTGAGATTCCCGGTGTTCGCAAGGCTTCCTGGTAATTCTGCGGCCTTTTGAAGGCCCATTTCAACCGTACCGAAGAGGGATTCCCTCTTGGTGATACAAGGATGGCGAAAGGTCACTGTTAATTACGCGCCCGGCGCTCCAAATTAGCAGTGATACCTCGCTGCCTGAACAGACAACCGTCTGTAACTCTAAATTAGGAGGAAATAAGAATGCATATCACTGACCCTGTTGCCGATATGTTGACCCGTATCCGCAACGCCAACAATGCAAAGCATGAAACCGTTGATGTTCCTGCCTCCAACATGAAAAAGAGCATTGCTCAGATTCTGCTGGACGAAGGCTATGTCAAGAGCTTTCAGGTGATCGACGACGGTACCCAGGGTACCATCCGCATCACACTGAAGTACAATGCCGGCAAGGAGAAGATCATCTCCGGCCTGCGCCGCGTTTCCAAGCCCGGCCTCCGCGTCTATGTGGGCGCTGATGAGCTGCCCCGCGTACTGCGCGGCCTGGGCATCGCAATCGTATCCACGTCCAAGGGCGTCATGACCGACAAAGCTGCCCGCGCAGCCCATGTCGGCGGTGAAGTCCTGGCATTTGTATGGTAAGGGGGTATTGAACAATGTCAAGAATTGGTAGAATGCCCATTACCGTCCCCGCCGGTGTGGAAGTCACCGTCGCCGCGGGCAACGTGATTACCGTGAAGGGTCCCAAGGGTACGCTGACTCAGTCTGTCTGCCCCGAAATGACCATTACACAGGAAGAAAACGTTGTTACCGTTGCACGCCTCTCCGACGATAAAGAGCATCGCGCCCTGCACGGAACGACCCGTGCCCTGATCCACAACATGGTGACCGGCGTCAGCGAAGGTTTCAAAAAGGAACTGGAGATCAACGGTGTCGGCTATCGTGCAGCGAAGGAAGGGAAGAACCTGGTTATGAACCTGGGCTATTCCCACCAGGTAATCGTATCTGAAGTGGATGGCAGCACCATCGACGTTCCCGCACAGAACAAAATCGTCATTTCCGGCCCCGACAAACACCAGGTGGGCCAGTTTGCCGCTGAAGTTCGTGAGAAGCGTCCTCCTGAACCCTATAAGGGCAAAGGAATTAAGTATGTGGATGAACATATCCGCCGTAAGGTCGGTAAGACCGGTGCCAAGAAGTAAGGAGGTGTGCCGTAATGATTAAAAGACCTGATACAAACGCTCAGCGCATGAAGCGCCATCAGAGAGTCCGCGCCAAGGTTTCCGGCACTTCCGAGAGACCCAGACTGAACGTTTTTCGCAGTGAAAACAACATCTATGCCCAGCTGATCGATGACGTTGCCGGCAATACGCTGGTAGCTGCTTCCTCTCTGGATAAGGAGATTGAGGGCAACGGCGGCAACAAGACAGCCGCCCGTGCTGTCGGCAAGCTGGTTGCCGAGCGCGCTAAGGCCAAGGGAATTGACACGGTGGTTTTTGACCGCGGTGGCTATCTGTACCACGGCCGTGTGCAGGAACTGGCAGAAGGTGCCCGTGAGGGCAGCCTGGAATTTTAAGAGAGGAGGAACCGATAAATGGCAAGATTCGAAAGAGAACCCAGCGAATATATTGAAAAAGTCGTGTGCACCAACCGTGTGTCCAAGACTGTTAAGGGCGGCCGTATCATGAAGTTCTCCGCTCTTATGGTCGTCGGTGACGGCAAGGGAAAGGTGGGCTTTGGTTTAGGCAAGGCCGCTGAAGTTCCCGAAGCCATTCGCAAGGGCATTGAGGATGCTAAGAAGAATATGATGAATGTGTCGCTGTCCGGCAGCACCATTCCTCACGAGATCATCGGCGAAGCCGGCGCAGGCCGCGTGCTGATGAAACCCGCTGCACCCGGTACCGGCGTGATCGCCGGCGGCCCTGTCCGTATCATCATGGAAGCAGCCGGCATCAAGGACATTCGTACCAAGTGCCTGCGCTCCAATACACCCGTTAACGTCGTAGCCGCCACCTTTGAAGGTCTGAAGGCTCTGCGCACTCCGGAAGAAGTGGCAAAGACCCGCGGCAAGAGCGTCGACGAGATCGTGGGCTAAGGGGGGCAATGAAAATGGCGAATCTGAACATTAAGCTCGTCAAGAGCCTGAACGGCAGACTGGAAAAGCATATTGCCACTGCCAACTCCATGGGCCTGCGTAAGATCGGTGATTCCACCGTTCAGCCCGACAATGCACAGACCAAGGGCAAGATTGCAAAGATCGGTTATCTGCTCCAGGTCACCGAAGCGAAATAAGGAGGTGCCAGAGATGAAACTGAATGAACTTTCTCCCGCAGCCGGTTCTACCCGTGATGCTTACCGCAAGGGTCGTGGTTCCGGTTCCGGTAACGGAAAGACCGCAGGCCGCGGTCACAAAGGTCAGATGGCTCGTAGCGGCGGCCATACCCGCATTGGTTTTGAGGGCGGCCAGATGCCTTTGGCCCGCCGTATCCCCAAGCGCGGCTTCAACAATATTTTTGCCAAGCCCCTGGAAATCATTAATCTCAGTGCGCTTAACGCATTTGAGGATGGCGAAACCGTCACCGCAGAGGCTTTGCTTGCAAAGGGTATCCTGAGCAAGTGCGAGTACGGTTATAAAGTTCTGGGTAACGGTAAGGTTACCAAGAAAGTGACCGTACAGGCCGCTGCTTTCTCCCAGTCTGCTAAAGAAGCAATTGAAGCGGCTGGTGGAAAGGCAGAGGTGATGTAAGGTGATTCAGACCATTCGCAAGGCATGGGGCATCCCCGAGCTGCGCAAAAAAATCATCTTTACCGCACTAATTCTGCTTATTTTCCGCATCGGCAATGCCATTCCCGTGCCTTACGTGGACACCACACTGCTTGCCAGCTATCTCAATCAGCTGAGTACCACGGTGCTGGGCCTGTATAACGTAATGTCCGGCGGCGCTTTTGCCGACGCAACCATCTTCGCACTGGGCGTTCAGCCCTATATCAACAGCTCCATTATCATCCAGCTGCTGACCGTGGCCATTCCCGCTTTGGAGCGGATGGCCAGAGACGGCGGCGAGGAAGGCAAAAAGAAGATCCAGAGTATCACCCGCTATGCGACGGTTGGCATTGCCATTCTGCAGGGCTGGGGCTACTACATGCTGATGAAGAACTACAACATCCTGACCACCACCAATGTGTGGACGGCTCTCGTGATCATTGTTTCCTTTATCGCAGGCTCTTCCTTCGTCATGTGGATGGGCGAGCAGATCACTGAATTCGGTATCGGCAACGGTATCTCCATCATTCTGTTCGCGGGCATTCTGTCCCGGCTGCCCAGCACGGTTTCCTATGTTTCCTCTTACCTGAAATCGGGTACCATTACCTGGTGGATGGTGGTTTTGATGGTGGTGGGTATTTTGGCACTGATCGTTCTCATTACCCATGTGAACGAGGCCGAGCGTCGTATCCCCGTCCAGTACGCCAAGCGGCAGGTGGGCCGGAAGCTCTATGGCGGCCAGTCCTCCACCCTTCCCATGAAGGTGAATATGTCCGGCGTGCTGCCTATCATCTTTGCCCAGTCCATTGCCATGATCCCCTCCACCATTGCCGCGTTTTGCAAGACGCCGGCGGAGGGAACCTTCTGGTATGGTTTCCTGCAGGCCATTGACACCAAATCGGTGGTGTATATGATTTTCTACTTCATCATGATCATTGGCTTCAGCTATTTCTATGCAACCATCCAGTTTAACCCCATTGAGATCTCCAACAACCTGAAGAAGAACGGCGGTTTTATTCCCGGCTTCCGTCCCGGCAAGCCCACCTCCGACTTTATCAGCAAGGTTCTCAATAAGATCACCATGTTTGGTGCCATGTATCTGGGTGTAGTTGCTATTTTCCCGCTGATTGTCGGTAAGATCATCAACGTTCCTGCGCTGGCCATCGGCGGCACGTCTGTCATCATCGTGGTGGGCGTTGCGCTGGAGACAGTGCGTGCGCTGGAGTCCCAGATGCTGATGCGTCAGTATAAGGGCTTCCTGGAATAAGAGGTGCTTTTATGAAACTGATCTTATTAGGTGCTCCCGGTGCCGGTAAAGGCACCCAGGCGGATATTCTGAAGAAAAAACTGGATATTCCCACAATTTCGACAGGAAATATCCTGCGCGCAGCCGTGAAGAACGGTACCCCCACCGGCCTGAAGGCCAAGGAGTACATGGACGCCGGCAAGTTGGTGCCCGATGAAGTGATTATCGGCATCATTGGGGAGCGTCTGCAGGAGCCGGATTGTTCCAAGGGTTTTATTCTCGACGGCGTGCCCCGCACGATCGCCCAGGCAGAGGCCATGGAAAAAGCCGGCATCAGCTTCGATGCCGTGGTCGCCATTGAAATTCCGGATGAAAAAATTATTCACCGGATGGGCGGCCGCCGTGTCTGCGAGGCGTGCGGCGCCAGCTATCACATCGTGAACATCCCCCCCAAAAAAGAGGGCGTCTGCGATGTGTGCGGCGGCAAGCTTGTGCAGCGAAAAGATGATGACCCCGAGACGGTGAAATCCCGTCTGGCGGTTTATCATAAAGAGACGGAACCCCTGAAGGACTTTTACGAGTCCCGTGGGATTCTGAAGTCTGTGGAAGACCGGCCCACCGTGGACGGTACGACGCAGGCCATCCTGGCAGTATTGGGGCGATAAGAAATGATCACCCTAAAATCCAGTCAGGAGATCGAAGCAATGCGCCGAGCGGGAAAGATTACCGCGGCTGCCCGTGCTTTGGCAGGGGAAATGGTAAAGCCCGGCGTAACAACCCGACAAATTGACCAGGCAGTGTTCCATTTTATCAGGTCACAGGACGCGACCCCGTCCTTCCTGCACTACAACGGGTATCCGGCCAGCGTCTGCGTCAGCGTCAACGATGAAATCATCCACGGCATTCCCGGTAAACGGGTTTTGCAGGAGGGCGACATCGTCAGCGTGGATGTGGGTGCGTACATTGGCGGATTCCACGGAGACTGTGCGGCGACCTATCCCTGCGGCAAGGTCAGCGAGGAGGCTCTGCGGCTGATTCGCGTGACACAGCAGAGCTTCTTTGAAGGTCTGAAGTTCGCTCGGGAAGGGTACCGACTCTCCGATATTTCCGCGGCGGTGCAGGCGTACGTTGAGAAAAACGGCCTTTCCGTGGTGCGCGAATATGTGGGCCATGGCATCGGCCACAACATGCACGAGCCGCCGGAGATCCCCAATTACGGGAATCCCGGGCATGGCCCGCGGCTGCTCAGAGGCATGACGATTGCTGTGGAACCCATGGTGAACGCGGGTACCGTCTCCATTATACAGATGGCGGACGGGTGGACGGTGAAAACCGCCGACGGAAAGAACGCGGCTCATTATGAAAACACCATTCTCATCACACCGGGAGATCCGGAGCTTCTGACGGATCCCGCAGGATCATTGGTGTAACGCATGGACATTGCAAAATCAGACATTGTAAAATCAACTGCCGGCAGGGACGAAGGAAAGCTCTTTTTCGTGCTTGCGACGGAGGGAGAGTTTCTCCTGCTGGCAGATGGCAAAGGCCGAAAAGCGGAAACGCCCAAGCACAAAAAATGCAAGCATGTTGTGCGCATGGCGTCAGGTGAAGGGGCCGTTGCTGAGAAGATCAGGAGCAACGAAAAGATTACGAATAGTGAGCTTCGTAAAGCCATTGCCGCATACAGCGGCAGCGGTAATCAGGACCAGGAGGGATAGTATTTGGCAAAATCCGATATGATCGAAGTCGAAGGTGTGGTAGTGGAATCGCTGCCTAACACCACATTCCAGGTCGACATAGGAAATGGACACATCATTTTGGCGCATATTTCCGGAAAACTCAGAATGAATTTCATCAGGATTCTGCCCGGTGATAAGGTGACGATTGAAATGTCGCCCTATGATCTGACCCGTGGCCGGATTACCTGGCGTAGTAAGTAGGAGGTTTATTGACATGAAAGTAAGACCGTCCGTGAAGCCCATGTGCGAAAAGTGTAAGGTGATTCGCCGTAAAGGTCGCGTCATGGTGATCTGCGAAAACCCGAAGCATAAGCAGAGACAGGGCTAACTAAAAATTGGAGGTGCTTAAAAAGTATGGCACGTATTGCCGGTATTGACCTGCCCAAGGATAAGCGAATCGAAATCGGTTTGACTTATATCTATGGTATTGGCAGAAAAAGCGCACAGGATATCCTGGCGAAGACAGGCATCAACCCCGACACCCGCGTAAAAGATCTGACAGAGGACGACGAAGCCAAGCTTCGCGAAGCCATTGATCAGAGCTATGCAGTAGAAGGCGATCTGCGTCGTCAGACAGCGCTTGACATCAAGCGCCTGACCGAGATCGGCTGCTATCGCGGTACCCGCCACAGACGTGGCCTTCCCGTACGCGGCCAGCGCAGCAAGACCAATGCGCGCACCCGCAAGGGACCTAAGAAGACCATTGCCAACAAGAAGAAGTAAGGAGGGAAGAATCAAAAATGGCTACTGTAAAGACCGCTAAGAAGGTCGTTCGCCGTCGTCGCGAAAAGAAGAACATTGAAAAGGGCCAGGTCCATATCCGTTCTTCCTTCAACAACACCATGGTGACCGTTACCGATACACAGGGCAACGCACTTTCCTGGGCTTCCTCCGGTGGACTGGGATTCCGCGGCAGCAAGAAATCCACTCCCTTTGCCGCGCAGAGCGCCGCAGAGACTGCTGCAAAAGCAGCAATGGAGCATGGCCTGAAGACTGTGGAAGTCTTTGTTAAGGGCCCCGGTCAGGGCCGTGAGGCTGCGATCCGCGCTCTGCAGGCCGTCGGCCTGGAAGTGACGATGATTAAGGATGTGACTCCCATCCCCCACAACGGATGCCGTCCTCCCAAACGTCGCCGCGTCTAATCGGAAAAGGAGGATAAAAAGTTTATGGCTAAGAATATGCAGCCTGTCGCCAAACGCTGTAAGGCGCTGGGTATCTCTCCTACCGTCATGGGTTACAACAAGAAGAACACCAACCGCAACCCCGGCGGCCAGATGAGAAAGAAAAAGAGCGAGTATGCCATCCAGATGAACGAGAAGCAGAAGGTTAAGTTCGTCTACGGCATTCTGGAAAAGCAGTTCCGCATGTATTATGAGAAGGCGTCCCAGATGTCCGGCAAGACCGGCGAAAATCTGCTGACCACCATCGAGCGTCGTATGGACAACGTGATTTATCGCCTGGGCTTTGCCATGACTCGCCGCGAGGCCCGTCAGCTGGTGAACCATGGTCACTTTACCGTGAATGGACAGAAGGTAGATATTCCTTCTTACCTGGTACGCGTGGGTGATGTGATCGAAGTCAGAGATAACAGCCGTTCCTCTGCTGCCTTTAAGAGATTGACTGCAGAAGATGCTCCCATGGTTACTGTGCCCCAGTGGCTGGAGCGCGACAAGACGGCCCTGAAGGGCACTGTGGTGAAGATGCCCGCCCGTGAGGACATTGATATGCCCATCGAGGAGCACCTCATCGTCGAGTTGTACTCCAAGTAATAGGGGGAGAACCCTCAAAAATCATAGGAACCAAATTTGGCGTGGATTTATCTGCGCTGTAACGAGAATGAAGGAGGGTACTGCATGATTGAAATTGAGAAGCCCCAGATCGAGTGTATTGAAACGCCCGGTGACGCTTCCTATGGCAAATATGTGATCGAACCCCTGGAACGCGGTTATGGCACGACCCTGGGCAATGCGCTGCGCCGCATTATGCTCTCCTCCCTGCCCGGCACAGCCGCCGTCAGCATCAAGATTGCCGGTGTGCAGCACGAGTTTTCCACCATCCCCGGTGTTAAAGAGGATGTTACGGAGATCGTTCTGAACATTAAAAATCTGCTGACCAAGCTGTTCTGCGAGGGAACCAAGACTGTCTTCATTGAGGCAGTGGGGCCTTGTGAGGTAACTGCCGGCGACATTAAGAAAGACGGTGAGGTCGAGGTTCTGAATCCCGAGCTTCACATTGCCACACTGGATGTTGGAGCGACTCTGAATATGGAAATCACCCTGAGCCACGGCCGCGGCTATGTATCCGCCGACCGGAATAAGGCCCAGCGTAATGTAATCGGTGTGATTCCCATTGACTCTATCTACACGCCCGTGTACAAGGTAAACTATACGGTGGAGAACACCCGTGTAGGCAATATGACTGACTTTGACAAGCTGACGCTGGAGGTATGGACGGATTCCACCATCTCTGCAAGGGATGCGGTTTCTCTGGGTGCCAAGATTCTATGCGACCATTTTGCACTGTTTAAGGATCTGTCCAACGCAGTGGGCGATAAGTCCACTGTGGTGGAAAAGCCGGAGACACAGCGCAACAAGGTGCTGGAGCTGACCATCGAGGAACTGGACCTGTCTGTCCGCAGCTTTAACTGTCTGAAGCGCGCCAACATCAATACCGTTGAGGATCTCATCAGCAAGAGTGAGGATGAGATGATGAAGGTTCGCAACCTGGGACGCAAGTCTCTGGAGGAAGTCATCAATAAGCTGGCAATGATGGGGCTCCATCTGGCCAGTGAAGAAAACAACTAATCGTTTCGCGCGCGAAAAGCGCGGAATATCCTTACAAGGAGGAAACTGAAATGCCCGGAACTCGTAAGCTCGGTAAAACGACCGATCAGCGTATGGCGATGCTCCGTCAGCAGGTGACCGACTTTCTGGACAGCGGCAAGATGGAGACCACCATCACCCGCGCCAAGGAGATCAAGCCCCTGGCTGAAAAGATGATTACCCTGGGTAAAAAGGGCGATCTGGCAGCCTATCGTCAGGCTCTGAGCTTTATTACCAGAGAAGACGTTGCCCACAAGCTGTTCAAGGAGATTGCTCCTGAGTACGCAGAGCGCAACGGCGGTTATACCCGCATTATTCGCACCGGCGTTCGCCGTGGCGACGCAGCGGAGACCGCTTTGATCGAACTGGTCAAGTAAGAACACCAAAAAGCCCTTTTGTATGGCGATTGCTATACAAAAGGGCTTTTTGCCGTCAGGCACAAACCAAAAAAAGGACTGATCCGTTGGATCAGTCCTTTTTCTATTTTAAGCAGTGTACTTAAACTTTCCAGCCGCAGTCGGAAGCAGAGGAAACATTTGAAACAGGCTGAAGCCTGTATCGGATCGAAATCTTTTTGTCATCCAAAATATGAGCTAAATTTCCGTTAATACGGCTGGTCACAACGGAGGTGTCCTCCTGCTTAAGTCCCACCAGTAGCAGCAGGTATTGAGATGTGCTGTACTTGGTGTAAATGTCGCCGCGCCGCAGGCTTTTTTCAAAAGCTAATTTTAATTCAGAACCAGAAAAGTGCAACAGATTTTCATCACCTAAAGGTTTCTTATCTTTGCCCACCAGCGTACAAATCACCAGATAACAGGATCTTCCATCCCTTTCGGAAAGACGCTGTACCATCCTGAAATTATCAATAAAGCTTGGAAAATTACAGTAATAAGCGCCCTGTTTGACTTCGCGCTCATTTAGACCGGCTAGAATATCACTGACAGAAGTTACCTCATAGTGAATGGAGTTGCTCATGGCCCGGAGCCTGCAAAGCATGTTCTCAGAGGGCGGAATGCCAAGGTCATCATAATAGAGACTGACCGTCTGATCGTAAAGTACCATGGCGTCGTCATAACGGTTCATGGCAATGAGCGCGTCAATCTGATAGGCCTGCCACTCATCATAAGGGTACATTTTGGCAGCTGCCTGGGAAAATTGAAACATCTTGTCATATTCACGAAGCTGACGATATGCGTCCAACAACTCCTGAAGGCAAGAAATGTAAGATTTCTTCAATCTGACCTGCTCGGCCATTACCCATTCCTCCATGGAAAAGTCAGGAAGGAATTCACCGACATAAACAATGCAGGCTTTTTCGCACAGCCGGCAGCGTTTTTGGGGGTCGGAAGCCGATTGGCTTCCAGCCACGCAGGTTTCAAACAAGGACACATCACTCTCAATGGCAGCAGAGCTTTCCAGGCAGTAAATGCCATTTTTAACGGAAATGGTGGAATCAAGGGGAAATCCCGCCTCACCAAGCGCTTTCCGAAGACGTGAGACAGTTACCCGGAGATTGTTCTTGCTGTTGGCCAGTTCGCTGCTGCCGTAAAGGGAGTACAGTAGTTTTTCCCTGGAAATACCGTGAGGATACAGCAAAAGTAATGCCAAAAGCTGCATCATTTTTGTGGTGCTGCTAAAATCCAACTTCAGCGTCTGTCCGCCATAAACTGCGGTAAAACGTCCCAGCATTTTTACTTGTACTGCATTATGTATCATAGCGTCTCTCTTTCTTTAAGATAATCCCCCTAAACGCTGCCTAAAAACAACAGTATGCCGGAAGGAATCAATGCTTGTATGCCCGCATCCACAAAGACAAGGCATTATATATGAATTAGTTTACAGCAAAAACGATTGTTTGTAACCATTCTAAAGTATAGTTTTCACCGCTATAAAAAATTTTCAAGAAGATGGAAAGTATGCTTAAAAAAATAGTTAAAAATGCAAAAAAAGAAAAATAATTACTGAAATACTACATCTTATATAATTCTATTATAGCAAGCCTGGTTGTCTGGCGCAACAATACTTTTAATTGGGGGGCGGAATGCGCAAAAAAAGCGGCAAAAAGATGTATAAAAAGGAACTGCTGGATATCATAGACACAAAAAAGCAAAAATGTAGAAAAAAGGATTGGATTTAATGCTTTTGTTAATTGCTCTCATGATAGAGTACAGTTAGATCATGAAAAGGACTGTGGCTTGTGGCAAAATATTCAATTAACACATCAGCTTCCAATTTAATGGTGATATGTATTGACACGCGCTACCCACTGGCTGGCCGCGCATACCATTATTATAGCAGGGCGCCCCAAACGGTGGATTCCATGTATGGATTGGTGGAGCTGATTGACAGATTATGCGATCAAATAGATTACCCCCAGCAGTCCACAAGACTGCGGCTGTTTTCTCCGGACAGAGGGAGCGGCAAAAAGAAAAGGGCAGGGGAGACGAAAAAAGTGACAACAAAATCTGAATTGATGAACCAAAAAGGTGATATGGGAACATTTGTTGTCCATGTCCAATATAGGCAGAATTCCACATGGCAGGGCCAGGTGACGTGGATAGACAAGGAGCAGACGCAGAATTTCAGAAGCGTGCTGGAACTGCTTAAGCTGATAGACAGCGCTTTGGATACCGCAGAAGAAGAGGCTGAGGACACAATCAGCCGCTGATTACTGTGCAGCAGTGGGGCACACCGGATAAGTGCGCCATGCGATTTTCGCTCCGTAATAAAAGTATTAAGAGGTTCTATATATGGTCAAAAAAATCTGCAATATTCTTTCCACCATTATTATCATCTTGCTGGCGTGTATAGCCGCGCTTCTGATTGTTCCCAAAATAATGGGGATGCAGGCAATGGCGGTGCTTACCGGGTCCATGGAGCCAAAGATCCCTGTGGGAGCCATCGTTTTTGTCAAAGAGGTGTCCTGGGATGAACTGAAGGTAGGAGATGTTGTTACCTACAACTTAAACGGCGGTATGTATGTGACCCACCGCATTATAGCCAAGGATGAAGACACCCAGAGTATTACGACCCAGGGCGATGCCAATGAAACGGCGGACAGCCTGCCGGTTCCCTACACCAATATACTGGGTCGGATGGCTTTTGAAGTTCCCCAGCTGGGTTATATCAGTATCTATGCCAAGACGCCGCTGGGAATCGCGGGTATCAGCGCGGTGGTGCTGGTTGTTATTCTGCTGATTTTTCTGCCGGATGTATTGAGCGGACAGAAGAAAGAGAAAAAGGGCTTGGAAGAGGAACAGCAGGACGTCAAGAAATAATAAAGAAATTTTAATTTTGCCAATTCCGGTCGATTTTAATCCTTTTGTTAATGTTTTGAATGATAGACTAACCAAAAGAGCGAAAGAAGACGCTTGAGCGACTTCAAAAAAATAATTTTAAAGCAAAAGCCCGGTGCCGCGCCAATAGGAAATGAAGCGGTGAGACGCCGGCAGATGCAGCCGCGTGTGCGGCGCAGGCGGTCAACAAGGGCAGCGGCGTCATGGAGGCCGTAAGTTGACCCAAAGAGTAAGGAGGTAGTGAAATGAAAAAGAAAAAGGTGTTTGGTTTGCTGTTGAGCCTTGCTCTGATACTCAGTGTGGCCCTGCCGGGAACTTTGGCAACATCCGCAAACGCAGAAAGCATGGACGCGGGCAGTGCGGTTCCCGCCCAGACGAAAAGCTTTTATGAGCGGGCAATGGCCTGCGCCTCCGGGCAGGAGCTGGAGACGGTTTTGGACGGAGTCACCGATCAGGAGCTGGCGGCGCTGACCGAGGCAGAGCTTGAGGCCATTGAAGCGCGCATAGATT
>JAAXZS010000138.1 GCA_012719745.1 Clostridiales bacterium | reverse complement strand
CTTTTTCGGAAAAGTATTTCACCGCGCGCTTAGAAAAACGGGAAAGATGGAAACTTCTGCCGTAAATATACTCAAAGAAAAATCTGTTAAGAATTTCCTCTCTTTTGAAAAAGAGTCAGTATGCCGGCAAAAAGCAAAAAAAGGCCAAAGGGCTTTTTTAAAAGAGCCACATCCACGGAGGTAGCCAGAAACGAGCAGGCTACGGAGGCTATCACGCCCAGCGGAACGGAACTGAGCAGCACCTGCTTGGCCAACCGACCATTTTTGCGGAGAAACAAGAGTGAAACGCCGGCGGTGGGGAGAAAATACAGCAGATTGATCCCCTGAGCCGTCCGCTGATCCACCCCTAAAAACAGTGTCATGCATAAGAGAAGAAGCGTGCCGCCTCCCACGCCCCAGGCCGAGAGAATACCGGTACCAAATCCCACCAGCAACGGTAAAATAAATGTTTTCACAGCAGGTACCGGATGCCGCCGTAGAGGAGAAAAGCGGCAAATACCCGGCGCAGCCAGAGGTTGGAGACCTTAGTAAAGAGCTTGCCGCCAAGGAGCCCGCCCAGAAGCCCGCCGATGAGATAGGGCAGAGCCGTGAGAATTGGCAGATCCGCGCGCATAAAATACACACAGGCGGAAACCACACAAAAAGGAAGGATCACAGCCACGCAGGAGGCGAAGGCCTTTTTTTCCTCCACATGACACCATCCTGTCAGCAGCAATATGAGAGGCATACCCCCGCCTCCGCCGAAAAGACCGTTGACTGCACCGGCCAACCCACCGCTGAGCCGCAGTTTTCCACTCGCTTTCATGACAATTGCCGTCCTTTCCCACTATGTAGCGTCCCGGGCCGAATAAAGACCCGGGACGAGAGAGCTTTTTTGGGAACGATTAATTAGCCCTTTTGAAAGCTCTGGCAGTCGGTGCACTGATCCATAGTGGGATTCTGCTCATGGGTGCCTACCTGAATGTTGGTCAGGCCACAGTAATGCTCACTCTGGCAGTGGTGCTTGCAGCTGGTCACTTCGCATTTGATGGCGGTGTTGGGCGTGCAGTCACAGCCGTCGTTGGTACAAGTCTTGGACATATTCATACCCTCCTGAAAATAAAAAATAAGGAATGGGCTCTGGCCCGAAAGTAGTTTGTCCCGAACGCCGCCGCCTATACAAAAAAGCAGACGGGTTAAAACCCGTCTGCTTTTAATCGTTTTTTTGAAAGATCAAATGCTGCGCCAGCGGTTATCTTTTTTCAAAGCGCGGTAAATCAGCAGCGCAATGCCGCAGAAAACCACGCCGGAAACAAGGAAGGACGCCAGAATGACCCACAGATTCTGCACCAGCTGCTGACCCTGCACCAGATGATTCAGCGCCAGTCCTCCCAGACAGGCTACGAAGCAAAACAGTCCGTTAAAAATAATAAAAAGCCAATTTTTGGTATGCATCAGTCATTCCTCCTATCCCAAAACCTGCTGCCATCTGCCGGAATGCAAGTGAGTCAGCCTTAGCTCGCCCGCGTGCTGCCGCGATGTACTCTATCTGATATAAATACTCTACTATGAAACAACGCTTTGGTCAATTACAAACAGGTCACAGATTTGGTTACAAAAATGAAGAAATCCGGTACTATTTGAAACTATTTGTATAGAATCAAACAGTACCGGATGGAGGAGTACAGACCAGACGGCCTCTATAGACCCAAAAACCAGGAGGCAAAACGGAAATAAATCAGCAGGGAAGTGGCATCCACGATGGTGGAAATAAAGGGGCTGGCCATAACGGCGGGGTCGAGACCAATTTTTTCCGCCAACAGCGGCAGGCTGCAACCCACAAATTTCGCAAAGACCACCACAAACATAATAGTCAAACAGACCACCAGACACACCACCGGTGTCACCGCCGCATTGCCCAGCACCAGTCGGTCAAAAAGCAGCATTTTGATGAAATTGGCGCCACCCAGACACAGACCGCACAAAAAGGAAACGCGCAGTTCTTTCCACATCACCTGAAAAATATCGGAAAAACCAACCTCGCCCAGCGACAGGGCACGGATCACCGCCACCGACGCCTGGGTGCCGGAGTTACCGCCCGTGCCGGAGAGCATGGGGATATAGGCATTGAGCACCAGACACGCCGAAAGCGCGCTTTCATAATGGTTGAGGATCATGCCCGTGAACGTGGCCGAGAGCATCAGTACCATCAGCCAGGGGAGCCGGGCCTTCCAGGTTTCAAGTACACCGCTGCGGAGATAGGGCTTGCCGGAGGGGGAGATAGCGGCCATCTTCTCCATATCCTCGGTGGCTTCTTCTTCCATAACGTCCATGGCGTCGTCCACGGTGACAATGCCCACCAGACGGCTTTCCATGTCCACCACGGGAATGGCAATAAAGTCGTATTTGCTCAGAGCCTGTGCCACATCCTCTTTATCTGTGAGGGTGCTGACGGAGATCACATTGGCGTCCATAATATCCTCAATGAGATCCTCTTCATCCGCCAGAAGCAGATCCCGGATGGCCAGCACGCCCAAAAGCTTTCGCCTGGGGTCGGTGACATACAGGATGTTAATGGTCTCCATCTCGCCGCCTACGCGGCGGATGCGCTTGAAGGCGTCCTGCACGGTCATGTCCTTTTTCAGGGAGAGAAATTCCATGGTCATGATGGACCCTGCGGAGTCCTCGGGGTACTTGAGAATCTCGTTGATGGATTTTCGCATTTCGGGGGTCGCCTTATCCAAAATTCGAATGACCACGGTGGCGGGCATTTCCTCCACCAGATCCGCCGCATCGTCCAGATACAGCTCGTCCAGCACTTCTTTAAGCTCGGTGTTGGAAAAGCCGTTAATCAGCATCTCTTGGGAGTCTGTCTCCAGTTCCACAAAGACCTCCGCCGCCAGCTCCTTGGGTAAAAGACGGTAAAGCATGGGCATATACTGCTCACCCAGATCCTCAAGCAAAAGGGCAATGTCGGCGCCGGCCATGGGGATCAGAAGATCCCGGAGCTCCGCATATCGCTTTCGGGTCACCAGATCCTTGATCTTATCCAGATACTGATTGAACTCCTCTTCGTATTCAAACACGACAGCGAACCTCCTTTCCCGGCAATAAACAATAAAAAAATTCCGCAGCGATACCGGCACGGCATCCCTTGCGGAACTTACATGAGGGGTCACAAAACAGAATGTGGCCCGACCACCGTAACAAGCTTTAGCATCGCTGGGCGGTGAAACTGCATTAGATGATACCTTGGTTTCGATATCGCCTGTTCAAACCCTCTCATGGTGTCTCCACCACTTCGCGGCAGCAGTCCATATCCCTGCGGTAGCCTTGCCTACCGGATATTCAGACTACCTGTATAGTATGATAAAATGTTCTGTCTGTCAACCCTTATCCCTCAAAATCGTGGCATAAAAATATCATATAATGACAGTTGTCCCAAGGAAACGGCTGTGATATAATCAAATCATCGAAATTACGTCAATCGACAGGAATTATGGGCCGGAGAAAAGACAAACGACGCCGAAAGGTGAGGAGGAAAGTGCTTTTATGAACGTGCATGACGGGCATCGACAGCGAGTGAAAAAGCGCTTTTCTCAACAGGGCCTGGACGGGTTTTCCGATCATGAGGTGCTGGAGTTACTGCTGTTTTATGCCATCCCGCGGCGGGACACCAATGAGCTGGCCCACCGTCTGCTGGAACGGTTTGGCTCACTGCAGGCGGTGCTGAGGGCCCCGTTTGAGGAGCTGGAGCGTTTTTCGGGAATGGGGGAGAGTGCGGCCATTTTGCTGAAGCTGACGCCGGCGGTCATCCGCCGCAGCCGCATTGCCACTGAAGAAGAGATCATTTTTAACTCTGTGGAAAAGACAGGTGCCTACTTCCTGCGCCGCTTTCAGGGAGAGAGACGAGAAATCCTGTACCAGGCATGCCTTGACCGGAAGGGAAAGGTCATCAACTGCAAAAAACTGGCGGAGGGGAGCGTTAATCAGGCCACCGCCAATATTCGCTCCATTGTGGAAAATGCCCTCTTTACAGGAGCCAGCGGCGTGATCCTGGCTCACAACCATCCAAGCGGCATCGCCCTGCCCTCTGAGGCGGATGTCTCCATGACGCTGGCCGTGCGCGACGCGCTGCAAACGGTGGGGGTGGAGCTGATTGACCATATTATTGCAGCGGACAACGATTTTGTTTCCATGGCCGCCAACGGCACCCTCCTAAGCGGCGGAGACTACTTTTCCTACCCGGTGTTCTGACAATATATTTGATGGATACAGGAGACGCGGCGCGTGTCTCCTGTATTTACATATTAGCGCTTTTATGGTATCATAATAGATCAAACAGTGGTGAAAAAATGAGAGAATACGGATGATTTCAGCAAGGAGCGTTGCATGAACCGATTTGTTGTCCACAGCGAATACGAGCCTGCCGGCGATCAGCCGGAGGCTATCGACACCTTAGCCGCCGGCATCGAAAATGGCCTGCGGGAGCAGGTGCTGCTGGGTGTTACCGGCAGCGGCAAGACCTATACCATGGCCAAGGTCATTGAAAAGGTGCAGCGCCCCACGCTGGTGCTGGCCCACAACAAGACGCTGGCCGCCCAGCTGTGCGCTGAATTTCGGGAGTTTTTTCCGGAAAACGCTGTGGAATATTTTGTGTCGTATTACGATTATTATCAGCCCGAGGCCTATATTCCCCATACCGACACCTATATCGCCAAGGACGCCGCCACCAACGAGGAGATCGACCGGTTGCGGCTTTCTGCCACTTTTTCCCTGCTGGAGCGGCGGGACGTGATCGTAGTGGCCTCCGTGTCCTGTATCTATGGATTGGGGGAACCCGAGGATTTTGCCGGGATGGCGGTCTCCCTGCGCACCGGGACGGAATATAACCGGGAAACGCTGCTCAAAAAGCTGGTGGAGAGCCGGTACGAGCGCAATGATATTGCCTTTGAGCGCAACATGTTCCGCGTCCGGGGCGACACGGTAGAAATCTACCCCGCCTATTACAAGGGCCGGGCAGTACGGGTGGAGTTTTTCGGCGACGAGATCGACCGCATCAGCGAGTTCGACCCGGTGACGGGGGTGGCGGACAAGGTGCTGGCCCATGTGGTGATCTATCCTGCCTCCCACTATGTCACCACCAAGGACAAGATGGATCGGGCTATAGGGGAGATCAAGCGGGAGTTGGAGGAGCAGGTACAGATCTTTACGGACAACAACCAGCTTGTGGAGGCACAGCGCATCCGCCAGCGGACGGAATACGATATGGAGATGATGACGGAGCTGGGCTACTGTACCGGCATCGAAAACTATTCCCGGGTGATTTCCGGCCGGCCCAAGGGCAGCCCTCCCATGACGCTGTTGGACTTCTTTCCGGAGGACTTTTTGCTGTTCGTGGACGAGTCCCATGTGACACTGCCTCAGGTTCACGCCATGTACAACGGCGACCACGCCCGGAAGGAATCGCTGGTGCAATACGGTTTTCGTTTGCCCTGCGCCTTTGATAACCGCCCCTTGCAATTTGAGGAATTTGAGCAGCGGTTTCATCAGGCGGTTTTTGTCTCGGCTACTCCCGGCGCCTATGAGCGGGACAATGCCGACCAGATTGCCGAGCAGCTCATCCGCCCCACTGGACTGCTGGACCCTCAGGTGGAGGTGCGGCCAGTGGCGGGGCAGATCGATGACCTGATGGATGAAATTCACACCCGCGCCGCCCGGAATGAGCGGGTACTGGTGACCACCCTCACCAAGAAAATGGCGGAGGATCTGACGGACTATCTGAAAAATCACGACATCCGCGTGCGGTATATGCACAGCGACGTGGCCACACTGGAGCGGATGGAGCTGATCCGCGATCTGCGGCTGGGCGAATTCGACGTGCTGGTGGGCATCAACCTGCTGCGGGAGGGACTGGATCTGCCGGAGGTGTCGCTGGTGGCCATTCTGGACGCGGACAAGGAGGGCTTTCTCCGCAGCGAGACGAGCCTGATCCAGACCATCGGCCGTGCCGCCCGGAATGCCGAGGGCAAGGTAATCCTTTACGGCGACAAGATAACGCCTTCCATGCGCGCGGCCATCGACGAAACCGACCGCCGCCGGGAAAAACAGGACGCTTATAACAAGGCCCATGGCATTGTGCCCAAGACCATCCGCAAGGAGGTGCGGGAGGTGCTGGAGATTTCCCGGGCGGCTCAGGAGGGGAAGAAGCATACCCGCGGCAAGCTGTCGGATGCGGAGCGGGAAGCCACCATCGCCCGACTGGAAAAAGAAATGAAAGAGGCCTCCAAGATGCTTGAATTCGAGTACGCGGCGGTGCTGCGTGACCAGATCATCGAGCTGCGGGGGCAGAAATAGCCGGCACATATACCTGCGGATATAAAAAATTATTTTTCCGGCGACATGTGCGTCGGAAAAATACCACGACTCTCGCCCCTTGGGGGGCGAACCGGGAACGCTGTGCCGCAGCGCGGCGCGGCGTGAAGGTCTCAAAAAAGCGCAGCGCCGCTTTTTTGACAAAGGCAAGATCATCGAGCTGCGGGGGCAGAAATAATCACATCGCGCAAATGAGAGTAAAATTAAAGAGAGAAACAAAACCTATGAAGAAATCCACGGCCTATCTGTTTGTCATTATTGGCGCCTCCTTGTGGGGCTTTATCGGCCTCTTTACCCGTGAGCTGGCGGCGGCGGGGGTATCGGTCATGAATATCGTCACCATCCGCAATTTCGGCGGCCTTGTGCTGTTGGCACTCATCTTCCTGATAAAAGACCGCAGCGTATTTAAAATCCAGTGGAAGCATCTGCCCATCTTCTTCGGCACCGGCATTGTCAGTGTGCTGAGTCTGGCGTGGTGCTATTTCAACTGCCAGCAGATGTGCTCACTGGCGGTGGCGGGAATCCTGCTATATCTGGCGCCCTCCTTTGTGGTCATCATGAGCGCCATACTGTGGAAGGAACCCCTGACTAAACGAAAAATACTGGCGCTGGTGCTGGCTCTGCTGGGCTGCGCGCTGGTCAGCGGCATTATGGGCGGCGATCTGACCATCTCTTTGCAGGGATTGCTGCTGGGCGTGGGTGCCGGTCTATCCTACGCTCTTTACACCGTGTTTGCCCACTATGGCTTACAGCACTACGGGTCGTATACAGTCATTATGTGGACATTTATTTTTGCCGGCGTCGGATCGCTTTTCTTTATGGATGTGCCCACCATGCTCACGGCGCTGGGGAATCGACATGCCATCTTGCCCATGCTGGGTCTGGTGGTGGTGGCCACGGTGCTGCCCTACTTTTTCTACACCCGGGGGCTTTCTTATGTGGAGTCGGGCCGCGCGTCCATTATGGCCAGCGTGGAGCCGGTGGTGGCGGCACTGGTGGGAATCGTTGTATTCGGTGAAGCGCCTCGGATCTGGACGGTGCTGGGTATGATCTGCGTGCTGGGCGGCGTAGTGCTGCTGGCAAAGGAGGAGACCTGATATGGCAAAAACAAAAGAGGAAAAGACCAATGTGATGCGCATTCTGGAGCAGAAGAAGATCGCCTACCTGCCCCACATCTATCCCCACGGGGAGGGTGACCCCACCGACGGCGTGTCCGTGGCTGAGATGGTGGGGCAGGACCCGGCCCATGTGTTTAAGACACTGGTGACCCGGGGCGCCTCAGGCGGGTATTATGTATTTGACATTCCCGTGGCAGAGAACCTGGACTTAAAAAAGGCAGCCAAAGCCGTGGGCGAAAAATCCGTAGCCATGATTGCCCAGAAGGAGCTGCTGCCCCTGACAGGCTACATTCACGGCGGCTGCAGCCCGGTGGGCATGAAAAAGCAGTTTCCCACCGTGTTTCATGAGAGCGCGGCGGGCTTTGACACCATACTGGTCTCAGCGGGAAAGATTGGCTTTCAGACGGAGTGCCGAGCGGCGGATCTCATTCGGCTGCTGCGGGCGCAAACGGCGGATATTATCGTGAAGGAATAACTTCAAAGGAAAAGAAACAATGCAGAATCAAATTTTTATCAAAGGCGCAAGAGAAAATAACCTGAAAAATATTGACGTCACCATCCCCCGGGACAAACTGGTGGTGCTGACAGGGCTTTCCGGTTCCGGCAAGTCCTCTCTGGCCTTCGACACCATTTATGCCGAGGGACAGCGGCGGTATGTGGAGTCCCTCAGCTCCTACGCCCGGATGTTTTTGGGGCAGATGGACAAGCCGGATGTGGACTATATCGACGGCCTGTCCCCGGCCATCTCCATCGACCAGAAAACCACCTCCAAGAATCCCCGCTCTACCGTGGGCACAGTGACGGAGATCTACGACTATCTGCGACTTTTGTGGGCCCGGGTGGGTACGCCTCACTGTCCCAACTGCGGCAAGGAGATCCGTCAGCAGACCATCGATCAGATCATTGATCAGATCATGACGCTGCCGGAAGGTACCCGGATTCAGGTGATGGCCCCGGTGGTGCGCGCCCGGAAGGGGGAGCACACCAAGGTGTTTGAGGATGCCCGCCGTTCCGGCTATGTCCGGGTGCGGGTGGACAGCAATCTCTATGACCTGACGGAAGAAATCCAGCTGGAGAAGAATAAGAAACACCACATCGAGGTCATTGTGGACCGCCTCATCGTCCGGCCTGACATCACCCAGCGGCTCACCGATTCCGTGGAGACGGCGGCGGCTCTATCGGGCGGTCTTGTGGTGGTGAATCTGCTGCGGGAGGGAAAAGACCTCACCTTTTCCCAGAACTACGCCTGCGAGGACTGCGGCATCTCCATTGAGGAATTGACGCCCCGGATGTTCTCCTTCAACAATCCCTACGGCGCCTGCCCGGCCTGCATGGGCCTTGGCAGCCAGATGAAGGCGGACCCGACGCTGATTGTGCCGGATGAAAACAAATCCATTCTGGATGGTGCGGTGGTGGCCCCCGGCTGGAACAATATCCGAGGGGACGGCATTTCCCGGATGTATTTTGACGCGCTGTCCAAAAAGTATCATTTTTCCCTCCGCGACCCGGTGAAAACCTTAAGCGCGGAGATCAAGGATCTGATTTTTTACGGCACCAAAGGGGAAAAGCTGGAACTGACCTACGACCAGCCCCGGGGCAAGGGCACATTGTTTCAACCCTTCGAGGGTATCGTCAACAATCTGGAGCGCCGCTATACCGAGACCCAGAGCGATGCCAGCAAGCGGGAGATTGAGGAGTTCATGTCCCAATGTCCCTGTCCTGTGTGTAAGGGAAAACGATTGAAAAAAGAGGCGCTGGCCGTGACGGTGGGAGACCTTTCCATCAACGAGCTTACCGACTTACCGGTGGATGAGGAGTTGCCCTTTTTTGAGCATCTGTCGCTGACGGAGATGCAGCAGATGATTGCCGGGCAGATCCTCAAGGAGATCCGCAGTCGTCTGGGCTTTTTACAGTCCGTTGGATTGAGCTATCTGACCCTCTCCCGCTCCTCCGGTACCCTGTCCGGCGGCGAGAGCCAGCGTATCCGTCTGGCCACCCAGATCGGCAGCAGCCTGATGGGCGTTCTCTATATTTTGGATGAACCTTCCATAGGTCTGCACCAGCGGGACAACGATAAGCTTTTGGCTACCCTCAAACGCCTGCGGGATCTGGGCAACACACTTATTGTGGTGGAGCACGACGAGGACACCATGCGCGCCGCTGATTATCTCATCGATATCGGTCCCGGCGCCGGCGCCCACGGCGGGGAGGTAGTGGCCGCCGGTACGCCTGAGGAGGTCATGGCCAATCCCAAGTCCCTCACCGGGCAGTACCTCAGCGGTAAGAAAAAAATTCCCGTGCCGGAAACAAGACGGCCCGGCAACGGCGCTTTTCTCACAGTGCGCGGTGCGGCGGAGAATAACCTCAAGCACATCGACGTGTCCATCCCGTTGGGCACCTTCACTTGCGTCACCGGCGTATCCGGTAGCGGCAAGTCCTCCCTTGTGAATGAAATTCTTTTCAAGCATCTGGGAGCGGCCCTCAACGGCATGAAGACCCGGGCGGGGAAGCACGAGGCCATCGAGGGCATGGAAAATCTGGACAAGGTCATTGACATTGACCAAAGCCCCATTGGCCGGACGCCCCGTTCCAATCCGGCCACCTACACCAACCTTTTCAACGACATCCGGGATCTCTTTGCCGCCACCCAGGAGGCTAAGGCCCGGGGCTACGGGCCGGGTCGGTTCTCCTTCAATGTCCGAGGGGGGCGGTGCGAGGCCTGCTCGGGCGATGGCCTTTTGAAAATCGAAATGCACTTTTTACCGGACGTCTACGTTCCCTGCGACGTGTGCCATGGCCAGCGGTACAACCGGGAGACGCTGGAGGTGCGGTACAAAGGTAAGAATATTGCCGAGGTGCTGGACATGACGGCGGAGGAGGCACTGACCTTCTTCTCTGCCGTGCCCAAGATCGCGGTGAAGCTCCAAACTCTGTGCGATGTAGGCCTTGGCTATGTAAAGCTGGGCCAGGCCTCCACCACCCTCTCCGGGGGTGAGGCGCAGCGGGTGAAGCTGGCCACAGAGCTCTCCCGCCGGGCCACAGGCCACACCATCTATATTCTGGACGAACCCACCACCGGCCTTCACGCCGATGATGTAAAAAAACTGCTGGAGGTTTTGCAGCGGCTGGTGGATCTGGGCAACACGGTGCTGGTGATCGAGCACAATCTGGACGTAGTGAAGTCCGCCGACTACCTCATTGATCTGGGGCCGGAGGGCGGCAGCGGCGGCGGTACGGTGGTGGCCGTGGGTACACCCGAAGAAGTGGCCGAAGCGGAAAATTCCTATACCGGCCAATATTTGAAAAAAATGCTGCCCTGACAGGACAAAATCTCGCCGCATAAGATGGTGGCGAGGTGATGAAGATGACACTGCTGCAAGACGGCGTGATTGCTTTTTTGGCCGCCGTGGGACTGACAGCCCTGGTGTGGCTGATCGTGGGATTGTTTCCCCACCTGAAAAGACCGAAGGCGGATGCGCTGCTGCTGGTGCCCGCCCGGGATGACACGGCTCTTGAATATTCTGTCCACGAGTTGGAGGAGTTGCGGCTGCAGATCAACCGCGCCGCGCCCATTTTAATTGTGGACTGCGGGATGGGCGAAGAAAACCGGAAGATAGCGGAACTGCTGATTGGGGAGGAGGAGGGCGTGATGCTCACCACTCCGGAGGAAGTCAAAAATTATTTCATGTAAGAGGATTGCTGTATGGGTGAACGCTGCACAATAGAAGGAACGGTACTGAATCTGATTTTCCAGAACGAGGAGAATGGGTATACAGTGCTGCGCCTTGTGACCGCCGAAGGCGAGGTGGTCACAGTGGTGGGCTGCATTCCCTGCGCCGCTCCCGGTGAATCCATGACTGTCACCGGCGCCTGGGTGAACCACCCCTCCTATGGCCAACAGCTGACGGCGGAACAGGTGGAGCGGCGGATGCCGGAGGACGAAACCGAGATCCTCAACTACCTCTCCTCCGGTGTTCTCAAGGGCGTGGGCCCAGCCACGGCTGCCCGCCTGACGGAGCGCTTTGGCGTGGATACGCTGACAGTGCTGGAGGAGGAGCCGGAAAAGCTGTCCCTTATCAAGGGCATCACCGCCAAAAAAGCTATGGAGATCGGCGCGGCGTTCCGGGCACTTTCCGGTATGCGGCGGGTGATGGAATTTCTGGCCCGCTATGATTTGCCGGTGCCCCTTGCCATGCAGCTATACCGCACCTACGGGGCGGCGGCCATCGACAAGGTGCGGGAAAACCCCTATCTCCTCTCGGATGACCGGTATGGAGTGGATTTCGGCGTTACGGACGAAATTGCTTTGAGCATGGGTCTTGCCGGTGACAGCCCCTGCCGCACCGAGGCGGCACTGACCTACGAATTGACCTATAACTTAAATAACGGCCATGTGTTTCTCCCTCGGGAGAAGTTAGTGGCGGCCACGGCGCAGCTCATTGACTGCGGTGGCGACGCGGTGGAAAAAACGCTGGACGATCTGCTGGAGCGGCACATACTGGTGCAGGAGCATATTGCCAATGTGGACGCCTGCTATCTCTGGAAAATGTACGAGGCGGAGGCTTATACACAGCGAAAGCTTCTAACGTTGATGGAGGCACAGGCAGACCGGGGCCGGGGTGCGGAAAAAATTGTGGAGGAGATTCAGAAGGTACAGGGAATTTCCTACGCGCCCCAGCAGAAGAAGGCGGTGCTTCTGGCGGCGCAGAAAGGTGTGCTGTTGTTGACCGGCGGCCCCGGCACCGGTAAAACCACCTCTGTGCGGGGCATTGTGACCCTCTTTGAGCGGATGGGCCTTGATGTGATGCTTCTGGCGCCTACGGGACGGGCGGCTCAGCGGATGAGCGAGCTGTGCGACCGGGAGGCGCAGACGGTGCACCGGGCATTGGGCATGACACTCAATGATCAGACCGGCGAGATTGGTTTTACCAAAAACGAAAAGGATCCTCTTGCCGCCGACGCGGTGATCGTGGATGAAATGAGCATGGTGGATCTCCTTTTGATGCGGGCGCTTCTGGCGGCTCTGCGGCCGGGATGCCGGCTGGTGATGGTGGGCGATCCCGACCAGCTGCCCTCTGTGGGAGCGGGAAATGTCTTTGGCGACCTCATCCGCAGCGGCGTGGTGGAGACGATTTCCCTGACGGAGATCTTTCGCCAGGCCCGGCAGTCCGCCATCATCCGCAATGCCCACGCCGTCAATCTGGGACAGCCGCCTCAGCTGGAAAACAAGCAGAGCGACTTTTTCTTCCTCTGCCGCCGTACGCCCGACCGTCTGGTGGACACGGTGGTGGAACTGTGCAAGACCCGCCTGCCGGAAAAAATGGGCATTCCCACCGATCAGATACAGGTGCTCTCCCCTACGCGAAAGGGCGCGGCCGGTACGGGAAATCTGAACCGGGCATTGCAGGCCGCTCTGAATCCACCTGCTGCCGGCAAGCACCAGAAGGAGTGGGGAGACCTGATTTTCCGTGAGGGGGATCGGGTGATGCAGACCAAAAACAATTACGATGTGGTCTGGGAAAAAACCGATGGCACCGTGGGAACGGGTATTTTTAACGGCGACGTGGGTACAATTCAAGAGGTGGACCCGTCTGGCGAGCTTCTGACCATTTTATTTGACGACCGTCTGGTGACCTACACGGCGGACATGCTCTCCCAGCTGGAAATGGCCTATGCGGTTACGGTACATAAGGCACAAGGAAGCGAATACCGGGCGGTAATCCTGGCAACGGCGCCGGCCGCGCCGTCACTGATGGTACGGGGCGTTTTGTACACGGCCATTACCCGGGCTCGGGATCTGCTGATTCTTGTAGGAGACGACACGGTGCCTGCCCGTATGGCGGCCAACGACAAGCAGCAGCGCCGATACAGCGGTCTGCGGCGGCGGCTGAAGGAGGGCGTAAATGCTGCAGGATGTGAATGAGAGCCTGAATCGGGCCACCCGACAGGTAATGAATTTTCTTTTCCCGCGTCGCTGTCCCTTTTGCGGTAAAATGGCGGGGAAAGACCTGCTGTGTGCCGACTGCGAAAAGACACTGCCCTACACGGGCGAAAACGCGCTGCGGCAGGGAACGGGCTTCGGACGCTGCGCCTCCCCTCTTTATTATGAAGGAGCGGTACGTACAGCTCTGCTGAATTTTAAATTTAAAGGGAAACTGGGCGGTCTTTCCTGCTTCGGCGCGTTGATGGCCCAGTGCGCCGCCGAGCAGTACAGTGGCGCATTTGACGCCATTACCTGGGTGCCGGTGAGCCAAAAGCGGCTGAAAAAGCGTGGCTTTGATCAATCGAGGTATCTGGCCGCCTCGCTGTGTGTGGACTGGCATGTCCCTCCACAGCAGACGCTACGCAAAATAATGGACAACCCGCCCCAATCAGGGATGGAGAGCGCCGAGCAGCGCCGAGCCAATGTGCTGGGTGTTTACGAGGCGGTGCAGCCGGAAAATATTACCGGAAAGCGCTGGCTGCTGGTGGATGACATTCTGACCACCGGGGCGACTCTCGGCGAGTGTGTGCGGGTTTTAAAAGAGGCGGGTGCAGCGGAAGTAGTCTGTCTGACGCTGGCGGCAACGCCGCCCGTCCATCAGTGAGCAGGCCGCATGATTTAAAAAGAACGGCGTAAAATAGGAGAAGTGTCTGTCGTGCGGATTATATAGTTCCCGGCCAATAAGGGGGACTTCTGTCTTCAAGACATGAAAAAAGCATGAAATATGCCGAAATCCTATTGCAAATAGTTCGGTGCCAAAGTATAATAAATATTCAGGAAATAATCGGCTTAATGAGCCGTCCGTGATAACG
Source organism: Clostridiales bacterium (assembly GCA_012719745.1). Classification (GTDB taxonomy): domain Bacteria; phylum Bacillota; class Clostridia; order Oscillospirales; family Oscillospiraceae; genus Vescimonas. The sequence goes on along the minus strand of JAAXZS010000138.1, from coordinate 1,225 downwards.
ACAGAAAAAAGGAGAACAAATATGTGTGCTTTAGCGAAAGATATCGGTATAGATTTAGGTACCGCTTCCGTATTGGTCTATGTAAAAGGCCGGGGCGTCATTCTCAATGAGCCCTCTGTGGTGGCTATTGACAAAAATACGGGGCGCCTGTTGAAGGTGGGCTCCGATGCCCAGGCTATGCTGGGCCGTACCCCTGGCAACATCGTGGCCATCCGTCCTCTGCGGGAGGGCGTGATTTCCGACTACGATATGACCGAGCGTATGCTCAAGGAGTTTATTCATAAGGTGGCCGGCGGTGTACAGATGATGAAGCCTCGGGTGATTATCTGCGTTCCCTCCGGCATTACTGAGGTGGAGGAGCGTGCTGTTGTGGATGCCGGCATTCAGGCAGGCGCCCGCAAGGTGTACCTGATCGAAGAGCCCGTGGCCGCTGCCATCGGCGCGGGTATCGACATTGCCAAGCCCGACGGCCATATGGTGGTGGACATCGGCGGCGGTACTTCCGATATTGCCGTCATCTCCCTCTCCGGTGTGGTGGAATCCACCTCCATTAAGGTAGCCGGCGACCAGTTCAACGAATCCATCGTCAAATATATGCGCCGCAAGCACAACATTCTTATCGGTGAGCGGACGGCGGAGCTGATGAAGATGGAGATCGGCTGCGTATTTCCCAAGGAAGAAGAGCAGACCATTGAAATCAAGGGCCGCTGCCTGATGACCGGCCTGCCTAAGACGGTTTCTGTCAGTTCTACGGAGATGATGGAGGCCTTTGAAGAGCCGGTGGAGCGGATTCTGGAGGCTGTACACGGTGTCCTGGAACGTACGCCCCCCGAGCTGGTGGCGGACATCTCCAACAACGGCATCGTCATGACCGGCGGCGGCAGTTTGGTGGACGGCTTTGACAAGCTGATTACCGCCCGCACCGGCATCCATACGGTGGTGGCGGAGGACGCTATCTCCTGCGTGGCCGAGGGCACCGGCAAGAGCCTGGAGTGGATCAGCTCCATGCAGGACGGCACCGTGAACCTGTCCCGCAGAAAACAGATGAACTGAATTATAAAACCTTTTGAAATAATTTTCCGTCTGATAAAGAACCCGGCTGCCGTTTGCTAGGCAGCCGGGTTTTGACAAACTGAAATGCCGCCTGTTAAAAAACAGGCGGCATTTTTTATATGAGGATCATTCGAAGGTGCCAAGCTGAAATTGTTGTTGCACCAGAATAAAT
>JAAXZS010000054.1 GCA_012719745.1 Clostridiales bacterium | reverse complement strand
CGCCAGACGAGCCTGTCTACCAGTTTCTTGACCGCAAAAGAGCAGAAGGTAAGCCATACCTTGTTTACATGACGGCTGCGGAAAACAAGTTCCTGCGTATCTACCACGCCAAGGTCAGGGAGCATTTGAACGCCTTGGAGAACGCAACACTGGATACTTAACGGATTTTCGCCATTCTCCTAAATCAGGTGGGCGCATGTTGCGGCCGCCTTTTTGTCGTGCTATTTTTTCGTTGCCTGATTTTTTCACTTTACCTATTGACTTTTGTTAGCAGGACTCCCTTCATATATTTTTTCTTGAATTGAACGGACAGCTGTACCATATAGGTAGCTGTCCCCTCACTGTCGGCATCATACAGGACGCCGTTTTGCGCGGTAATTTTTTCGGCATTTGGAATGTCACCGAATACGGGGGCCTGCCCGGCAACGGACTGTTCCTGCACCCACATCTGGAAATCCATGATCCAGTCGGCGTTGATGGCCGCGCCGATGTCGTCACCGGGCGGCTTGGCAAACACGCTGTAAATGCCGAAATTGTATTGGTTGGTCACCGTTGTGTTGCCTACAATGTCCCGGCGGCGCTCCACCTCAACAAGTCCGCTGGGGAAGATGCCGCCATTGTTAGGCACTGCCTGATCGGCGTAGTCCACATGGAACGCGCCGAGGATGTCATAGTCGGGGAACGTGGCAATCCACGCCCGGACTTTTTCCAATGCGGTCATTGCTTCCCTGCCTTCCTGTCAACGTAGTCCTGCACATCGGCGGTCATGGCGTCACCCTCGGCGGCCATAAGTGCCTTGTCCCATTTAGGGCCGGCTGCTGGGTTTTTCCCCTTGTCGTAAGTCAGGTTACGGTCAGTCTCTTTTAATTTTGTTCCCTTTTTATAACTTGGTGATCTGGCCCTGCAGTTGTGCGACATCGACACCATCAAAGGCTTTCAAGCCATCCTGCGTCGTTTTCAGCTGCTCTTTGATGTGGTCATAGTCCGCGAAGGGCTTTTTGGCCGCCTCGATGTCCCGGCCGTTCTCGGCCATGATGGCGTCGATGATCTCTTTGGTCAGCGCCTGATCGCCGATTTTGAGGTTCTGCAAAAATTCTGTTTTCATAAATCTCCTTTTGCGGTTAGGCGTTTTAGGAGGTCGCCAGCTCCCACCGCTCCGCTTTGTTAGGCCTGCGGATTGGCCAAATGGGTATGAAAAAAGCAGCCGTCCAGCTGCTTCGATCAACGAAAATGCTTTATGATAAGAACGATTGCCACAATCAACAGGATTACAATTGCCACCGCCCACGAAATCAGGCGGATTTTCAAGTAAAGGTCAATCATTGCTGATAACCTCTACTTTTTGTGCCCACAGTGCAACAGGAGGCTGCCCTCCGATCACAGACAAGCAAACGCATCCGCCATTGTTCAGCACCTGCAACTCTTCCTCTGTTGGCTTCCAGCAACTCGTCACCGATGGCCTGCCATACCTCTCGCTCGTTTCTTTCATGGCCGAAAGATCGTCACAGCCTGGCGCGACAAACGTTGCATTCATTCCCGCAAATTTCACAGGGTTCATATTCGTCCTCCTAAAAATGTGCATGAAAAAACCACCGCCCAGAAGGTTGGTGGTTTAATCTAAATCGCTGTATGGACACGCACGGCAAACTTCTCGCGCAGATTCGATATCCGGTACATCTCCCAGTTCTTTCGTTGAGGACACCCTAAACCCACCGTTTAAGCAGTTTAGAGAATCATAACATAGATCTGCGTCAACGATACGCTTATACACAGGGCAAAAGCGATCAGCGTTATAATCCATATTTGCTCAACACCTCCAAAATTAAATCTGTTTCCTCGTCAAAGTCTTCTTTTTTCCACACGGTCTTATACAGCCAGTTGCCGTCATCCTTTGCGATAACACTTACACCGTCTGTCCCATAAAACGCCTGCCTCGCTCCGCCCCATTGCGCAAACATCACTCTGGCGTTTTCCATGTAGCTTCTTACTTCGTCATCCGTTATGTTCCGCTCTAACATTCGTTTTAGTATATGGTTGGGATCGCGTTTCCCGCTCGGCAAAATAAACGCCTGTTTCTGAACAGCTGGGAGCAAAACGCCTTTCTTAATACCGATGTTCTTCAGTTCCTTATACGCATTGAAATACCGGCTATCACTTGTGGGATATTTTGAAATATAAGCATTTCTATCGTGGATATACTCGGAAACGTTCGATTCAGTATCACCACTATACATCGAATTGGCCAGTTTTTCAACAGCTTTGTTTTCCGCTGCCGCCGCTCTTCCCTGTTTTGGGCCGAACCCGGACACCTCCGCCCTTTCCACCTGTGTCCGCAATCCAGCAGCCTTGGAGAATCGCGCGTATTCATCTTTCAGGCGCACATAGCGGATCTGATCCGTTTGCAGTTTCTCTTTATCGCCGGTAGTTTCGTCCACCAGAATGCGGCGTTTCTGCCTGCGCATGGATTCCTCTATGCGGCGCTGCAGCTGCGTGGCCTCATAGCCGGTATAGTGTTTGCCCTGATAGTCGATGCCAGCGGCGTTGTCATCACGGAACTTTTGCAGTTCCTCTGGTGTGTACTGCGGAGAGCTGACGCCCAACATAATCGGGAACGCAGCGTGCCCGCAGTTGAGTGTGCCGATGCGCCGCACCAGAGAATTATTCAGTGCTATGTAGTCTGCATCTGAATACTGCTTGCCCTGAATGGGCTCATGGTCAGGTGCGCTGTTGGCGTGTGCGCTGATCTCCCAGCCATCACAGCCCATAAAAGTGTCCTCTGTGTATTGGTTCGAATGTGAGGTAGTCCGATTTTCGGACGAGCTCAATTCATCGTGTGCCATTCCCACCGCGTCGGCCACCTTGATGACGTAATCCCGGTGGGCGGTACGAATCATGTTCTCAGCGCTGTGCAGCGTGGCCACCGTCCGATCAGTCAGTCCGGAATAATCAAATGCCGGAAGATCCGAACATGCAGGTGCTGCATCTGATTGGACTGACGTTGCAAGTCCAGCATCCGCAGGGGAGCCTTGGGCCGCACAGTTGCTCTCGGCGGTAATATCGGCTAAGGCGTGTGCGACCGCTGGCAGAGCTTCCACCTCTGCTGTGGTCGCATTTCGCTTTTCTATCACTTGGTCAATAAATTTAATGAGCTGCTCCTCGACATGAGCAATTTGTTTATCTGTCATGTGTCCTCCTTTCACGCGCCGAGGAACAAGGAAACGAAATACTGCTGTCCGCGCCCGGTCACCTTAGGCGTCTTGCTGACGCTGGTGTGTCCGTCGCTGTGGCTGATGGCGGTCTCCTTGATCTCGAACAGGCCGCGCTCCATGGATTTTTGTGTGGGCATGTTGTAGTCTGTTCCTTTCCGGGAAATCAGATAGCCTTTATTTCGCAGGAACTCAAAAAGCCGGTTCTGCCCGATCTCCACGCCGTTCTGTTTGAGAATCTTTGCCAGCTCACCGATTAGAATGGATGTATGTGCCGTGCTGACCGCATCTGCAAACAGCACCTTAGGCTTGTCCTGCTCAATTTTGGCGTTCAGGCCGCGCACGGTGGCAAGGGTCTGTTGAAACAGTGCCTTTGTCTGCTCGTCCACGTTGGGCAGATATGTAGCCACAAATGCGGCATCGTCATTGACGTAGCCGCCGGTCTTGCGGATGGTGGGGATCACTTCGTGGGTGATCCAGCGTTTGAATGCTTTCGCCTCCGGCTTGCGGGAACCAAGCACCAGCGAGTACAGGCCGGATTCGGTGACTACTGTCAAATGCTGGGTTCCGCCAAGGGTGTCAGTTGAACTTATACTATTGGGCGCAAAAGGAACGATTGTTGCACACTTTCGGTCAACAGAGAAACGTAGAAAAGAAAAATATTTTTACCAACAGAAAGGGGCCCTGCGGCCGGACACAGCCGCAGGGCCCCTTGTGCATATACAGATGTTATCTTGCCACGTTCTGATTCTCCAGAATGTTGGTGGTCTCAGGCGTTACGCCCTGATTGAACTGATCCCAGCTCATGTTCATGGTGATGGTAACACCCTTGTTTTCGGTCTTGGCGTCCTTGGCTTCGGAAGCGGTGGCATTGGTCATTGCCTTGGCGGCGGTGCCAGAGGTATACTTACCCTCGGCGTCAGGCGCCATGCCAATGGCGTAGAACATATCCATACGATACTGACCGTCGGGCTTTGCCAGCAGCAGGCCGTCGGAGACAGCCTTGGTCAGTGCCGCACAGACAGTCTTGTTCTCAAGAGCGCTGAGGCGGACAAAGTCCACACCGCCCATAGTGAAGCAGTTGGCAGCGCCCACGGCGTTGGCCAGCTTAAAGGTGTCGTTGGTAGTGGAGCCGTTGGTCTCCTTGTCGATATAAACGGCCACGCCCAGCATCTGCTTAAGATTGGAGGTCAGTTCCTTGTTGTCCATGGTTGCGGTGGTAAACTGGATATTGCTCAGGCGGGCAGCCAGAGAACCCAGATTCACGATGTCGGTGCGGAAAGCCTGGGCATAGCCGGGATACAGCTGGTTGAGGGTAATGGCAATGGAATCACTGCCCTTGTCCGCGGCGGCATAGCCGCTGATTTTCTTGCCGATCTCCGTGGGATTGACCAGCTCGGCGTTGAAGCTGATGTCATTAAAAGCCTGTGCTCTGCCGGTATATGTTGCGATCGCGCCTTTGCCGGTAATGGTGTTATGGTCACTGTCAGTGAAGAAGTTGCTGGCCACATAACCGGTGTCGGTATGAGCCGCGCCGCCCTTGACGCCGTCGATAATGCTCCAGTTGTTGGCGTCGTCCTCGTTGTCATACTGTGCGTACAAACCCAAATCCACAAAGGTCACATCCAGTTCGCCGGTGCTGGCCTTGGTGGTCACATTCAGTGTGTCGGACCAATAGGCGTAGCCGGTGCCCACCAGCACCATCATCAACGCCAGCGTCCCTGCCAGTAAGGTATTCCATTTCCGTTTCATACGTTCTGCCTCCCAGTTTTTTGATTCAAATTTCCCGCGTTTCCCGCAGGCACTTCCCAGTATAGGGCGGCAGGCGGTTTTTTAAATGCCCCGGAGGGCTCTGTCTCACTGCTCCTTTTGGCCCGAAAGAACTACCTCTTTAGGGGTAGTCTCCGCCAGCGTCACGGTGTAGACCCGGTTGCTCCAGGGTACGAAGAAAAGGCCGTCCCGGGGCAAGCCCTCTTCGTCCGCGGTATAGAAAAGGGGGCTGTGGGCCTCCTCGGCAAGAGCGGAAAGCTGCTCCAGATCCCGCACCGGGTAAAACGGTCCCGCCGGAGGTTCCCCCAGCAGGCACACCATGTATCTGCCGTAAAGGCGCAGCGCCCGACGCTTCCGGGCACTGCACCGCTCCTCGTCGGTATAGGGCCGGGTGAAGCGCCAAAGCACCCCGCAGAGCGCGGCGCAGAGCACCGGCAGCATGATCAGCACCGCCTTCATCGGAGTGGCGATGAATACTTGGTGGGTCTCCGGCTCCGTCAGGCTGCCCTGTGTATTTGCAGGCGCCTCGGCCGCCAGCGTATAAAGAGGCACCGTGGCCGAGGCCGGCAGGGACAGCGACCAGGAAAAAGGCGCCTCCACCTCTCCCCAGGATGTCTCGGCGGTAAAGATACCGGAAAATACCAGCGTGACGCTGCGGGCGGGGCTTGTGCCGATGGCGGCGTCAATGACGTCGGCAGCGGCAACATATACCGTGGGATCCACGCTCAAGGAAAGGTTGACGAAAGCGCCGGCCTCATCGGATTCCGCCGTACCACTGTCGATGGTAACCCGCTTTTCATACACCGGCTCGTCCGCCGTATCGCTTTGCCGAACACCGGCGATCACCGCCTCCACGGTGTAAGTACCACTCACCTCCGCTGCCTCCGTCCCCGTGTAGACGGCGGATAATTCCACCTCCACGGTCTTGGTCAGGGCGTAGGGACACAGCTTTCCCATCTCCACCACTCCGTCGGGATAAACGGCATCGTCAGTAAGTCGACTTTCGGCTGTCCCCTCTGCCGAAACCTCATAGCCGTAGCGAAACGAATCCTCCGTTACCTCCCGTCCCGGCAGCTTTACCGCGGCCAGTCCCGCCGTGAGGCAGAAGGCCGCGGCGCTGACAATCAGGGCGGCCACGCGGGCGCTCCGAGGAAGGCCCCGGCGGTCAACGGGCAGTTTCATCAGTCAACACTCCTTTCATTGGCCGGTTTCCACGCCCTCCGGCGCGTCCCGGCCGCTCCACATGAGAAGTACCGGCAGTCCCACCTTGGGCACCACCCGGATGATGCGTCCGTTGATGTCGTTGGGCATCAGCGCCGCTCCGTCCTGGGAATCGTTGTTGTCGCCCTTGGTGTAAAAGGTGAGATTGCCCGTCTCGTCCGTAAGGATGGACACGATGCGATGAGTCACATTGATGTCATCTTTCTGAAAATTGATGACATCCCCCACTTGCAAGGCGTTGATCTCACTCTCCTGCGTAAAACGGCGCACCAGCACCACATCGCCGGGCATGATGCCCGGTTCCATACTGCCGGTAAGCACCACCAGCGGCCGCACACCGAAGACACCGGCGCTGAACCAGCATAGCCCCACCACCGCTGCCAGCGCCACGCCAAAGGCGATGCGGGAGGTTCGGGATTCCCGTCTTACTCGCCGGGGTGCTTCTCTTCCGGCGTCAAACGCCAAAAGCAACAGTCCCACGGGAAGCAGCATGTCCCACACGCACACCGGGAGCCAGGGCAAAGAAGGCAGCACCGGAAAAATGTACCGAAAAACGGGGGGAATCACCGCAAAAGCGAGGCAGGCCGATGCGCCGCCCCGCAGTGCCAGCATCATCAGTGCCGCCCCCTGCGCCATCAGCGGAAACAGATACTGGGCCCCCAGATAAAAGGCATCTCTGGCGTCCTTTACGGCGCCCAGGCGGGCAAAGGGAAAGGCCGCCATAAGCAGCAGCAGATAGACCGCCGCCGTCTTAGTCCGGCGCAGATGGGGCGGTCCGGCATAGATGGCTGACACGGCAAATCCGCGGGTCAGCTCCAGCACGCAAAGGCCGGGCACAGTCCGCAGCAGATTGTAAAAAATGCCGGGGAGAGAGCGGTCGTAGGGGCTGGCCGCCAGTGTTTTTGTCATGGCTGCCAGCAAAAAGGGCACCCCCAGGAAAATGGCGGCGCCCACCGCCGCCATTCCTATCACATGCCCCCGCAGCCGTCCGCTGCCGGGAGCGCGGAGCCGGGGTGCCAGCAGAAAAAACGCCAACATGCCGCCCCAGACAGCCATCTGTATTCCTTCGTCCAGTCGGTAACCCGCCGCTCCGCACAGTACAGTCACCGTCAAGGCAAAAACGACCGCCAGCCGTCTTCTCTGTGTTGTCATGATGTGGGCTTTTCCCTTGTCACAGTCACCGTGACAGGGGTCTGGATCGTCACAGACACATCCGCCTCTAATTTCTGCACCCAGTAGGCCGCCGCTGACACCGCCAGTGCCGCCGTCAGAAAAAGGGCCGCCAGCAGCGCCCGCGTCCGTCTTTTCATCTTCAAGACTGTCCCCCCTGTTCGTTAAACTGGCTCACCACACAGGAAACAGGGATGGTGTAGGTAAACTGCGCCTCGGCCGTCAGCTTCTCGCCCCGGTCCGCTATTTTCTGCCCCTCGGCGGGTAGATCGTCATAAGGCAGGGCAAGGGATACCTTCGTCCCCAGCTCCGCCGCCCGGGGCTGCAGCAATATCACCGTTCGCAGCTGTCCCGCCACCGTTTCCGTCCCCTGCCACACATCAAAATGGAGCGTTTGGACGGGCAGGCGGGCAACGACCGCCCCGTCGCAGGGCAGACCGCAGACCGTCAGTCCGGCGGGTACGGCAGCAGCGGCTACGGTATCCACAGGCGCCGTTTCTTTATCCGGCGGACACTCCCGCGCCGGTACCGAATTGGCGTCTTGTGCCTCAATGGGGCACTCAATACGCAAATAGGCGTCCTTTTTTTGCAAAAGCTCACTTGTGACGCCGGTGACTGTCACGGCGGTCTTTTCATGATCCGGCTGCGCCGTCAGGGTGACAGCCGTCTTTTCCTCCCCCGCGCACACATAGGCACGGCAGCTCTCCGGTGCGCTGAAATGATAGGACTGCTGCGCGGTGGCCACAGTGGTGTCCACCCGCAGATTTTCCGACCAGGCTCCGTAGCCCACGCCCACACTGCTCAGGGCCAGAGCCAGAGCCGTCCATAAAATCAGCCGTCCGCCCCGCTTCATACGCTCACTCCTCTCTCGCTTCTCGCGTCTTCCGTCTCCTCCCGGTTGCGGGAGGCGAACAAAACGGCCTCCACCCTGTTGTGAAGTCCCAACTTACTCAAAATACTGCTGATATGTTTTTTCACGGTTCCCTCCGAAATATACAGTCGTCCGCCGATCTGCCGGTTGCCGCAGCCCTGGGCCAGCAGGGACAGCACCTGAGTCTCCCGGTCGGTCAGTGTCTTGAGATTGTCTTGCTCCCGGCATTTTCCGTCCAGGGAATCCACCATGGCGGCGGAATAGAATTTTCCGCCTCTGGTCACTGCTGCCACGCCGTAGGCAATCTCGTCCAGAAAGGCGTCTTTGAGCACATAGGCGTCCACCCCCAACCGCTTCGCCCGCTGAAAATCGGCGGGATCAGAGGAGGAGGTGATCAGAAAGGTTTTTACCTCCCGCCCCGTTTTGTTGAGCCACTCCAGATAATCAAAGCCGCTCTCCCGCCCCAGCTTCAGGTCGATAAAGGCCATGGTGACGGGAGCGTCCCGGGTCTTTTCCTCCGCCTCCCATACAGTGCCGGCCTGTAAAATTGGTTCCTCCGGCCGGCGGGTATGCAGCACAGAGCAAAGCCCCTGCCGCGCAATGGGATGATCATCCAGTATGAGAATCATGGTCTGCCTCCCGGATCCTCTGGGATCCTGTGTCTATAAACGTGTTTTGCGGCATCTATCTGGGGATGGAAAGCGCAATGCGGCAGCCCGCACCCGGCGCGGAGGTGATGCCCAGCTGCCCTTTTAGCAGCGCCGCCAGTTCGCACATGTGATGCAGGCCGTTGCCCGCCGTCCGCTGGGTAGGCGAAAAGCCTCCGCCGTCATCCTGAATGGCGGCCGAAACCTGCTCCGGCTCCACCGTTAGCTCCACCTCGATTAAATGCGCCCCTCCGTGGCGGACGGCGTTGTTCACCGCCTCGCAGATAATGCGGTAGAGCGCCGTTTTCTGCCCCGGCGTCAGACTGACCGCCCGGACGTCCAATTGCCGGCGGACGGTCACGCCGCAAAGCCGCTCCGTTTCGGTTAAATATTGCTCCAGTCTTGTAAGAAAGGGCGTCCCTCCCTCAAAATGTCGGTCGTAAATGGCCTCCCGCAGCTCGGTCATGGAACTCTCCAGTGTCTTTTCAAGGGCAGCCAGCGCTTCCTCCGTGTTTTCCTCCTGATTCGTACGCATCACCCGAATGCGACAGGCCGCGCCGAACAGCTTTTGCAGCACGGTATCGTGGATTTCGGCGGCAATGCGCTCCTGTTCCTCCCGGGCAATATAGCTCTCAATGCTGCGTTGACTGTCCAGATTCTTAAACAGCAGGTCAATAAGCCGGGGGTAAAAGG